>CAMFJT010000194.1 GCA_945957125.1 uncultured Rhodospirillales bacterium | reverse complement strand
AACCGGCGGCGCCGGCGGCGCGGGCGGGGCGGCACTGCTTGGAGTGGCGGGGACGGGCGGCGCTGGCGGCACCGGCGGACTGTTGTTCGGCCAGGGCGGTGCCGGCGGTACGGGCGGCGGAACCAGCGGTTTCGTGGAGTCGGTCGTCGTCGGGGCCGGCGGCGCCGGGGGTGCCGGTGGGCTGTTCGGCGCCGGGGGCACAGGCGGCACCGGCGGCCGCGTCTGCCGACCCGGCCGCTCCCCCCGCCAAGTCGCGCTGCGCCGGCGACGGGCCCTGGCCGGGCGAGAAGACCGAGCAGGGCAAGGCCATCCAGGGCATGCTGCGCGATCTCGGCCTGTATGACGGCACCGTCTACGGCACGGTCGGCCCGACCACGCGCGCGGCGATCCGCAAGTTCCAGGCCTCCGCCGGACAGCCCGAGACCGGCGAGCCCGACGAGACGCTGTTCGATTCGCTGCGGAAGAAGTGCGTCGCGCCCTGAGCGCGCACGGGACCTGTTCTTCTCGTCGTTGCTCGAAGAGGCCGCGAGTGCGCGCGGGCGCGGAACGCCGCGCGGCGTGCGCCGTTATGCCAGCACAAGTCGGCAACATCGCCGGCGACGCGCTCAGGGAATGGCACATGCGGCTCAGCTCTGTCCTGTCTGTCCTCCTGCCGGTTCTCGGCCTGACGCTGCTCGGTTTTCGCACCATGGGACGGCGATGGCGCACGATGCGTGAGGTGAGCCAGCTGCGCTCGCTCGGTCGGCCGCAGCGGCGCGCCTCCCCGGCCAAGCGCTAGCCGCCGCCCTGTCGAGGAGCTTGCCTTGAACGATCTCGCCCCCGGCCCGGCGCCGCTGCCGCCCGGCCCGCTTGCCCATGGCGGACGTCTGCTGCCGGCCGTCAGCGTCGATACCTACAACGAGGAGCTGCGCGACGACGAAGGCTTCGTCGGCGACCGCGCCAGCCGCCGCGCCTTCCGCGCCATCCTCGCCGACTGGCGCGAGCGGCTGCGCAAGAGCGGCGACGATCCGCTCGGCGACACGCCGATGGAGGAGGTCAGCAAGACCAAGCTCGACAAGATGATGAACGGCGACGATGCGACCGCCGCCGCGCTGGTCCACACCGTGGTCGAGGAGTTCGCCGGCGAGCTGTGCACCGTGGTGCGCCGCTTCCTGCGGCTCGATTCGTGGAAAGGCACCGAGCGCATCGTGCTCGGCGGCGGGCTGACCGGCAGCCGGATCGGCGAGCTGGCGATGGGCCGCGCGCTGATCATGCTCAAGACCGCCGGCATCGACATCGAGCTCTGCACCATCGCCAACCATCCCGACGAGGCCGGGCTGATCGGCGCCGTGCAGCTCGCCCCGGCCTGGATCATGGCCGGCCACGACGCCATCCTGGCGGTCGATATCGGCGGCACCAACGTGCGCGCCGGCATCGTCGAGCTCAACGTCGACAAGCGCGGCGACGTGGCCGAGGCCGACGTCTGGAAGCGCGAGCACTGGCGCCATTCCGACGACAAGCCGACCCGCGAGCAGGCCGTCGAGCGGATCGCGGCCATGCTGGTCAAGCTGATCGAGCGCGCGGCCAAGGAGAAGCTCAAGCTGGCGCCGTTCGTCGGCATCGGCTGCCCCGGCCTGATCGACGAGAAGGGCACCATCCTCAAGGGCGGCCAGAACCTGCCGGGCAACTGGGAGGGCGAAGGCTTCCACCTGCCCGGCGCACTGCTCGAGCGGCTGCCGCGGATCGACGGCAACGACATCGTCATCCAGATGCACAACGATGCCGTCGTGCAGGGGCTGAGCGAGGTCCCCAACATGAAGGACGTCCGCCGCTGGGGCGTGATGACGATCGGCACCGGGCTGGGCAATGCCCGCTTCACCAACCGGACCGACGAGTAGATCTTCCGAGGAGTCGAGATGCGTTTGTTCAAGTGTCAGGCGTGCGGGCAGATTGTGCACTTCGAGAACACCCTCTGTGAGAAGTGCGGCCATGCGCTGGCCTACCTGCCGACCGCCACGCGCATCACCGCGATCGAGCCCGAGGGCGACGCCTTCAAGGCGCTGGCCGCGCCCGACAAGCCGTTCCGCCTGTGCGACAATTTCCGCCACGGTTCGTGCAACTGGCTGATCGAGGCCGACGCGCCCGAGACGCTCTGCCTGTGCTGCCGCCACAACCGCACCATCCCCGACATCAGCCTCGACGAGAACGCCGCGGCCTGGCGCAAGATCGAATGGGCCAAGCACCGGCTGTTCTACTCGCTGCTGCGCCTCGAGCTGCCGCTCGCGACCAAGCTCGAGCAGCCCGAGACCGGGCTCGCCTTCGACTTCCTCGCCGACATCGCCGAGCACGGCCCGAAGGTGATGACCGGCCACGACAACGGCCTCATCACCATCGCGCTGAAGGAGGCCGACGACGCCGAGCGCGAGCGCAGCCGCGTGGCCATGCACGAGCCCTACCGCACCCTGCTCGGCCATTTCCGCCACGAGATCGGCCATTATTTCTGGGACCGGCTGGTGCGCGACGGCCAGAAGCTCGAGCCGTGCCGCGCGCTGTTCGGCGACGACACGCTCGATTACGGCCAGGCCCTGCAACGCCATTACAACGAAGGCGCGCCGGCCGACTGGCCGTCGCGCTTCGTGACCGCCTACGCCACGATGCACCCGTGGGAGGACTTCGCCGAGACCTGGGCGCACTACCTCCATCTCATCGACACGCTGGAGACCGCCGCCGCCTTCGGCCTGTCGACGCGCCCGCGCGTGGCGGAGGGCGAGGAGCTCGACGCCTCGGTCGATTTCGATCCCTACCGCACGCAGCCGTTCGACCGGTTGACCGAGAGCTGGCTGCCGCTCACCATCGCGCTGAACAGCCTCAATCGTTCGATGGGCCAGGCAGACCTTTATCCCTTCGTGCTCTCGACGCCGGCGCTGGAGAAGCTCGCCTTCGTCCACGCCCTCGTCCATCCCGACGCGCCGCAGTGAGGCTGCCCACGCTCGGCGGCGACGACCGCGATCCGCGCCTGGCGCGCGCCGTCGCCTTCACCTTCCTCGGCGCGACCGCGATCCTGGCGCTCTCGTTCGGCCAAGAGGTGCTGATCCCGGTCGCCGTCGCGGTGATGTTCGCCTTCATCCTCAACCCGCTGGTCAACGCGCTGCGCCGCGTGCTGCCGCTGCCGCTGGCGGTCGGGGTGGCGATGCTGGGCGCGCTGGCCTGCATCGGCGTGCTGGCGGTGCTCGCCGCCAGCCAGCTCGCCGAGGTCGCCGGCAGCCTGGCCGGCTACCAGAGCAACCTGCACCAGAAGATCAAGGACGTGCGCCAGCTCTCCGAGGGCGCCGGGCCGGTCAGCCGCTTCATCTCGATGACCGCCTCGCTCGCGCAGGACCTTTCGCCCGAGGCCAACGCCGCGGCGCCGGCGCTGCGCGTGCAGAGCAGCGAGTCCAACCTCGCCTCGGTGGCCTCGTTCGTGGCGCCGCTGGTCCACCCGCTGCTGTCGATCGGCATCGTCATCGTGCTGGCTCTGTTCATCCTGCTCGACCGCGACCGGCTGAGCGACAAGTTCGTGCGCCTGTTCGGCGCCGACGTGCACGCCACCTCGCAGGCGGTGGGCGACGCCGCCGCGCGCATCGCGCGCGTGCTGTCGCTGCAGCTGGCGACCAATCTCGGCTTCGGCGTGATCGTCGGCATCGGGCTGTTCGCCCTCGGCATGCCCAACGCCCTGCTGTGGGGCCTGCTGGCCGGCGCCTTTCGCTTCGTGCCGTATGTCGGCGCGGTCATGGGCGCGCTGCTGCCGACGGTGATCGCGCTCGCGGTGATGCCGGGCTGGCTGCAGCCGCTGCTGGTGCTCGGCCTGATCGTCGGCCTCGACCTGCTGATCGGCCAGCTCGTCGAACCGCTGCTGTTCGGCGAATCGACCGGCGTGACGCCGCTCGCGCTCATCCTGTCGGCGATCTTCTGGGGCATGCTGTGGGGGCCGATCGGCCTGCTGCTGTCGACGCCGCTCACCATCTGCCTGCTGGTGCTCGGCACGCACGTGCCCAACCTGCAGTTCCTGCGCGTGCTGCTGGGCGACGAGCCGGCGCTGGAGTCGCACCAGCAGGTCTACCGCCGGCTGATCCGCGGCGCGGTGGTCGACGCCGCCGCCGTGGCGCTCAAGGAGATCGAGGACAAGGGGCTGGAGCACGGCCTCGACGAGTCGCTCGGCCGCATGCTCGTCCTCGCCGACCACGACCGCGAGCTGCGCCGGCTCGACGCCAAGCAGACCGCCACCATCGTCGACGGCACCGACGAGGTGCTCGACCTGCTCGAGGAGCATTTCGGCGAGAAGCGGGCGGACGACGAGAAGGCCGATGGAGAAGACGCCAGGCCGCCGGCGCACAGCGTGCTGTTCCACTGCGTCGGCGGCCGCGGCGAGGTCGACGACGCGGCCGCCGCGGTGATCGCCTTCGGCCTGCGCCAGCGCGGCCTGCGGGCGGAGGACAGCCGCCGCGCCGAACCGCTCGACGATGCGCGGCGCGAGGACGGCGTGCTGATGGTCGCCTGCTACTGCTCGCATCCCTCGCAGGCCGTGCTGCGCTACAACATGCGCAAGCTGCATGCCGGCGCGGGCCAGACCCGCCACGCGGTGGTCGACTACGAGGTGGCGCCGATGCCCGACCTCGCCGCCAAGGTCGGCCTCTCGGGCGACATGGTCGCCGGCGACATCGAGGCGATCGCGCGCTTCATGCAGCAGCAGTCGCTGGCGGTGACGGGCCTGGCGGCGCAGTAGCGCGGACCGGAGGCGCTCAGCGCGTCCCGAACGGCTTGGGCATCTCGGCGGGTCGGCACAAGCGGTCGCGGAAGGTACCGTTCTGGTTCTTCAGCACGTAGCTCGTGCGGCTGGTGATCTGGAGCGTTTCCTGCAGCTGGGCCACATCGCCTCGCAGGCTCTCGCACCGCCGTTCGAGGCGCCATGTGTCGCCATGAGTCGCCAGTCTGGCCGAGGACCCGCATCGTGCAGGTGAAATGCCCGCCGTGGATCGACTTTCCGTCGTAGTTCGAGACCGTGCCTTACGACACCTTCGCACAGGGAACGTCCGCCGGCACGTAGACGCCGCGCTCCAGCGGCAGGGTGTCGGCGCGTGCCGGCCCTCCGGGCGCGGCGAGGACCGCGCCCGAAAACAGCGTCAGGCAGGCCATCCGGCAGGCCCGGCCCCCGAGGGCTCCGATCGACAGCATCGTCATTCCTTCTCGTCTGTTCCTAAAGCCCTGGCGAAATCCAGATCGGCGGCGCCCGCGGCGGTTTCACGGGCCCCGGCTTCGGGGTGTCAGGAACATTTGGCAGCTTGGGTTTCTCCACCGGCTCTGGCGCGACCTCCGTGGAACTCTGATCGGCCATTCTTCTCGCCGCGTTCTCGGCATTCGCGATCCCGACCGCGCCATCCTTCAGCAACGACTGACGTTGCGCGGCCGTGAGGAAGCCCGTGGGCGCGGCGCCATGCTTCTTCTGCCAGTTCGCGATCGCCTGACGAGTCAGCGGGCCGAACTGGCCGTCGCTGCCTCCCGTCCCGAAGCCGAGGAAGGTCAGCGCCACCTGCAGGCGTCTGCGGTCGACATCCGTCAGATGAAGCGCGGCCTCGCCGTCTTCCGCATCCCTTTTGCGAGCCGAAGCGTGACATGAAGATCGCAGCCGACTGGATCGGCGATGGTTCGACTCAATTTACACGGCGCCGACCGTGCTCGACATCGTCAATAGTCATCGACCCGGGAGGCAAGCGCGATTGGCTGGTGTTCGAGGTCGCGCGCAGCTACGCTTACCTCAGTCGTTTTCCAGCGCGAGTAGAAATTGCTGCAGCCGACCTACAGGGGCAGTCCCAAGCACAAGAATCGTCCCGCCAGGGGGCCGAAAGGGACCCTGTGCCCGGAATGGACCCATCGAACACCTGATGACAATCTGGGTGACGATGTTTTCGCGTATCCGTGGGAAATGACCGAGGCGTCGATACTCTTCAGTAGCGCGCTCATCGATCCGGCCACTGGGCGACGATTCGCAACGGCTCGTAATATTGCCTTCGAGGCGAGGCCTACGGCGGATGGAACCTGGCATGGATATCCGGTCCCTTGGGAAAGCGTACCTGACTGGATCAGGAGTCAGTGGGTCGGGGAACACAAGGTGACGCACCGCGCGATAAGGAAGTATTTTTCCTTCGATCGGAAGACTATTCATTGGGCGCTCTCGGCTGACGGGCAATGACGAGCTGGGTTCAATTCGGAGACAAGACGCGCATGGAGATCGCCGTGCGCTGGGCAGAGGATCCCGAGCCTGCCGAGCGCCGTCCGGCTGTCGGCGGCTGGTCGATGGGCGAGTTGCGGCTGACCGTCAACCACCATGTGCTGTCGCGAAACGAGTACGCCGGAGCAAGCTCTGAAGGTGTGAAATGGTACCTGCTGCCGGTTTTCGAGTGGATCGCCGATAAATGGGTTCACCTCCTCCATGAGGAGCGCTTCGCGTGGCGGGAGAATAGCAGCGCACCCGCCGCAACCGCGACACTGCTGGCGCTCCGGAGGCTGATCGATGCCGATTACGGGCTCCTTACAGGGGAGAGTTACTCGAGCGCTCGGGCTTGGTGGTCGCGCCACTCCCTCCGCTCCGCGGATTCCAGCGCACTCTATCCGGACGTATTTTTCCGACGATTGCGCGACGAGATTGAGATTTCATGGACTTCGCGTCAACCCGAATACGCTCCCGATGGCTTTCGTTTCGAGCTCATGCCGGGCGTCGCGATGTTGCCGGTTGCGCAAGTGGCCGGTCCTCTCTGGGAAATGCTGAACTGGGTCGGCGTGAACGCTGGGGAGCGGAAGCTTGCCGACGAAGACAGGCAATCGATCGCAAGGCTGGAAGAGCGTCTTTCGGAGCTGAAGCGTTTGTCGGCTTTCAGCCTCGAAGCCGCATATCTGCCAGCCCGGCTTTTTTCGGAGCTATCCACCCTTCGGAAAAGAGCTCATTTGCCGGATGAGAGCATCAGGCTGAAATACGCACCGGCGCTGGCCATCTTGGATGAAGCAGTCCTCATGTTTGGCGGAGTAAGTCCCGATATCGGGCGCGCGGACATGGAGACCTTGCTGGGGCTCTTGTCGTCGAAGGCGGGCGGCAGCGAGAGTCCAGCATTTCAAGAGCTGGTCGACGACACGGTGGGCGCACCGACCGGCGTTCCATATGAGGAAGGCTACGAAGCGGCGGAGCAGCTCCTCGAAGAATATGCCTTGCCGGGCGACTCCGACTTCATTGACATTCGCGCCCTGCTGGCCAAGTGGAATGTCGAGATTGTCGAAAGAATGCTGAGGACGAGCACCATTCGTGGAATCGCAATCGCAGGTTCCGGGTACGCACCGACCATTCTCGTCAACAACACCAGCGACTATAACGCCAATGAAGCCGGGAAGCGCTTCACCCTGGCCCATGAGCTGTTTCATCTCTTGTATGATCGAGGCTTCGCGCGGCGGGTGACGCACGTCAGCGGATCGTGGGCGCCGCCAAGCGTCGAGAAGCGAGCCAATGCATTCGCCGCGATGCTTCTGATGCCTCGCAGCCTGGTGAGGCGGTCGCTCGGCGCCGGAATGGTCGACGCAAACACCGTGGCATCCGCCGCCGGCACCCTTCAAGTCGGCATCTCGGCGTTGGTCGAGCACCTCTACAACATCAGCATGATCGACGAGACGACGCGCGATAGCCTCAGGCAAGCCGTGACCAAAACGGTCTGAACGGCACTCCGTTCGCGTGGACGGACCAAAGCTCGGCAAACAACCGAATGCCCGCTACTGTCCGTCAGTCTAGCCGCCCCCGGGAGCCCGCCATGTCCGACCCCGCCCGCCTCTCCTTCCACGTCCCCGCCCCCGCGGTGCGGCCGGGCGGGACGCCCGACTTCAGCGACGTGAAGATCTCGCGCGCCGGCGAGGTGCCGCGGCCGGCGGTCGATGTCGCGCCGGAGGCGATCCGCGAGCTCGCCTATCCGATCATCCGCGTGCTCACGCCCGAGGGCGAGGCGGTCGGGCCGTGGGCCGGGCTGCTCACGACCGAGGAGCTGCGCGAGGGCCTGCGCCACATGATGACCTTGCGCGCCTTCGACGCGCGCATGCAGATGGCGCAGCGCCAGGGCAAGACCTCCTTCTACATGCAGCACATGGGCGAGGAGGCCGTCAGCTGCGCCTTCCGCAAGGCGCTGGCGCCGGGCGACATGAACTTCCCGACCTATCGCCAGGCCGGGCTGCTGATCGCCGGCGGCTATCCGATGCTCGACATGATGTCCCAGATCTATTCCAACGAGCGCGATCCGCTGAAGGGCCGGCAGCTGCCGGTGATGTACTCCTCGCGCGAGCACGGCTTCTTCTCGATCTCGGGCAACCTCGCCACCCAGTTCGTCCAGGCGGTCGGCTGGGCGATGGCCTCGGCGATGAAGCGCGACACCAAGATCGCCGCCGCCTGGATCGGCGACGGCTCGACCGCCGAGTCGGACTTCCACGCCGCGCTGGTCTTCGCCTCGACCTACAAGGCGCCGGTCGTGCTCAACATCGTCAACAACCAGTGGGCGATCTCGACCTTCCAGGGCATCGCCCGCGGCGGCTCGGGCACCTTCGCCGCGCGCGGCCTGGGCTTCGGCATCCCCGCGCTGCGCGTCGACGGCAACGACTATCTCGCCGTCCACGCCGTCGCGCGCTGGGCGGTCGAGCGCGCGCGAAGCAACCTCGGGCCGACGCTGATCGAGTACGTCACCTATCGCGTCGGCGCGCATTCGACGTCCGACGATCCCAGCGCCTACCGGCCCAAGACGGAGTCCGAGGCCTGGCCGCTGGGCGATCCGGTGCTGCGGCTGAAGCAGCACCTGATCCGCCTCGGCGCCTGGTCGGACGAGCGCCATGCCCAGGCCGAGGCCGAGATCCTCGCCGGGGTGATCGCGGTCCAGAAGGAGGCCGAGACCCACGGCACCCTGCACACCGGCCCGCATCCCTCCGCGCGCGACATGTTCGAGGGCGTCTACGAGGAGATGCCGCCCCATCTGCGCCGGCAGCGACAGCAGGCGGGAGTCTGAACGTTCGATCATAGGCGTATATTTCAGCCAGGTGCCGCTCGGATTCTTCCTGCGCGCCGGTCGCCCCCCAGCCTGCGTAGGCTCCAGCGAGCTTGTTCTCATTTGTCGACAAAAGTTCACTTTCTGCCTACAATTAATAACATCATGGTCGCACGTCATACGACACACGCCGATCGAGCCCTTAGCGTCGCTCAGGCTCGAGGCATCGCGCGCGCGCGGGATTTCACGGCCGCCGGCGTCCCGCTCGTCTATCTCAAGCGGCTGACAGAGGCGGGCAAGCTGGTTCGTCTGGGCCGCGGCCTTTATCAGGAACCGGAGCGTGTCGGCGAGAACGCTGCTCACGATCTGGCCGAGGCCGCCCGACTGGTCCCGAACGGCATCGTCAGCCTGCTCAGCGCCCTTCGCCATCATGAGCTGACCACCCAGCTGCCCCACGCCGTGTGGATGACCATCCCGCACAAGGCCCGAACGCCGCGCGCGGCCGGGCTCCGCCTGGAAATCGTGCGGGCGACGGGCGAGGCGCTGACGGCAGGTGTCGGGCATATCGAGGTGGAGGGGGTACGGGTGCCGATCTACGGCGTGGCGAAAACCATCGCCGATTGCTTCAAGCATCGCCGCCATGTCGGAGAAGATGTCGCCATCGAAGCCCTGCGCGATGCCCTGGAACAAAGGAAAACGACTCCGGGCGAACTCATGAAGTTTGCCTCCGTCGATCGGGTCACCCGTCGGATGGAGCCGCTCATCAAGATCCTGCAGTGACCGCGAGGCTCCTCAAGAATCGTGCTGCCTAGATCCGCGCGAGGCTGCTTCAGCATGCCAGGGAGCATGGCGACAGCTTCCAGCGCATCCTGGTCCGCTACGCCATCGAGCGCCTGCTCTTCCGCCTCGCGCAAAGCGAGGCGGCGGACCGCTATGTGCTCAAGGGTGCGATGCTGTTCGTTGCGTGGCCCGAACAGATTTTCCGCCCGACCGGCGACCTCGATCTCCTGGGCTATGGCGATCCCGAGCCGGCGGCGATCGCAGCCCTCTTCACGCGGATCTGTCGGGTCGCGGTCCCTGACGACGGCATCCTCTTCGACGCGACGACATTGAAGGTCGTCCCTCTCCGTGAAGCCAACACGTACCGGGGCCTCAGCGTGAGCGTGACGGCCGAACTCGACCGCGCCCGGATCCGCGTGCTGGTCGACATCGGCTTCGGAGATCACGTCCACCCGCCGCCGAAGCGCAGCGCCTTCCCCGGACTCCTGCCGGACCTGCCGCAAGCGACCGTTCTGATGTATCCGCCCGAAACCGTCATCGCAGAGAAGTTTGAAGCGATCATCCGCTTCGGCGTGACCAACGGCCGGGTCAAGGACCTCAACGACATCTGGGTCATCATCCACACCTTGCCTTTCGATCTGGCGACCGTGATCGAAGCGGTAGAAGGGACGCTTCGCCGGCGCGGGACCGCGATCCCCAACGACATGCCCATTGGCTTGACCGAGACTTTCGCCCGCATCGCCGAGGCACGCGGGCTTTGGACCGGCTTCCTGCGCCGCAGCCCGCCGGCGCTCAAGCCCCCGCCGCTCGCAGAGCTGCAGGCGGAGCTGCGCCGCTTCTTCGGCCCCGTGATCGCGAGCCTCGGCCGACCGGAAGGCGCACGAGGCCGGTGGGACCCCGCGGGCAGGGCCTGGAACTGATCGTCAAACCGGCGCGCGCCGATGTCTTGGTCCCGACAGCGAATACGTGGATAGTGTCCCGGTGATCGTCGAACCGGGAGTATCCATGTCCGATCCGAAGCACGAGCCGGGGGCCTGAGCGATGCCGCGCAGGACCATGGTCGAGGCGATCCGCGATGCGATCGACGTGTCGATGGCGCGCGACGACAATGTCGTCGTGTTCGGCGAGGACGTGGGCTATTTCGGCGGCGTGTTCCGCTGCACCCAGGGCCTGCAGCAGAAATACGGCACCAGCCGCTGCTTCGACACGCCGATCAGCGAGCTCGGCATCGTCGGCGTCGCCGTCGGCATGGCGGCCTATGGCTTGCGGCCGTGCGTCGAGATCCAGTTCGCCGACTACATGTACCCCGCCTACGACCAGATCGTCTCGGAGGCCGCCCGCCTGCGCTATCGCTCGAACGGCCAGTTCACCGCGCCGCTGGTGGTGCGCATGCCGACCGGCGGCGGCATATTCGGCGGCCAGACTCACAGCCAGAGCCCGGAGGCGCTGTTCGTCCATGTCGCCGGCCTCAAGACCGTCGTGCCGTCCAATCCCTACGACGCCAAGGGCCTGCTGATCTCAGCGATCGAGGACAACGACCCGGTGATCTTCCTCGAGCCCAAGCGGCTCTATAACGGCCCGTTCGACGGCCATCACGACCGGCCCGTCACGCCGTGGGCGCGGCATGCGCAGGGCGAGGTGCCGGACGGGCACTACACCGTGCCGCTGGGCAAGGCCGCGATCCGACGCGCGGGGGCGGCGGTGACGGTGCTGGCCTACGGCACGATGGTGTTCGTGGCCGAGGCCGCCGCCGCCGAAACCGGCATCGACGCGGAGATCATCGACCTGCGCACGCTGCTGCCCTACGACCTCGAGACCATCAAGGCCTCGGTCGAGAAGACCGGCCGCTGCGTGGTTGTGCACGAGGCGACGCTGACAGGCGGCTACGGCGCGGAGCTGGTGGCGCTGGTGCAGGAGCATTGCTTCTACTGCCTGGAGGCGCCGGTCGCGCGGGTCACGGGCTGGGACACGCCCTACCCGCACGCGCAGGAATGGGATTACTTCCCCGGGCCGGCCCGCGTCGGGCGTGCCCTCAAGGCCGTGACGGAGGCCTGAGCGATGGGCACGCGGATCATCAAGATGCCCGATGTCGGCGAAGGCGTGGCCGAGGCCGAGGTCGTCGAATGGCACGTCAAGGTCGGCCAGTCGGTGCTGGAGGACCAGATCCTCGCCGCTGTCATGACCGACAAGGCGACGGTCGAGATCCCCTCGCCCGTCGCCGGAACCGTCGTCGCGCTGGGCGGCGAGGTCGGCAGCGTGCTCGCCGTCGGCTCCGAGCTGGTCCGGCTGGAGGTCGCGGGCGGCGGGACCGAGGAGGTTGCGGCCGCGCCGAAAGAGGCGGCGGCAGCCGCGCCCCCTCCTCCCGCGCCTCCTCCTCCTCCT
>CAMFJT010000193.1 GCA_945957125.1 uncultured Rhodospirillales bacterium | reverse complement strand
AGCGCTGGATTGAGGCCGAGATGCTCCTCCACTCGGAGAACCTCATCGAGAAACTCGATGCCGAGCCCGTCGCGTTCGTCCTGGCAATTGCGGAAGATTGCCCGGACCTCAGCCGCGGCAGCCGTCGTGTAGGTAACGCGCGCCACGCGGCGTTCAAGAACCGATCAGCTTGCGGCGGATTTCGGCCAAGGTAACACGCGGCTCATCGGGGTGAGCACGGTGATGGGCGAGCCGTTCGCGGAACTCTTCCCGCTGCTCATCGGTGAGCGGCGGCGCGTCCTGATCGTGAAGCACGCTGTCGAGCAGGCCGTACGCCACCTCAAGGCGCTCGCGAGGCGCGAGGTGCTCCAGTTGCTGCAGCAGGGCCGCTTTGTTCATGGCGTCAAGGTACTCCGCGCGAACTGATTTTCAATCACGCGTGCCGGCCAGACCTTCCAGGAACTCGGAGTCCGGGCTTATGGCTGTTACCAGCAGGAAGTCACGCGCTCGCGTACAGGCCACATAGAGCAGATGGCGCTCGGTATCGTAGACCTCCAGCAGGTCGGCGTGGTCGCAGGCCATCAGGATTGGATGATCGAAGAACGGGTTTGTCATAAGCCCGATCATTTGAGCGAACTTGCAACGACATCGCAACCACAGCCCGGCTCCCCCGCTTGATTACCTTCGAGACAATCGCTTGCGGACCCGTTCCAGGTTTACCTCCCTTCCATCGTCACTTGTCACGGAGGAAGCCATGACCATGTCGACCACAGACACCACCGTCGAAGCCTACGTCGCCACCTGGAACGAAACCGATCCCGCCCGCCGCCAGGCCGGCATCGCCCGCGCCTGGGCCGAGGCGGGTCGCTATCGCGATCCGTTGATGGCGAGCGACGGGCATGCCGGTATCGATGCCATGCTGGCGGCCGTCCAAGCCCGTTTCCCGGGGTTCGTGCTGCGGCGCACCTCGAAGGTCGACTCCCACAACGGGCAGCTCCGCTTCTCCTGGTCGCTCGGGCCGGAGGCGGGGCCGGCGGTCGTCGAGGGCGTCGATTTCTGCGCCCTCGCGGCGGATGGGCGGCTCGAGCAGGTGGTCGGGTTCATCGACAGGATGTGACATCCGCCTTTTGTCATCCTACCCACACCTTTTTCACCCAGACGTGAAGAAACCCCCGGCCCGATTGTGCTAGGGGTTTCTTCAGACAGAGGCCTGTCTCGCCCGACCGCGCTCCCTCATCGCGCGGCCGGGCTTTCTTTTGACTGCACGACTACTGCTGCGTCGCCGGCGGTGCAGGGCGTTCGATCGGCGCGGCGGGAGCCGGGTTGGTCGGCGTCAGGGCCGGCGCGCCAGGGCTGGCCGGTGCCGGTGTCGGCACGGTCCGCTCGATCGCGGGGCGCGGCGCCTGGGCCACGTCGGCGCCGGTCTTCGGCGAGCCGTTGAAATAGAGCATGCCGCCGATCAGGCCGATGGCCATCAGCAGGCCGAGCAGGATGTACGGGCCCTTGCCCGCGCCGTCGTCCATTGCGGGTTCGAACCGGGCGTTGCCATAACGGTCGTAGTTGCGCGGGTCGTTCGGGTTGGGCGTCAGGGGGTCCTTGGGGATATAGTCGCTCATCGGGGTTCTCCTCGTGTGTGATCCTGCCCCTCCCAACGCCTCCCGATTGCGCCGGGTTGCGCCTTTTGACCGCTGCGCCGGCCCGATTCCGGCCGTATTGGAGCCATCGATATGCCCGATTCCATCGCCGCTCGATCGCCCGCCGTGCTCGACGCCGCCGCCGCCGCCGCGCTGGTCGGATCGTACGCGCCGGTCAGCGCGATCGCCGCGCAGAAGGACATCGGCCACATCGATCCCCACCTCGCGAAGTTCATTTCCCTGTCGCCGATCTGCTTCGTCGCCACCGCCGATGCGGCGGGCAAGCAGGACGTGACGCCGCGCGGCGACCCGCCGGGCTCGTTCAAGGTGATCGACGCCCATACCGTCGCCATCCCCGACCGGCCGGGCAACAACCGGCTCGACACGCTGAAGAACCTCCTGGAGAACCCCGAGATCGCGCTGATCTTCCTGATGCCCGGCACCAACGAGACGGCGCGGCTGGCCGGCACGGCGCGGCTGTCGGTCGATCCCGAGCTGCTCGCCGCCATGGCGGTCCAGGGCAAGGCGCCGAAATGCGCCATCGTGGTGAGCGTGCGCCAGGCCTACTTCCATTGTGCCAAGGCGCTGCTGCGCTCGCGCCTGTGGACCGGCGAATACGCCCAGCCCCGGGATTTCATGCCGTCGCTCTCGCGCGTCGTCGTCGACCAGCTCGGCCTCGCCATGAGCGAGGAGGACAAGGCCAGGCGCGAGGCCGCGCTCGAGGCCAACTACCGCGACGGGCTGTGGGCCCATCCGGGCACCTAGCGGCCGCACGCTTCTTGCAAGGCCACGACGTCATGCCAGACACCTACGTCGTCACCGGCCAGCGCGCCCGCCAGATGCGGGTCGTGCCCGCCGCCGTGCTCAAGCAGCTCTATGCCCGGTCGGACTGGGCGGGGCTGAAGCAGACCGCGGCGCACGCCGCGCTGCTGGTCGCCGGAGGCTGGCTGGTGCTGGCGGCGAAGGGGACGTGGTGGGTGCTGCCCGCGCTGCTGCTGCAGGGCATCCTGGTCAACGCGCTGTTCGCGGCGATGCACGAGTCGGTGCACTACGGCTCGTTCAAGACGCGGCGGCTGGCCGACCTGCTGGCCTTCTTCTCCGGCGCGGCGATCCTCAACAATGCCGGCTTCTACCGGCATTACCACATGGCCCATCACCGCTATACGCAGGACCCGCTGCGCGACCCCGAGCTGGTGACCTCGGGCACGCCGCGCAGCTGGGGCAACTATCTCTACCGTGTGAGCGCCATCCCGTTCTTCAGGTTGCGTTTTCGCGACATCCTGCTGTTCCCGTTCGGCTTCCGTGGCGACGTCACCTATATCCACGACAGCGCCTGGCCCGAGGTGCGGCGCTGGGGCCGCTGGTTGCTCGCCTTCTATGCCGTGCTGCTCGCGGGCTCGATCGCGCTGCGCACCGACGTGCTGCTCTGGGTATGGCTGATCCCGCTCGCCGTCGGCGCGCCGCTGCTGCGGCTCTACCTGCTGTGCGAGCATACACTCTGCCCCAACTCCGACGACGGCTTCGCCAACACCCGCACCACCCTGAGCAATCCGCTGGTGCGCTTCATCATGTGGAACCTGCCCTACCACGCCGAGCATCACCTGCTGCCCAACATCGCCTTCCACAACCTGCCGGAAGCGCATCGCCATCTCCGCCCGCACCTCGCGCACGTCGCGACGGGCTACGTCCAGGTCAACCGCGAGATCGTGCGCAGCTTCCCATGAGAACCAGCGAAGGCATCTTCGAGTGCGGCGACATCGCGCTGCAGCGCGGCGGCACGTTGCGGGGCGCGCGCATCGTCTACAAGACCTACGGCACGCTCTCGCCCAGGCGCGACAACGTCATTGTCTATCCGACGAGCTATTCGGCGCAGCACAGCGACATCGAATGGCTGGTCGACGTGCGTCACTGCCTCGATCCGAGCCGCTACTTCATCGTCATCCCCAACATGTTCACCAACGGCCTGTCGACCTCGCCCTCGACCTACGACGGGCCGTTCCCCGAGGTGACGACCTACGACAACGTCATGCAGCAGCGCCGGCTGATGAACGAGCTGTTCGGCGTCGAGCGGGTCAAGCTGGTCTATGGCTGGTCGATGGGCGCGCAGCAGGCCTATCATTGGGCCGCCCTGTTCGGCGCCTCGGTCGAGCGCATCGTCGTGAACTGCGGCTCGGCGCGGACCGCGCCGCACAACTTCGTCTTCCTCGAGGGCGTTCGAGCGACGTTGATGGCGGCGCGGACCGAGGAGGAGGGCAAGCGCGCCATGGGCCGCATCTATGCCGGTTGGGCGCTGAGCCAGACCTTCTACCGCCGCGAGATGTGGCGCGAGCTGGGCTTCGCCTCGCTCGAGGATTTCCTGGTGCGCTCCTGGGAGGCAGGCTTCGTGCGGCGCGACAGCCGCGACCTGCTCGCCCAGCTCCGCACCTGGCAGATGAGCGACATCTCGGCCAACGATCTCTACCGCGGCGACCTCGAGATGGCGCTGGCCGGGATCAAGGCGAAGGTGCTGCTGCTGCCCTCGGCGACCGACCTCTATTTCCGGACCGACGACAATCGCGCCGAGCTGCCCTTCCTGGCCGCGGGAAAGCTGGTCGAAATTGACTCCTTGTGGGGGCATCGCGCGGGAAATCCGTGGGCAAACGAGAGCGACGCGCGGTTCATCGATGCACAAGTGATGGCGCTGCTCGAGGCCTAGCCGGCCCCCGCCCGGCCGTGGCAAGCTGACGCCATGCCCGATGGAGCCCTGCTGCCGCGCGACGGCCTGGTCATCGTCGCCAAGCGTGACTGCCCGACCTGCGTGCTGGTCGAGCCGGTGATGCAGAGCCTCGACCGTGCCGGCGACCTGACCGTCGTCAGCCAGGACGACCCGACCTTCCCCTCGGGCGTGCGCAGCGTGGTCCACGACGGCGAGCTCGAACGCTCGTTCCACCTCAAGATCGAGGCCGTGCCGACCCTGATCCGCTTCGCCGGCGGCCGCGAGGTCGAACGCACCGTGGGCTGGCATCGCGGCGAATGGCTGCGCGTGGCGGGCGAGGCGGCCAGGGGCGACGGCCTGCCGGACTGGCAGCCCGGCTGCGGCTCCAAGAGCGTCGAGCCCGGCGTGCAGGAAGCGCTGATCGCGCGCTACGGCGAGACCGGCCTGCACTCGCGCGCGATCGCGCTCGGCCATTGGGACGACCCGGTCGAGGCCTGCTTCGAGCGCGGCTGGACCGACGGCCTGCCGGTCGTGCCGCCGACCGACGAGCGCATCCTGCGCATGCTGGCCGGCACCGAGCGCAAGCCCGGCGAGATCGTCGGCAACATCCCGCCCAACCTCTCGCCCTGCACCGTCGAGAAGGTGGCGATCAATGCAGTGATGGCCGGCTGCAAGCCGGAATACCTGCCGGTCGTGCTCGGCGTGCTCGAGGCCGCCCTCGATCCGCTGTTCACGCTGCACGGCCTGCTCTGCACGACGCATTTCTCGGGGCCGCTCGTGATCGTCAACGGGCCGGTCGCGCGCGCGATCGGCATGAACTCGGGCGTCAATGCGCTCGGCCAGGGCAATCGCGCCAACGCCACGATCGGCCGCGCGCTGCAGCTCATCGTGCGCAATGTCGGCGGCGGCATCCCCGGCGCGATCGATCGCGCGACGCTGGGCAATCCGGGCAAGTACACCTTCTGCTTCGCCGAGGACGAGAGCGATCCGGCATGGGAGCCGCTGGCCCAGCGCCGCGGCATCGCCGCGGGCAGGAACGCCGTCACCCTGTTCCACGGCGAGGGCGTGCACGGCTTCATCGACCAGAAGTCGCGCACGCCGCACGAGCTGGTGCGCTCGCTGGCGATGGGTTTGTTCGGCGTCGGTCATCCCAAGCTGGTGCGCGCGGGCAACGCGGTGCTGGTGCTGTCGCCCGAGCACTACCGCATCTTCAAGGACGGCGGCTGGTCGCGCCGTCAGATCGAGGACGCGCTTTACGAAGCGCTGAAGCGGCCGGGCAAGGACCTCGTCTGGGGCGCGCAGGATGTCGCCGAGGGTATTCCGCCGACCTTCGCTGGCGAGACGATGGACAAGTTCGACCCGCCGCCCGACGGCGTGCTGGTCGTGCGCGCCGGCGGGCCCGCCGGCCTGTTCTCGGCGATCATCGGCGGCTGGCCGGGCCAGCGCGTCCGCGAGGAATGCCAGGCCGTCACCAGGGAGATTCGCCCATGATCCACGTCGACAAGCTGCGCGATCCGACCGCCGAGACCGCACCCACCCGCCGCGCGCGCCTCGCGCCGCCGGCCTCGCTCGACGGCAAGACCGTGGCGCTGATGGATATCGGCAAGTCGCGCGGCAAGGAGTTCATCGACCGGCTCGAAGGCCACTTCCGCAAGGCGGGCATCGCCACGAAGCGCTACGCCAAGCCGACCAACACCAAGGTCGCGCCGCTGGCGGTGATGCAGCAGATCGCGGCGGAGGCGCAGCTCGCCGTCATCGCCTTGAGCGATTGAGGCTCCTGCACATCGTGCAGTCTGCACGACCTCTACAACCTCGATAATCGCGGCCTGCCGGGCGTCAACATCGTCACCACCGAGTTCGTCGACGGCGTCACCGCGCAGAGCGATTCGCTGGGCTTCGAGCCCGCCGTCGTCTACGTCCCGCACCCGATCCAGAATCGCACCCGGCAGGAGATCGAGGCGCTCGCCGACGCCGCTTTCGAGAAGGTGCTGGCGGCGCTCAAGGCGAGCTCGCTCAATCCTTCTCCGGGATGACCGACGGCGCCACGACCTGGTCGCTGTTGGGCGGCGCCGGCGGGGCTTGCGGCAGGGGCGGCGGTGCCGCTGTCGGCAGGAAGGCGGCGACGGCGGCGGCGGTGCCCTTGGGATCTTCCTCCATCGGATCGTGGCCGGCGTTCTCGAAGATCGCCAGCTTCGCGCCCTTGATCTCCTCCTGGAGGCGGAAGGCATCGGCGATCGGCACCCAGCGGTCCTGCGCGCCCCAGATGATGAGGGTCGGCACGTCGAGCCGCTTGAGCGGCGTCGGATCGAGCGGGTCCTGGTTGCGCGTGCGCCAAAGGGTGGCCGGCCGGTTGCCGGGGAAGCGCTGCAGCTCGCCGAAGCGCCGCACGCGCTCGGGCGTGACCATCGCCGGGTCGGCGTAGATTTCGGCCAGCGCGCGGCGAACCATCGTCTCCGGCTTGAAATAGATGCCGACGTCGCCGATCAGCGGCGCGCGGGCCAGCCGCGTGCGCAGCGAGGCACCCCCTTCCGGCGGATAAGCCGAAGCATCGACCAGGATCAGATGGCTGACCCGTTCCGGCCGCGTCGCCGCAAAGCCCCACGCCACTGCGCCGCCCATCGAATGGCCCGCGATGGCGAAGCGATCGAGCTGCAGCGTATCGGCCAGCACCTCGATGAAATCGGTATAGGCTTCGATCGTATACTCGCCGCGCGGCCAGGCGCCGGTCAGGCCGTGGCCCGGCAGGTCGATCGAGATCAGGCGATAGCGGTCCTTGAGCTCGGCGATCCAGCCTTCCCATACCTGCAGGGAGCCCAGCGAGCCGTGGACCAGCAGCAGCGGCATGGCGTCGGCCCTGCCCTCGTCGCGGACATGCACGCGCGTGCCGCCGACATCGATGAACGTCGAGGGCGGCTGGCCGTACCGTCCGATGAGATAGTCGCGCGGCAGATCGGGCGCGTAGGCCCACAGCGCCACGCCTGACAGCGCGCCGAGCGCGAACAGCAGCGCCAGCGGCAGGTGCCGCCAGCGCGAGAGCGGCCGCTCGTCAGCCCGCCGCCGGCGTGTCGCCATGACCGGTCCCCGGCCGCTCGCGCAACGCCTCGGCCAGCCGGTCGAGGTCGCGCAGCCTGAACTCCGTCGCCGCCTTCGGGTCGACGATCCTCTCCTCGATCAGCCGGGCGAGGAGGGTGCGGTTGAGATCGTTGCTCACGATCAACCGGTCCTCGAGGCGGGCGACGAAGACGAAAAGCTCGAACTCGAGGCCGGCCGGCGTGATGCGGACGAAGCGCACGATCGGCTGCGGCACGCGCAGCACGCGATCCTGCTCCAGCGCCGTCTCGCGCAGGATCGCCTCCAGCCGGGCGACATCGGTGGCGAGCCCGACCGTCAGCGTGATCTCGACCCGGCTGGACGTGTCGGCATAGGTGCGGTTGATCACCGGGTTCTGCAGGAAGACGCTGTTGGGCACGATGACGTGGGTGCGCTGGAAGGTCTCGATCTCGGTGGCGCGGATGTTGATGCGCCGCACGAAGCCTTCGTGGCCGGTGACCGATACCCAGTCGCCCGACTTGATCGGCCGCTCGACCAGCAGGACGACGCCGGAGATGACGTTGTTGGCGATGTTCTGGAGGCCGAGGCCGATGCCGACCGACAGCGCGCCGAGCACGATCGCCAGGTTCGTGAAGTCGACGCCGAGCGCGCCGATGCCGACCAGCACGGCGATGATGACGCCGGCATAGTTCAGGCCGGCATCGATCGACTGGCGCAGCGGCATCGGCGCGTCGATCGTCGGCATCACCCGGTCGAGCACGACCCGACGCACCAGCCGGGTCAGCAGCAGGCACACCGCGAAGGTGAGGATCGCCATGCCGATATTGGCGAGCGAGATGGTCACCCCGCCGATCCGGATGCCGTAGAGCAATTGGCCGAAACCGCGCTCGACGGCGTCGACGTCGACGTTCCAGGCTTGCGGCAGGCCGAAGGCGAGCAGCAGCACCAGCAGGAAGTCGAACAGCAGGAGCACGATGTTCTGCCCGCGCAGCGGCCGTTGCGGCGCCAGGCCCAGGACGCGGCGCGTCCAGGCGCCGGTGGCGGTTTCGGGGGCCGCCATGGTGTCGAGCAGGTCGCCACCGACGCGGTGCGCCAGCAGGGCCGCGACGATCATCAGCCCGCTGTGCGCGAGCGCGGCGTGGATGTGCGCGGCGAGGGTCGCGTAACCCAGCAGGGCGAACGGGATCGCCGACAGGATGGCCACGCGCAGCGCCACCCGCGATACGGTCCACCAGGTGCCGCCGACCAGCACGGGGCGGTCCTCGCCCTCGATCCCACCCTCGCGGGAATGCCAGGCCTTGTTGGACAGGACCGGCAGGGCAAGCAACGCGACCACGGTGGCGAGCAACAGGGCGCTCACCGACGCCAGCGCGCCGCGATCGGCTCCCTGGGTGAGAGCCAGGAAGAGGACCTCCACGCTCGTGCTGCCGATCATCAGCCGGCGCAGGCCCGTGGAGAGGTGCCGGGCGCTGGAATCGGCGAAGTCGAGCACCCGGCGTGCCGGCCGGTCCGGCGACAGCATCGTCGCACTCAAGCCGACCACGAGGAGCACGATGATGATGCTTGCGACGATGCGCGGGATCAGCACGTCGATCGGCGAGGGCGGCTGGCTGGCCAGCAGCAGCCGGCCGATCAGCCAGACGGCGAGGATCGGCACCAGCACCAGCCCGATTCCGTCGATCGTCGCGGCGATGGTGCGGTCGTTCGGCCCGCGCAGGGCGCTGCGTGCCTGGCCGAAGCGGATGCGCAGGCGATAGGCGCCCCACCACAGGGCGATCGTGCCGGCAGCCCAGAACGCGAGCGGCAGGAGATCCTGCTCGCCCGACAGAAGACTGCGCGGGCCGTCGCGGCTCCAAACCGCGAAGGCAGCGGAAAGGGTGTGGCTCGCGTCGCGCAATTGCGGCCAGAGCTGGCGCCATACCTGGGCCGACAGCGGCGAGGCATCCCTGTGCAGCAGGGTCTGGAGCACGACCTGGCTGCGCAGCTTGGTCAGACGTTCGAGAAGCTGGTCGGCGCGTGCGATCACGACCTCGCACTGCTTGACCCGGCTTTCGCTGATCGTGGCCTGCTCGGTCAGCCGCTCGCGCTCGGCCTTCACCGCATCGGTTTCCGCCGGCTGGTCGGGGCCGGGCTTGACCTCGAGCGGCGCCAGCAGCTTCTTGGTGTCGGCCAGCTCGCTGCGCGCGATCGCCGCCGAGGCGAAGGCCGCGGCCCTCACATCGGCCGCCTGCTCGCGCAAGCCGTCGATCTCTGTCGGCAGCAGCCCGTCCTGCTCGGACCGATAAGTGATGCGATCGAGCGCGCGGGTCCACGTGTCGATGAGCTGCGAGAACGGCCGCTGCGGCGGCGTCGTGGTCTGGGCCAGCGCTGCGGGCGCGAGGCCGAGGAACGCGAGCAACAGAAATGCGAGAATCGAAAGCAAGCGCCCTTTGCTCTTCCCACCCGAAGACGGGGGAGGGGAAGGCAAGGAGGGAATCGAACATGCGCTCATCGTCCGCATGCCGGGTAGGTAGCACGGTCCGCCGGCGATATCCGTGGTTTATCGGCGGCCCGTTGACAGGCCGGTCCTGCCGGGGAACCTTGCGGCCCGAAAATCGACCGCCCGGGAGGAGCATTCAGCATGGCCGACGGCAATAGCACGGTGGGTGAAGTTCGCATTGCGCCCGACCGGCTGCACGCTTTCACGATGGCGATCTGCCGTGCCGACGGCAGCTCGGAGGGCGAAGCCCGGCTGGTCGCCGATCATCTGGTGCTGGCCAACCTGTACGGCCATGACAGCCACGGCGTCGGCATGATGCCGGCCTATATCCAGAACACCACGACCGGCCGCTGCACGCGCAACCACCATGCGAAGATCATCAAGGACAACGGCGCCGTGATCGTGATCGACGGCGGGGTCGGATACGGCCAGGTCATCGCCAAGGAGGCGATGGATATCGGCATCGAGCGGGCGAAGAAGCACGGCGTGTGCGTCGTCGGCCTGACCAACTCCCATCACATCGGACGCATCGGCCATTGGGCCGAGCAGTGCGCGCGGGCCGGCATGGTGTCGACCCACTGGGTCAACGTGCACGGCCACAAGTCGCTGGTCGCGCCGTTCGGCGGCGCCGAGCCGCGCTACTCGACCAACCCCTACTGCACCGCCGTGCCGCGCAAGGGCAAGGAGCCGATCGTGCTCGATTTCGCGACCAGCCAGGTGGCGATGGGCAAGGTCCGGGTCGCCAACAACAAGCAGATCCAGATGGAGCCCGGCCTGCTGATCGATGCGGCCGGCGTGGACACGACCGAGCCGGGCGTGATGTACAATCCGCCCTACGGCGCCATCCTGCCGTTCGGCCTGCACAAGGGCGGCGGCCTCGCCGTGATCTGCGACCTGCTGGCCGGCGCGCTGACCGGCGGCAAGACGCACTCGCCCGCGACCATCCGCGAAGGCACCGACATCGTGAACAACATGCTGTCGATCATCATCGATCCGTCGGCGATGGGTGGCACGCAGGCCTTCGAGGACGAGGTCGAGACTTTCATCACGTGGGTGAAGTCGGCCAAGCCGCGGCCGGGCGTTCCCGAGGTGCTGGCGCCGGGCGAGCCCGAGCGCGCGCGTCGGGCCGATCGCGAGAAGAACGGCGTGCCGATCGACGGCACGACCTGGCAGCAGCTGCTCGATGTCGCGCGCAAGGTGCGGCTGAACGACACCGAGATTCCGGGCATCGCCGCTTAGGAGAGACGATCATGGCCAGGATGAAGCTCTACTACTCGCCGTCGTCGCCCTACGCGCGGAAGGTCCGGATCGTCGCGATCGAGACCGGGCTCGACAAGAAGATCGAGATGACGAACGTCGCGCTGACCCCGGTCGCGGCCAATGCCGATGTCGACAAGCACAATCCGATCGGCAAGATCCCCGTGCTCTCGGTCAAGGGCATGGACCTTTTCGACTCGCCGGTGATCTGCGAGTACCTCGACAGCCATCACAAGGGCCGCCGGCTCTTTCCGCGCAAGGGCCGCGAGCGCTGGGTGGCGCTGCGCCAGCAGGCGATGGCCGACGGCCTGCTCGATGCCGCCCTGCTGGTGCGTTACGAGGGCGCGCTGCGGCCCGAGGACAAGCGCTGGTCCGACTGGAGCGAGGGCCAGATGAAGAAGATCGACGGCGTGCTGGCCCAGCTCGACGCCGAGGCGAAGGCGCTCAAGGGCAAGCTCACCGTCGGCACGATCTCGGTCGCCTGCGCGCTCGGCTACCTCGACCTGCGCTTCGCCGACATGGGCTGGCGTGAGAAATATCCCCGGCTGGCCAAGTGGCTCGCCGCCGTCTCGAAGATCCCGTCGATCAAGGCGACCGCGCCGCCGCCGGCCTGACGTGACCGCCGACCAGATCATTGCCCGCCTCGGGCTGCAGCCCCATCCTGAAGGCGGTCACTATCGCGAGACCTTCCGGGCCCCCGATTCGCCGCGCGGCGCCTCGACGGCGATCTATTTCCTGCTCAAGGCCGGCGAGCGCTCGCACTGGCACCGCGTCGATGCCGACGAGGTCTGGCACCACTATGCCGGCGCTCCGCTCGAGCTGTCGCTGAGCGAGGACGGCCGCTCCGTGCGTCACCTCCGTGTCGGCACCGACCTGGCGATCGGCGAGCTGCCGCAGGCCGTCGTCCCGCGCGGCGCCTGGCAGGCCGCGCGCTCGCTCGGCCACTGGACCCTGGTCGGCTGCACCGTGGCGCCGGCCTTCCGCTTCGACGCCTTCGAGCTCGCCCCACCGGGCTGGGAACCGGGCTAGTCTTCGCTGGGACCGCGCCACTCCGTGGCGCTCATGATGATGAGCGCCACGGAGAGCTTGTGAATTTATCGGCCGATGGAAAAAAAGCGATCTGGCT
>CAMFJT010000192.1 GCA_945957125.1 uncultured Rhodospirillales bacterium | reverse complement strand
GGATAGATCACGTAGCCGCGGTCCTTCAGCCCGTCATAGAAGCGCTGGAAGACGAACCTCGGATCGCTCGGCATGTGGAAGGTGACGATGATCGGCGCCTGCAGCGTCTCGCCCAGCAGCGTACGGAAGCCCAGCGCGCGCATGCCGTCGATCAGCACCTTAGCGTTCTCGCGATAGCGCCGGCCGCGACCGGCCACGCCGCCCTCGGCGGCATGCTCCTCGATCGCCTTGCCCAAAGCGACGATGACGTGGATCGGCGGCGTGAAGCGATACTGGCCGGTCTTCGCGAAGCCCTCGGCCTGATCGAACAGGTCGAGCACCAGGGTCGTGGCGTTGCCCTTGCACTCGGCAAGTGCGGCCTTGCGGCAGACCACGAAACCCAGACCGGGCACGCCTTCCAGGCACTTGTTCGACGAGGCGGCGAGCGCATCGTACGGCACCTTGCGCGCGTCGATCTCCAGCGCCCCGAAGGCGCTCATCGAATCGACCAGCATGCGGCGGCCGTGCTTCGCCACCAGCCGCGCGACCGCCTCGATCGGGTTCAGGATGCCCGAGGTCGTCTCGCAATGGACGGCGAAGACGTGCGTGATGGCCGCATCGGCCGCCAGCAGCGCGTCGAGCGCGGCGAGATCGGGCGGCTGGTCTTCCGGCGTCTCGTGGACCGCGACGGCGCGGCCGGCGATCTCGGCGATCTTCTTCGCCCGCTGGCCATAGGCGCCGTTGATCAGCACCAGCAGCTTGCCAGTCTTCGGCACGAAGGTGGTGATCATCGCCTCGACCGCGAAGGTGCCCGAGCCCTGCACCGGCACGGTGACGTGCGTGCCTTCCCCGCCCGCCAGCGCGACAATGCTGTCCAGCACCATCCTGTTGATCGCGATGAAGCCCGCGTCACGCGAGCCCCAGTCGTGGACCATGGCCTGCTTGACGCTGGCCGAGGTGGTGAGCGGGCCGGGCGTCAGCAGCAGCGGATCGCCGGTTTCGGAGCAAGCGACGTTGGAGGCAGGCATGGACGAATGATCGGCTCGCACCCTCTATCCGTCCAGTATATAATCTGGATGTTAAGTATCGGTTTCACTTATATGACGCCCAGCCAGCTCCGCGCCTTCCATCTCGTCGCCGAATCCGGCTCGTTCTCGGCCGCGGCGCGCGATTCCGGCCTCAGCCAGCCCAACCTTTCCGGGCAGGTCACGGCGCTGGAGAAGGCCTACGGCCTGCGCCTGTTCGACCGGCGCGGCCGCTCCGTGGTGCCGACCGAGACCGGTCGCCAGCTCCAGGGCATCACCAGCCGGCTGTTCGCCGCCCAGGAGGAGGCCCAGGCACTGCTCGACGGCGAGCAGACCCTTTCGCGCGGTCACCTTCGGATCGCGGCGGACTCCGCCCATCACGTGGTGTCGATCATGGCGGCGCTGAAGAAGCGCGCCGGCTCCCTCACCTTCGCGCTGTCGATCGATAACTCCGCCATCGTGCTCGACCGCCTGCTGCGCCACGAGGCCGACGTGGCGGTGATGGCCAAGTCGGTGTCCGACCCGCGGCTGCACGCCATCCGCCTGCGCACCGACCGGCTCGTGCTGTTCGTGCCCGCCGGCCATGCGCTGGCCAAGTGCCGCAGCGCGCCGCTCACGGCACTCGCCGACCAGGAGCTGGTGCTGCGCGAGCGCGGCTCGATCACGCGCGAGGTCCTCGAGCAGGCGATGGCGGCGGCCGACATCCGGCCGCGCTCGATCGTCGACGTGCAGACCCGCGAGGGCGTGCGTGAGGCGGTGGCGGCGGGCTTCGGCATCGGCGCCATCTTCGCCAGCGAGTTGGGCGACGACCGGCGCTTCCGGCCCGTCGCCGTCGCCGACGCCGATCTCGCGGTCGCCGAATACGCGGTATGCCTGCAGGAGCGGCGCCGCACCGCGCTGGTGCGCGCATTCATGGAAGAGGCTGCGCGCGCGGTGCTGTAGCCCGTCCTGGAGGATCTTCTGCCGGGGGCGCGCCACTCATAGGCGCCAACTTTGATCAGAAAAGCCCGTCGTCCCGACCGGAGCCGAGCGTAGCGAGGCGTAGTGGAGGGACCTCTTCATGCAACGTCGGCCGGGATGAACAGGTCCCTCGACTACGCTTCGCTCCGCTCGGGACGACGGAAAATGGGGAACGAAACTAAAAGTTAGCGCCACTGGAGTGGCGCGCCCCCAGCGGAACTCGTCCGAACATGACTGTAACAAAATCGTAAAACTGGTTTCTCACACAGCAAGTGAGGCGTAGGGTCCGGCCATGCATGGCGTCGACACCATCCTGAACGTCGTCGGCAGCGTTGCCTTGCTGCTGTGGGGCGTACGCATGGTCCGCACCGGGCTGACGCGCGCGTTCGGCGCGGCACTGCGCCGGGCGATCGGCGCCTGCTCGCGCAATCGCTTCACCGCCTTCGCCGGCGGGCTCGGGCTCACCGGGCTGCTGCAGTCGAGCACGGCGACGGCGCTGCTGCTCGCGTCTTTCGCAGGACGCGGGCTGATCTCGCTGCCGATCGCCCTCGCCGTGATGCTCGGCGCCAATGTCGGCACGACGCTGACCTCGCAGGTCCTGTCGTTCGACCTGAGCTGGCTGTCGCCGCTGATGATCGCCGTCGGCGTGATCTCGTTCCTGTCGAGCGACCAGGTCAAGCCGCGCCACCTCGGCCGGGTCGCAATCGGGCTGGGCCTGATGCTGCTATCGCTGCAGCTCCTGACGGCGGGCACCGAGCCGCTGCGCAAGGCGCCGTCCTTCGTCGCAGCCCTCGCCGGCATGCAGGACGAGTACGTGATCGCCGTGCTGTTCGGCGCGGTGGCCACCTGGGTGGTGCATTCCAGCCTGTCGACGGTGCTGCTGGTGATGTCGTTTGCCGCCAGCGGCATCATCCATCCGCCGCTCGCGCTCGCCCTGGTGATCGGGGCCAATATCGGCGGCGCCCTGGCGCCCTACATGGACCAGTCGTCGGCCAATCCGGCGGCGCGGCGGGTGCCGCTCGCCAACCTGATCACGCGCGTGGCGATCGGCGTGGCGTTCCTGCCCCTCATCGGCCCGATGGTGCACTGGCTGTCGCTGGTCGATGCCGCGCCGGCGCGCCTGGCGGTCAACTTCCATTCGCTGTTCAGCATCGTGGCGGCCGTCGTCTTCCTGCCGCTGACCGATGCGATGGCCGCGCTGTGCCGCCGCCTGCTGCCCGACAAGCCGGTGACCGAGGATCCCGGCCAGCCGCGCCATCTCGACCCCAACGTGCTCGACACGCCGGCCGAGGCGCTGGGCTGCGCCACCCGCGAGACGCTCTATCTCGGCGATCGGGTGTCCGACATGCTGCGCCAGACCATGGAGGTGTTCGAGAAGAACGACCAGAAGGGCGCGCGCGCGATCGAAGCGGCCGACAACGTCGTCGATCATCTCTACGAGGCGATCAAGCTCTACCTCGTGCAGGTCTCGCGCACCGAGCTCGGCGAGGAGGAGAGCCGGCGCTATGTCGAGATCCTGACCTTCACGACGAACCTCGAGCATATCGGCGACATCATCGACAAGAACCTGATGGAACTCGCCGCCAAGAAGGCCAAGAACCGGCTGACCTTCTCGGCCGAGGGGATGGCCGACCTCAAGGCGTTCCATGCACGGGTGCTGGAGAACCTGCGGCTGTCGCTCAACGTCTTCACCACCCGCGACCTGGCGCTGGCGCGGCGGCTGGTGGCCGAGAAGGCGGCGATCCGCGAGGCCGAGGCCAAGGCCGCCGACAGCCACTACGCCCGGCTGCGCGAGGGCCGGCCGGAATCGATGGAGACCAGCACCATCCATATCGACGTGATCCGCGACCTCAAGCGGATCAACGGCCATCTCACGTCGGTCGCCTATCCCATCCTCGAAGCCGCCGGCGAGCTGGCCGATACGCGGCTGAAGGACGCCCAGCCCCTGCTCCGCGCGGCGGCGGGAGATCCAACGTAGTCGTCCTGAGAGCGTGTTAAATTTTTGGCCAATAGCGAGAGGGGTGATCTGGCTACCGTTTCCCCTCATCCTGAGGAGCGTAGCGAAGCGAAGCGTCTCGAAGGATGGCAACGCGAAGGACTTGGCGAAAAGTGCCGCGATCAGGAGGCTTTTGCTGCGTCATGCTTGTTGCCACCCTTCGAGACGCTCCGCTTCGCTACGCTCCTCGGGGTGAGAGGGTAGGGTAGCGGCACCGAAGGAAATGCGTCCGGACGACATTCATTCACAATCTCTGAGCGCAGCGAAGGACCTCACGCCAACGACACGAACCGTGCCTGATCGTCCGGCGAGGTCCTTCGCTACGCTCAGGACGACGGGAACCCTTTGATTCGAGCGCCCGTGGGATCGTAGGGCGCCTTCAGCCCGACCTTTGCCTTGAGGCGCACACCGGCGAGGTCGACCTCGAAGGCGCCTGATTCGAGCCATGCCACGTCGATGGCTTCGCCCTCCGCACGAGTCACGTAACCCAGGCCCACTGAAGCGCCGAGCGTGTGGCCGTAGGCGGCGGAGGTGAGATCGCCGACCGGCCTGCCGTCGCGCAGGAGGGCCTCGCCGCCCCACAGCAGCGGCTCGCGATCCTCGAGCACGACGGAGACGAGGCGGCGCAAGAGAGGCTTCGCCTTCGCCTCGACCAATGCCTCGCGGCCGATGAAGCCGCCGGGCTTGTCGAGCTTCACCGCCCAGCCCAGCCCCGCCTGCCACGGCGTGTCGTCGGGCGTCAGCTCGCGGCCCCAGGCACGATAGGCCTTCTCCAGCCGCAGCGATTCCACCGCATAGTACCCGGCATCGCGCAGGCCGACCGCCTCGCCCGCGGCGTGCAGCGTCTCGAACACGGTGACGGCGAACTCGGCCGGCACATAGAGCTCCCAGCCCAGCTCGCCCATGTAGGTGCGCCGCGAGGCCAGCACGGTGGCATAGCCGACGCCGATCTCGCGGATCGTCGCGAAGGGAAACGCCTCGTTCGAGAAATCGGCCTTGCTGACCTTCTGCAGCAGCGTGCGGCTCAGCGGCCCCATCACCGACAGCACGGTCCACGCGCCGGTCACGTCGGTCAGCGTGACATGCGCGTCCTCGGCGACATTGCGGCCGATCCAGTCGGCATCGCGCGTGACCTGCGCGGAGCCGGTGATCACCATGAACCGGTCGCGCGCCAGCCGCGCGATCGTGAGGTCGCTCTCGTAGGTGCCGCGCGCATTGAGCAGGCCGGTATAGACGGTGCGTCCGACCGGCACGGCGATGTCGTTGGTGCAAAGCCGCTGCAGCGCCTGCTCCGCGTCGCGGCCCTGCACGAGGAACTTGCCGAACGAGGTCTCGTCGACGACGGTCACCGCCTCGCGCGTCGCCTTGTGCTCGGCGGCGACCGCGTCGAACCAGGCGGCGCGGCCCCAGCCGTATTGCATGTCCGGCGTGTTGCCGGCGCCGGCGAACCAGTTCGGCCGATCCCAGCCCATCTTGTTGCCGAACCACGCGCCGCGCGCCTTCAGCCGGTCGTAGAGCGGCGAGCGGCGGAACGGCCGGCCGCTCTCGTTCTCGCGCTGCGGCCAGGGCATCTTGTAGTGCAGGCCGAGCGTCTCGGCGACGCGGTCGCGCAGCCAGGCGTCGTTGCCGTGGAAGTTCGCGAAGCGGCGGATATCGACCGGCCAGAGATCGAGCGTCGGCTCGCCGGCGACGATCCATTCGGCCAGCGCCATGCCCGCCCCGCCGGAGCTGGCGATGCCCATCGAGTTGAAGCCGGCACCGACGAAGAAGCCCTTGAGCTGCGGCGCCTCGCCCAGGATGTAGTTGAGGTCGGGCGTGAAGCTCTCCGGCCCGTTCATGAAGGTCTTGATGCCGGTCTTCTCCAGCGCGGGCACGCGGATCAGCGCATTGTCCATCAGGATCTGGAACTGCTCCCAGTCGTCGGGCAGCATGCCGAACTCGAAGTCGTCGGGGATGACGTCCTTGTTCCACGGCTTGGCCTGTGGCTCGAAGCCGCCCATCAGCAGGCCGCCGACCTCCTCCTTGAAGTAGATGTAGCCGTCGGGATCGCGCATCACCGGCAGGTCGCGCGGCACGCCCTCCATCTTCTCGGTGACGATGTACATGTGCTCGCAGGAATAGAGCGGCACGGTGACGCCGACCATGCGCCCGACCTGGCGCGCCCACTGGCCGCCGCAGTTCACGACGACCTCCGCCGTGATCGGGCCTTCCGTCGTCTGCACGCCCGTGACGCGGCCGCCCTTCGTGTCGATCGCGGTGACCCGCGTCTTCTCGAAGATGCGCACGCCGTTGTTGCGCGCGCCCTTGGCCAGCGCCTGGGTGATGTCGGCCGGGTTGGCCTTGCCGTCGCCCGGCAGCCACACCGCGCCGACCAGGTCGTCGGTGCGCATGATCGGGTATTTCTCGCCGGCCTGCGCGGGCGTCAGCTCCTGGCAGACGACGCCCTGCTTGTTGGCCGTCGCCGCCGAGCGGCGGAGATAGGTCATGCGCTCGGGCGTGCGCGCGACGGAGAGCGAGCCGCACTGCTTCCAGCCGGTCGCCAAACCGGTCTCGGCCTCGAGCCCGGCATAGAGCTTCGTGCTGTACTGGATCAGCCGCGTCAGGTTCTGGAAGCCGCGGAGCTGGCCGACCAGCCCGGCCGCATGCCACGTCGTGCCGCCGCTCAGCCGCCCCTGCTCCAGCAGGACCACGTCCTTCCAGCCGTTCTTCGCCAGGTGATAGGCCGTCGAGCAGCCCATGATCCCGCCGCCGATGATGACGACGCGGGCGTGGGTGGGGAGGGTCATGGCTTCGTCGTCCCGACCGAAGGCGAACGTAGCGAGCCGTAGTGGAGGGACCTCCTCTTGCCATCGGCCGCCGTATGAACAGGTCCCTCGACTTCGCTTCGCTCCGCTCGGGACGACGGAATCCGCATCACAGCCTCCCACTCATCGCGGCCTCGTACATCTTGCGCATCTCCGGCACGCCGACCTTGATCGGGTTGCCGCCGGCGGTGGGATCGACCGCGGCCATCTCCGAGAGCTTGTCGAGATGCTCGATCTTCACGCCGAGCTCGGCCAGCGTATGCGGGATGCCGACCTCGCGGCGCAGGTCGAGCGTCCATTGCATGAAGCCGTCGAAGGTCGGGGTGCGCAGGTCGAGCCAGCGCGCCAGCCGCACGACCTTGTCCTCGATTGCCGCGCGATTGAACGTCACGACGTAGGGCATCGCCACCGCGTTGGTCAGGCCATGATGGGTGTCGAGCACCGCGCCGACCGGATGGGACAGCGAATGGATCGCGCCCAGCCCCTTCTGGAACGCCGTCGAACCCATCTGCGAGGCGGCCAGCATGTGGCCGCGCGCCTCGATGTCGTGGCCGTTCTTCACCGCGCGGGCGAGATTCTCCTTCACCAGCCGCATGCCCTCGACCGCGATGCCCTCGGCATAGGGATGATAGCCCGGCGCGCAATAGGCCTCGAAGCAGTGGATGAAGGCGTCGAGGCCGGTGCCGGCGGTGAGCTTCGGCGGCAGGCCGACCGTCAGCTCGGGGTCGGCGATCACCATCGCGGGCATCATCTTCGGATGAAAGATCACCTTCTTGGTGTGCGTCGCCTCGTCGGTGATGACCGACGCGCGGCCGGTCTCCGAGCCGGTGCCCGCCGTGGTCGGCACGGCGATGGTGGGCAGGATCCCGGCCGGATTGGCGCGTGTCCACCAGTCGCCGATATCCTCGAAGTCCCACAACGGCCGCGTCTGGCCGGCCATGAAGGCGATCGCCTTGGCGGTGTCGAGCCCCGAGCCGCCGCCCCAGGCGATCACGCCGTCGCACTTGCCCGCGCGCAGGGTCCGCAGGCCGGCCTCGACGTTCGCCGCGACAGGATTGGGCCGCACCTCGCTGAAGAGACCGACATCGATCCCCGCGCGTCGCAGGCCGTTCACCGCATCCGCGATCATCGGCAGCCGCGCGAGGCCGGGGTCGGTGACCAGCAGCGGCCGCTTGAAGCCGAGGGCCTTGCAGGCGTCGGGCAGCTCCTTGATGCGGCCGGCGCCGAAGCGGATCGACGTGGGGTAGTTCCAGTTGCCCGTCATTGCCATTGGTCGATCTTCCTCCGCCGGCTCACTTTACGCAGATTCACCAACTCGCCACAGGCGCTCGTTCCTGAATCGCCAACCTCGACAAGCCCTATTTGTTGGCCTTGGGAGCAGCGAGCCATCAAGCCCTCAACCCGAATGTTGATGTCGCTCAGATTTGAATAGGCAGAACAATCACAACGCATTGCCTACTCCTCTGTGAAGAAGTCCTCGTCGAGCTTTTTGATGTAGAGCGTTTCCTGGATGCGTACGCCAACATTGTATCGAAGCATCAACTTGGTGAGTCGCTCGCCGTTGATGAGCACTAGTTTCAATTGAACTTTTTCCGCGAACTGCAATGCTGCTGGAGTAAAATCCGACGTAGTTACAAACACGCCTTTGGTCGCTTTAGCGGCTGCTACGGCGCCAAAAAAAGCCTGAACGTCTGGGGCGGAGATCTTGTTTTCAACCTTATACCGCTTGGCTTGGATATAGACACGATCTAGGCCTAAAGCGTCGCCATCGATTGCACCGTCCAGACCTCCGTCGCCTGGCTTACCTATAATTTTTCCAGGGTTTTCATTTGCACCGCCATAGCCCATCGCCTCCAATAAACTAACAACAGCATACTCAAAAAAAGACGGATCCGAAGTCAGCAAGCGATTCAGCAACTCGGAACGAAGCTCATCGTTAAGGCCCTCTGCAGTCTCGCGCAGAACTTCATCCGGCGTGAGGATCGACACCGTAGTCGGGCTAGAGCCCAACTGTGGAGATTGCGCGCTATTCCTATTGCCCTTAAACGCGACGAACTCTGGAAACTGAGAAAGAAACCTGTTGTCAATCTTTGGAGGGTTAGCCGCCAGCACCTTACGCCCACGATCTGTAATGATGAAGTATCCACGTTTCGGCTTTGCGACCAAGCCTGCGTGATCAAGATAAAATTTTGCCCAGTGCGTTCGATTGTAGATGACTGTCTGCGTGCTCCCCGGCATCAGCTGCCTTCGCTCCTCATCAGTGAGACCAAACAGATCCTCCATAGCGGCAACGACTTTTGCAGTCTTCACCTCGCCATTGGCGGCCGCCTTCAATACCGGCAGCATCAATGTCTGGTAGTCAGGTATCGACATCGCTAACCGGTCCCCCGCCACTCAGCTTGCCGATGACGCTTGCCACTGAACGCATGCGACAGCTGAGCATGCCCGTTCCGATTGCCGAGCAAGGTAGGGCCGCAATGCTAGTGGAAGACCGACAGAGCCAACTAACGCTGACACTGTCATCACGAGAAGGGTCATCCCCATAAAGTATGCGCCCACATCCATAGTAGATAAGTACAACGACAGAGATAGGCCTGCACGCTCGGTTGCGCACATTCGCCTAGCATGAATGGTGACGGCTCGCACTATTGCGGAACCTAGTAGTAGCGCCGGTCAGATAATCTCCATGTACCGATCCAGCTCCCAGTCCGTGATGGCCTTGCGGAACTCCCGTTCCTCCCATTCGCGCGTCGCCGCGTAGTGCTCGACGAAGGCGTCGCCGAACAGGTCGCGCGCCGCTTTCGAGGACTTGAGGCGGCCGGCGGCCTCCATCAGCGTGCGCGGGAGCTGCGCCTTCGCCGGGTGCTTCTTCTCGTAGCTGTTGCCCTTGACCGGCTCGCCGGGATCGATGCCGTGCTCGATGCCCCACAGGCCCGAGCCGACCGCGGCGGCGAGCGCCAGGTAGGGGTTGGCGTCGGCGGCGCCGACGCGGTACTCGACCCGCGTCGATTTCGCCGAGCCCGGGATCACGCGCAGCGCGCAGGTGCGGTTCTCGACGCCCCAGGCCGAGACGGTCGGCGCCCAGAAGCCGGGGATCAGGCGGCGATAGGCGTTGATCGTCGGCGCGACCATGCCCAGCAGCTCGGGCATCAGCGCCTGCTGGCCGCCGACGAACCGGCGCATCGTGTCGCTCATGCGATGCGGCGCGGCCTGGTCGAAGAAGACCGGCGCGCCGTCCTTCCACAGCGACATGTGCATGTGGCCGCCGCAGCCCGGCCAGTCCTTCGACCATTTCGCCATGAAGGTCGCGAGCCAGTCGCGCTTCTGCGCCAGCACCTTGGTGAAGAGCTTGAACAGCGCGGCCTTGTCCGCGGCCTCGAGCCCGTCGGAGACTCGCAGCGCGGCTTCGAGCACGCCGGCACCGGTCTCGGTGTGCAGGCCCTCGATGCCCATGTCCATCGTCTCGCCCATGGCGAGCAGGTCGCGGTAGAAATCCGACAGCACGGAGTTGCGCAGCACCGAATAGCCGAAGAAGCCGGGCGAGATCGGCTTGAGGTTCTTGTAGCCCTTCTCGCGGATCGAGAAGGCGGTCTCGGCGAAGACGAAGAATTCGTACTCGAAGCCGACCTTGACCTCGAAGCCCATCGCCTTTGCCCGGTCGAGCACGCGCCGCAGGGTGCCGCGCGGGCAGAGCGCCTCGGCGCCCTCGACGAACTCGCAGAGGAACAGGAGGTTGCCCGGCTCGGTCGCGATCTCGCGGCAGGTCTGCGGCAGGACGCGGACGTTGGCGTCGGGATAGGCGGTGTGCCAGCCGGTATAGCTGACGTTGTCGTAGGCCTGGTCGTTCACGTCCCAGCCGAGCACGACGTCGCAGAAGCCCATGCCGCCCTCGAGCACGGACTTGAACTTGTCGCGGTGGACGTACTTGCCGCGCAGCACGCCGTCGATGTCGTGCACGCCGAGCTTGACGTGCGTCAGGCCGCGCTCCTCGACGATCTTCAGGGCATCGGCCGCCGTCCTGACCTCACGCGCTTCCATCGCTCTCCCCTCTTGTGCCGGACTCCTCCCCCGTCATACGGGGGAGGAGAATGAAAGAGGGACGTCAGCTGGCGAGATACCTCGGAAGCCAGAGCGCAATGTCCGGCACGAGGGCGATCACGATGGTGAACAGGATCATGATGATCAGGTAGGGCAGCGTGACCTTCGCCACGTAGCCCAGCCCGTCGTCGGTGAGGCCCTGGATCACGAACAGGTTGAAGCCGACCGGCGGGGTGATCTGCGCCATCTCGACCACCAGCACCAGGAAGATGCCGAACCAGATCACGTCGAAGCCCGCTGCCTTCACGATCGGCATGACGACCGGCAGGGTCATGACGATCATGCTGAAGCCGTCGAGGAAACAGCCGAGGATCAGGTAGAACACGATCAGCGCCACGATCAGCATCACCGGCGAGAGCTGCAGGCTGGTGACGAACTCGGCCACCGCCGAGGGGATGCTGAGGAAAGCTGCCGCGCTGCCCAGGATCGAGGCGCCGAGCACGATCAGGGCGATCATCGAGCAGGTCTGCACCGCGCCGATGCCGATCGCCTTGAGGGCGGCCCACGTCATCTCGCCCTGCAGGCGCGCGACGATCATCGCGCCGAGGACGCCGACGCCCGCCGCCTCCGAGGGCGTGGCGAGGCCGCCATACATCGACCCCAGCACGCAGAGGATCAGGAACACGGCCGGCCCGAGCTCCCGGATCGACGCCAGGTACTCGGCGGCGGTGGCGATGCGCATCCGGCGCTCGCTTTCGGGCACCAGCGCCGGATTGATTGCCGTGTGGATCATGATCCACGCCATGAAGCAGCCGGCCAGCAGGAAGCCCGGGATGAAGCCGGCCGTGAACAGCTTGGCGATCGAGACGTCGCCCAGCACGCCGTAGATGATCATGATGTTAGACGGCGGGATCAGGAAGCCGAGCGTGCCCGATCCGGCGAGCGATCCGACGGCCACGTCCTTCGAATAGCCGCGCTTGGTCAGCTCGCCGAGCGAGATGCGGCCGACCACTTGCGTGGTCGCCGCCGACGAGCCCGAGATCGCCGCGAAGATCGAGCAGCCGATCACGTTGACGTGCAGCAGCCGTCCGGGGAGCAGCGCGGCCCAGGGTGCCAGCCCGTTGAACAGCGACTGCGACAGGCGCGTGCGAAACAGGATCTCTCCCATCAGGATGAACAGCGGCAGCGCCAGCAGCTCCTGGGTGGTGAGGATGTTCCAGGCGTATTGCGCCACCAGCTTGTCGAGCGGGATGTCGCGGAACAGCGCCAGCAGGATCGTTCCGGTGACCGCCAGGGTCCAGCCGATCCACAGCCCGCCCGCCAGGAAGGCGAACAGCACCACGAACATGGTGACGACGACGATCAGCATGGCCGGCCGTCCAGTGTTCTTGCCGGAGCGCGGGCGTCCCGCCCGCTCATGATTCCGAGCGGGCGGGTGTCCCCCCCGAAAACACGTACGGTTGAGCGGGCACGCGAAATGGGCGTAGGCCCCCGCAGCGCAGATGTGATA
>CAMFJT010000191.1 GCA_945957125.1 uncultured Rhodospirillales bacterium | reverse complement strand
GTAGTCGAGGGACCTGTTCATCCCGGCAGGCGTTGCATGAGGAGGTCCCTCCGCTACGCCTCGCTACGCTCGGCTCCGGTCGGGACGACGGATTTTATGCGGATGCGAGCCCTGTCCTGGCGGAGAAGAGGAGCGTGAGATGAGCCAGGCCAGCCGGGCGCTCGCCTATGCCTTCGAGACGGGGGCGCTCGCCGAGCAGCGGGCGTTCTTCCTGCGCGCCGAGGATCCGCCGTTCGCGGATATCGTCTGCGAACAGTCCTTCCGGCCGGATTTCCTGAAGCTGCCGCACGCCACGCCTCGGATCGAGAGCGGCGCCTGGCCGCTCGGCATCGTGCTGATGACCAAGCACAAGGAGGAGAACCTCGCCAATATCGCGCGCGGCTGGGCCTTGCTCGAGCCGGGCGGCACGCTGGTCTGCAGCGGTGCCAACGACGACGGCGCGGCCAGCCTGGAGAGGCAGGTCTCCAAGGCTTTCGGACTCACCGGCACGCTGTCGAAATTCCATAGCCGCGTGTTCTGGATCGAGAAGGGCGACGCCGAGCCGCCGGCTTACTGGCGCGGCCTGGCCGGGCTGCAGCCGGTCGGCGACAGCACCTGGCTCAGCCGGCCCGGCATCTTCTCGTGGGACAGGATCGACGACGGCTCCGCCCTGCTCGCCCGCCACCTGCCGGACGATATCGCGGGCGACGTGGCCGATTTCGGCTGCGGCTGGGGCTACCTCGCGCGCCGGGTGGTGCAGCCGGCCGTGACGCATATCGACCTGATCGACGCCGAACGTCTCGCGCTCGATGCCGCGCGCGCCAACGTCACCGACCCGCGCGCCGCGTTCCACTGGCTCGACCTGACGCGCGAGGCCGCCCCCGCGACCTACGACACGATCGTCTGCAACCCGCCCTTCCACACCGGCCGCGCCTCGACGCCCGGGCTGGGCCAGACCCTTATCGAGGCCGCGTCGCGCGCGCTGAAGCCCGGTGGACGCCTCTACCTGGTCGCCAATCGCGGCCTGCCCTACGAGCCGCTGCTGAAGGCGAACTTCGCATCGTTCGAGACGCTGGCCGACAACAACAAGTTCCGGGTGACGAAGGCGGTCGCGGCGCGCCGCGCGTCGCGGTAATGCCTGAACACGGAAGGAGCGGGCATGTTGCCCCCTCTCACCCGGCCTCCCCGTATGACCACGGCATTCGCATATAAGCAAATCCCCGTCGTCCCGACCGAAGCCGAGCGCAGCGAGGCGTAGCGGAGGGACCTCCTCATGCAACGCCTGCCGGGATGAGCAGGTCCCTCGACTACGCTTCGCTCCGCTCGGGACGACGGAAAATGAGTTATATGCGAATGCCGTGGTCATACGGGGAAACCGGGTGGGGGAAGGCATCAGCCAAGGTGCGCCGCGATCAAAAATTCCTTGTTACCCTCCGCGCCGGTGATCGGACTCTCGGTCACGCCGAGAACCTGCCAGCCGGGTTGGGCCGCCAGCCATGACGTGATCGTATCGACGACCTCGCGGTGCAGCTCGGGCTCGCGCACGATGCCGCCCTTCCCCACCCGGCCCTTGCCGACCTCGAACTGCGGCTTGATCAGCGCTGCGAGATGGGCGCCGGGCGCGGCCAGCACGAGCGCGGGCGGCAGGACGAGGCGCAGGCCGACGAAGGAGGCGTCGCAGACCACGAGGTCGACCGGCTCGGGGATTTCCACGCGCGTCACGTCGCGGATGTTGGTCTTCTCCAGCGAGATCACGCGTGGGTCGGTGCGCAGCTTCCAGGCGAGCTGGTTGGTGCCGACATCGACGGCATAGACCTTCGCCGCGCCGCGTTGCAGCAGGCAGTCGGTGAAGCCGCCGGTGGAGGAACCGACATCCAGCGCGGTGCGGCCCGCGACGGGGATGGCGAAATGGTCGAGCGCCTTCTCGAGCTTCAGGCCGCCGCGCGAAACATAGGGATGCGGCTGGCCGCGTACCTCGAGCGGCGCATCCGGCGCAACTGCCTGCCCCGCCTTGTCCAGCCGCCGGTCGTTGGAGAACACCAGCCCGGCCATGATCATCCGCTGCGCCGCCGCGCGCGTCTCGGCGAGGCCGCGTTCGACCAGCGCCACATCCAATCGGGTCTTGGCCGCCATCGCTCCCCTGCTAGCATGGCCGCCATGAGCATGAAACTTCTCGACGGCGAGCGCGCCCTGGTCACCGGCTGCGCGGGCGGCATCGGACGCGGCATCGCCAAGGCGCTGATCGCCGAGGGCGCCACGGTGCTGGGCAGCGACATCACGGCGCCGCCTGCGGAGGACGGCATCGACTTCCTTGCCGGCGATCTCGCCACGCCGGACGGCTGGCGCACGCTGCTCGACGGCGCGATCGCGCGGCTCGGCTCGATCAGCCTCTTCGTGCACGCCGCCAGCCCGCGCCGTCTCGAAACCGACACGCCGCTGTCGGTCAGCGAGGAAACGTGGGACGCCATGACCGGCATCAACCTGCGGGCCGGGTTCTTCCTCGCGCGCGAGGTCGGCCGGCACATGATCGAGCGCCAGGCGAAGGGTCGCGTCCTGCTGATCACCTCGCAGCACCGCGAGACGGCGCGCAACCTGCCGCACTACAGCGCCTCGAAGGCGGGCATGACCATGGTGATGAAGGAGCTGGCGCGCGTGCTGGCGCCGAGCGGCATCCGGGTCAACGCCATCGCGCCGGGCGCCATCCCGGGCGGCGGCTTCGTCGCCGGCAATCTCGATGCACTGGTGGCGCAAATCCCCCTGGGCCGCGCGGGGACGCCCGACGATATCGCCCAGGTCGCCGTCGCGATCCTGTCGGAAAGATTTGGTCGTTATGTCGTGGGAACGACGGTAGAAGTCGACGGCGGGCTCGGCCTAATGAGCTGGATTCCCGCCAAAGCGTGACGCGTCTCACCCTGCAGCCTAGAGAGGCTTCCATGACTCTTCGCATCAATTCGACCGCACCGGATTTCACCGCCGAAACCACCCAGGGACCGATCGAGTTCCACAAGTGGATCGGCGACGGCTGGGCGATCCTGTTCTCGCACCCCAAGGACTTCACGCCGGTCTGCACCACCGAGCTGGGCTACATGGCCGGCCTCAAGCCGAAGTTCGATGCGCTGAACACCAAGATCGTCGGCCTGTCGGTCGATCCGGTCGACAACCATTCCAAGTGGGCCAAGGACATCGAGGAGACGCAGGGCCACGCCGTGACCTATCCGATGATCGGCGATCCCGAGCTCAAGGTCGCGACCGCCTATGACATGCTGCCCGAGGGCGCCGGCACGACGTCCGAAGGACGTACGGCGGCGGACAACGCCACCGTGCGCTCGGTCTTCATCATCGGGCCCGACAAGAAGATCAAGGCGATGCTGACTTATCCGATGAGCACCGGCCGCAACTTCGACGAGGTGCTGCGCCTGCTCGAAAGCTGCCAGCTCACGGCCAGGCACCAGGTGGCGACACCGGTGAACTGGAAGCACGGTGAGGACGTGATCATCGTCCCGGCGGTCAACGACGAGGCCGCCAAGGCCAAGTATCCCAACGGCTGGAAGGCGCCGAAGCCCTACCTGCGCATCGTGCCGATGCCGAAGTAGCCCCGCGCGGGCGTCGTCTTCGAGCCGCGCGGGTCACCGGCGCGGCTCGATGACGATCAAGCCGGCACGGCGGAAAGGTCGTAACGACACGGCGGATCGTCAGGGCCGCCTCCGCTGCAATAGATATTTATGCTCTCGTTCGGCAGCAGGTCGAACGAGACGGCGCGCCCGGTGACGTACGCGCGCTTGGTCTCCTTCGTGCTTCCATCGGCCTTGAAGCTCCTGCAGACGACCCCGTCGTCACCACCGCACAGGTGACTGAACACCAGGCTGGCTTTCTCCGGACTTCCGGAAACATTGGTGTGCACCGGATCGCTGTGAGCGCAAGCGTTGTCGGTCATAGAATATCCCCCCTCACATCGTTCGAATTGCTTCTCGTGCCTCACTTCCTGGTGAAGGTCAGGATTGAGTCCGCAATGCTCCACTTTACCCTGTACTTCTGCATGCGGCCCGTGCCGTACCTGATCGGCGGGGTTCCTCCGGGTGCCGGTGGTGGCGGATCTTCCGTTCCCAAAGTCCATGTCGGTTCGACCGGTTGACCTGGAACGTCACTACGCTCCAGCAGGATTTGCTTCATCTTCACTTTCTCGATCAGAGCTTCATCTCGATCGAATCCATATGCCTCGATGACGGCCACGGGATAGGTGAGCGGAAGGATGTTCTCCGCGGCCAGTTCTGCCTTGGATGATTTGTTCCCGCCTGTGTCGGTGACGTCGAACCGGCAACGGTAGTTCATCTCATCCCACTCGATGATGCCTTTCAGGACATAGTTCGTGTCGACCTTCTCCGCTTTGCTCCAGGCCGGTTGGGAGGGTGTGGTGAAGGGCCTTTCGTCGTCGAGGCCGGGCATCTGTTCCATGGACGGCGTGTACGTGGCGGGCACGTACCAACTGCGAACAGCCCATCCATCCGTCCGGGTCCATTGCAGCACCGGCTGCAGGATCGCCGGCGGCAGGCTCTGATTGGGCATCGGCACGCTCTCAAGCCCATTGAAGATGAAGATGATCTGGTCGCCGACGTAGTCAGGCGCGTCCGGAACGATGATCCTCGCCGTATATCGCGTGAACTTGGCGGCGCCGGAATACTTCCACGCCGCAACGCCGATCCACCCGTCGCGCGGGCAGGTCATGTTGATCGTCAGCCTGTCGTACTTGTATTTCGGGTCGGGATTGTTGGCGACCGCCACACGCCATTCGGTGGTCACCTTGTGCCGACGGGATTTCTTGCCCTGCTTGCCGACCACAACCTCGATCTCGATGCCCGATTCGTTCGGATACCCGACGAGGTGCTTGTCGAAGAGTGCAATTCTCACTGCGGTATCGAGGTGCTCGAGCATGTTCTTCGCCCGCGCCGACGGATTGTCCGGATCCGGGCCCGGTCGACTGGCATCGACCGGCAATTTGGCCAGGGCCTCGCGCGCATCATCGACGGAGGATTCCCAGTTCCTGAAATAGGAGTCGCTACCCCATTCGTTGGGGTCTCCGACATTGTACCCAGCGAGCTTCTGGTAGTAGCCCCAACGAAGGGTTTCGCGTGTGAACCCTCGATCGATGAGCCGGCGGACGGTCTTTACGACCTCAGGGCCATCTGGCGGAAAGAGATTCCTGCTTGTGAAGTACTTGTTCGAGAAGCTCTGCGGATAGTTTTCGTAGCCGGCGGCGAAAATGCGGGCCGCAGCCCTGTCCGACGAATCGCCTGCGCCGCCGTCCGTATTGGCTTTCGGTGTCGCCATGTCTCATTCTCCCCCAAGATAGAGTGCACGCCCTGCAGCAACTATCCTACGACACCCGCTATCGGCCGTCGGTGAAGCAGGAATTCAGAAAATCACACATATCATGCAGCGTTCCAAGGCCTCCCGTTTGCGCCGCCACGGCCTCGGCTGCGGCGGTGCAGGATGCCGCGGCGGCGGCATCCCCGGACGACGCGCTCAGGGCCGCCTCGACCAGCAACGCCTCGAGCTGCAAAGGATCGAAGCCCTCCTGCCGGACCGTACGGACGAACGCCCGAACCTCCGCCAACCCCTGCGCGCGCGCCTGCGGCTCTATCGACCGTTCGACGACGCGATAAAGCGCGACGCGCAGGCCGGCGGAACGATGGCCGATCGCACGTGCCGCTTCGTCGGCGGCATCGAGCGCGGCCCTCATGTCCTCGCGCCGGCCGAGCACCAGCAGCACCAGCGCCTGGAGGCAGGCGAGCACCGGGATGAAAAGAGTGATTTCTAGCCGGCTGGCAAGCTCCAGCGCCTGGGCGAGCGCCGCCTCGCTCTCGGCCGGCCGGCGCTGGCGCAACAGCACGATGCCCTTGCAGTAGAGCGCGCCGAGGGTGGCGATCGGCCGTTGCTCGCGCGCCGCGATCTCGTCTGCGAGCCGGTGCATGCCGAGCGCTGCTTCATCGTCGCCGAGCGCGGCGTGGCACAGGCAGGCCATCATGCAGCATAGCAAGCTCGCTTGGCCGGCGCTGCCGCCCATCGGCGGCGTGGCGCCCTCCATCGCAAAGCGCTGCCGCGCGGCGTCGAGATGCCCGATGGCTTCGCGATAGCGGCCGGCGATGTAGCAGGCCTGCCCCATGCCGTACTCGGCGTAGGCCAGCCAGCCCGGCTTGTCGTGCCGCCTGGCCTGCGCGATCGCCTCGGCGCCGGCGGCCAGGGCATCCGTCGGCATGCCGCAGAAGTTGAGCGCGGCAGCCTGCACGGCGAGAGCCGCGACGTGGCGCGCGCCGTCGCCGATCGCCTTCGAGCGCGTCTCGGCCTGCTTGGCGAGGTCGAGCCAGACGGTGGTCTGTCCGGCATTGGAATAGGCCAGGCGCGCTTCGAGGCGAAGGTCGATCGCGCGTTCCTCGCGCGCGGCGGAGGTCTCCAGCCTGTCGATCGATTGCAGCGCCAGCTCGTAATGCCGGCAGGAATCCGCCAGCGCCGAGCGCGCGAAGCAGTGGCGCGCGATGGCCGTCGAATAATCGGCCGCCTTCGCCCAACGCTGGGCACCGAGGGCGTGGTGGGCCAGCGCGCCCTCCTCCGGAGGGCCGTATTGCGCCGGATCCGCGCTTTCCAGGACTTCGAGGATGCGGTCGTGGAGCTTGCGTCTCTCGGCGCCCAGCACCGCGTCGTAGGCCACCTGGCGCACCAGGTCGTGGGCGAAGCGCAGCGGCGCGGGAGGCTCATCGCGGTCGGCCTGCGGCAGCAGCATGCTGGCCCGCGCAAGGCTGTCCAGCGCAGGCTGCAGCTCCTCCCCCGCAACGGCCTGGAGCAGCCACGGCGGCACGCTGGGCCCGATCGCCGCGGCGACCTGGAGCACGCGCTTGGTCGAGGGGCCGAGCTGATCGACGCGGCTGGCAATGACACCTTGCACGGTCAGCGGGACGCCCAGCGACGGCGCGTTGCTGTAGGATTCGAAGTCGCCCCAGTCGCCGCGCAGAGCTCCGGCTTCGACCAGCCAGCGACAGACTTCCTCCAGGAACAGCGGCATGCCGCCGGTGTGCTCCAGGATGCGCTGCTTGAGCGGCGCGAGCTTCGCCGACGGTCCGAGCAGCACGTCGAGCAGGTCGAGCGTGCCCGAGCGGGCGAGCGCGGACAGGTGCAGCACGAACTCCGCGCGGCTAGCGAACCACTGCGGCAAGCCCGCGCTGCGCGCCGTGGCGATCACGATCAGCGGAACGCGCGAGGAGAGCGCGACGATGGCCTGCGTGGCCGCGACGCTGGCGTCGTCGGCCCATTGCAGGTCTTCGAGCAGCAGGACGGTCGGCTGGGCCTTGAGCGTCTCGACGACCAAAGCCTGTGAAGCAGCGATGACGGCGCGGCGGCGCGCCGCCGGAGGCAACGCCGTCCACGCCGGAGGATCGGCAGCGACGCCGGTGCTCTCCGCCAACAGCACCGCCAGGGCGGCCACCTGCGCAGCAGGCATCCGCGCCTTGAGCGCTTCCAACGCCTCGGCGCCCAGGGCGCGTGCCGTCTCGCCCAGCAGCGTCCTGAGCGTCGAGAACGGTGTGCTGCCCAGAACCGCGCTACACTCGGCGGCGACGAAGCGATAGCCCTGCGAAGAAAGGGCATCGAGGCACTCGTGCGCGAGGCGCGACTTGCCGACGCCGGCCTCGCCGGAAATGCCGATCCGGATGCCGCGCCCTTCCTGCGCGGCCGCTCCGATCATCGACAGCAGCTCGGCGAACTCGGCTTGCCGTCCGACGAAGTCGGTGCGCGGCCGGCGCGACACGAGCTCCCACTTCGACAGCTCGCCGATGCCCAGCGCGACGTGCACCTCGACGGGACGCGAAAAGCCCTTCAACGAGAGCGCGTTCGTCTCGCCGAAACGCACATACCCCTCCGCCAGCGCGCGGCAACTCGACGAGACCAGAACCTGGCCCGGCTCTGCGACGGCCTGCAGGCGCTCGGCGAGGATGAGCGCGGGACCGTCGACATCGTAGGTACTGCCGAAATCGAGCGCGCGCGGGCCGACGACCAGCTCGCCGCTATGCAGACCGATGCGCACCTTCAGTTGCTCGTCCTTCAGCGCGGCGAGGCGCGCCTGCAGGTCGAATGCCGCAAGGCAAGCCATGACGGCGTGATGGTCGTTGGCGACTGGCGCACCGAAGATCGCGAACACGCCATCGCCGAGCTCGCGATGGACGATGCCTTCGTGGGCATGCACCGCCTGACGCATCTGCTCGAGCGCCGGGGCGAGGCGGCCGATCGCATCCTCCAGTTCGAGGTCGACCACCAAGTCCGTAGAGCGATGCAGATCGGCGCGCAGGATGGTGACGAACTTCCGCTCGGCCGCAAGCTGGCGAACGTTCAGCACCTTGCGTCCGGGGCGCCGTCTCGCACGCTGCTCCGCCGATGAGGTCATCCGCCCTCGCTTGCCGCTCCAGAACGGCGCCGGACGCAATTTCAACACAATGTGAGAAGTCGAACCTAATCGCACTGACCATGCGCGTGCAACTGCCAACTGGGAACGGGGCAAGGCAACCATTGTGCTCCGCGAGGTGTTGGAACATATAAGGAACATAGACCCTTGCAAGGAGGCTCGCCCTGGATCCGAAATTCGCGGCCCGTCTCTCTATCCTGTCCGACGCGGCCAAGTATGACGCCTCCTGCGCCTCGTCCGGCGCGCCGAAGCGGGCCGCCGGTCCCGGCGGGCTGGGCTCGACCAGCAATGGCATCTGCCACGCCTACACGCCCGACGGCCGCTGCGTGTCGCTGCTCAAGATCCTGCTGACCAACTACTGCCTGTTCGACTGCGCCTATTGCATCAACCGGCGCTCCTCCAACGTCGAGCGGGCGCGCTTCACGGTCGACGAGGTCGTGGCGCTGACCGTCAACTTCTACAAGCGCAACTACATTGAGGGGCTGTTCCTCTCCTCCGGCATCGTGCGCTCGCCCGATCACACGATGGAGCAGATGACGCTGGTGGCGAAGAAGCTGCGCCGGGAGGAAGGCTTCGCCGGCTACATCCATCTCAAGACGATCCCCGAGGCCAGCCCCTGGCTGATCGAGCAGGCCGGGCTGTTCGCCGACCGGCTGTCGATCAATCTCGAGCTGCCCTCGGCCGAGAGCCTGCGCTCGCTCGCGCCGGAGAAGGATGCCGGCACGATCGCCGGCGCCATGGGCCAGATGCACGAGCGCATCGCGGAGGCGAAGGAAGACCGCCGCCGCTTCTCGCCCGCCGGCCAGAGCACGCAGATCATCGTCGGCGCCGACGCCACGACCGACGCCGCCCTGCTCACGACCAGCGCCGCGCTGTACCGCGACTATGGCCTGCGCCGCGTCTATTATTCGGCCTTCAGCCCGATCCCGGCGGCGTCCGCCGTGCTGCCGTTGAAGCCGCCGCCGCTGCAGCGCGAGAACCGCCTCTACCAGGCCGACTGGCTGCTGCGCTTCTATGGCTTCACGCCCGAGGAGGTCGCGGCGAGCGGCGAGGACGGCATGCTGGCGCTCGACGTCGATCCCAAGTCGGCCTGGGCGCTCAAGAATCGCGGCCGCTTTCCGGTCGACGTCAACACCGCCGACCGCGAGGCGCTGCTGCGCGTGCCGGGCCTCGGCGCCCGCTCGGTCGACCGCATCCTCGCCGCGCGCCGCCACACCCGGCTGAAGCTCGCCGATGTCGGCCGGCTGGCGCGCAGCGTAAAGCGGCTCCTGCCTTTCCTGGTGGCCGCCGACTATCGCCCGCCCACCGCCCTCGCCGACAAGGCAGAGCTTCGCCCGCAACTCGCCGAGGCGCCGGCACAACTGAGTCTTTTCTGATGCAAAGCGTGCGAATTGCGTTGAAGAACGGCGCGGATTTCGAGGGTTTCCGTCGCGCCGCGCGGCAATCCGTGGCACGCGATCTGCCGCCCGATCGGGTCGACTGGAGCAGCGGCGCCGAGCCGTCGCTGTTCGGCGAGGCCGTGGCGAGCGAAGGCATTGCCCCTCCCCTCTCGCTGCCGCGGGCGGCGGGCGAACTGATCGCGCAGGTCGTGTGCCACCGCGATCCCGAGCGTTTCGCCCTGCTCTACCGCCTGATCTGGCGCCTGCTGCACGGCGAGCACGCGTTGCTCGAGGTGCACAGCGATCCGTTGGTCCATCGCCTCGAGACGATGCGCAAGTCGGTGCGCCGCGACCTGCACAAGATGCACGCCTTCCTGCGCTTCCGCGAGACGACCGATCCCGACGGCGAGGCGCGCTTCGTCGCCTGGTTCGAGCCCGAGCACGACATCCTCGCCGCCACGGCGGATTTCTTCGTCGAGCGCTTCCGCTCCATGCGCTGGTCGATCCTGACACCGGGCGGCGCGCTGCACTGGGATCGCGAACGGCTGACCTTCGGTCCGCCAGCGCACAAGAGCGACGCGCCCGACGGCGACGCCTTCGAGGCCGCGTGGCGGCGCTACTACGAGAGCACCTTCAATCCGGCGCGCGCCAACCCGAAAGCGATGCGCCAGCACATGGCGAAGAAGTACTGGCACAACCTGCCCGAGACCGCGGCGATCCCCGAATTGCTGCGGACCGCGCCGCAGCGTGCGCGGGAGATGATCGCGCGCGGCGCCGCCCTGCCCGTCAAGCGCGATCCCGCGCTCGCCGTCGCCGCCATGGCCGACCAGGGGCCGCGCACCCTGGAAGAGCTCAATCGCCTAATTGCCGCGTCCGAGCCGCTCACGCCCGGGGCCGATCGTGCGGTGCTGGGCGAAGGGCCGATCGGCGCCGAGATCGCCTTCGTCGGCGAGCAACCGGGCGACCAGGAGGACCGGGAAGGCCGGCCGTTCGTCGGCCCGGCCGGCCGCCTGCTCGACGGCGTGCTCGCGGAAGTCGGCATCGATCGCACCAAGGTTTACGTCACCAACGCCGTCAAGCACTTCAAGTACGAGCCGCGCGGCGAGCGGCGTCTGCACAAGAAGCCCAATCCCGGCGAGGTGAAGCGCTATCGCTGGTGGCTGCTGAAGGAGCTCGAGCTGGTGCGGCCGCACTTCGTCGTGGCGCTGGGCGGCACCGCCCTTCTCAGCCTGACCGGCAAGCCGCTGTCGGTGATGAAGGTCCGCGGCGCCATACAATTCGACGGTGTTCCCGGTTACGCCACGGTGCATCCGTCCTATCTTCTGCGCCTGCCCGACGAAGTGACGAAGCGCGAAGCCATGGCGACTTTCCGGCGCGATCTCGAACGCGTCGCGGCGATGGTCGCCGCGCCCCCGTCCCGATCTTCATAGCGCGATCACACCCGCGGCCCGTCCTCGCCCACGTCACTCGCCAGGAAGACCGGCGACGGCTCGACCTCGATGAGGAACTCTTCGTCGGCGAGAGCCGCCACCGCGATCCACGTCGTGCACGGCGGATTGTCGCCGAATCTTGCCCGCAGCGCGCCGCTGATCGCCTTGCCTTCGTGGATGTGGCCTTGCTTGATGTAAAGTCGCAGGGCGCCGACCTGCTCGAGCGTCGCCCCGACCGCCTGCAGTGCGGTAGCGAGGTTTTCGAGACTCTTCTCGAGCTGACGTGCGATGTCGCCAGAGCCGACGATCCTTTGCTCGGTGTCCCAGGCGACCTGGCCGGACACATGGGCGACCTTGCCGAACGGCGTGGGCACGACCGCAACCTGGGCGAATCCGTACCGGCGGCTGTCGAAAACCCCGGGCGGCACATGGATGGTCCGGCTCATCGCGGCCCTCTGCTGGAGGACGGGCTAGCGCCCCGCAGCGAGCGCGGTGTCGATCGCGCGGTCTAGATTGAGGCCGGCGCCGCTCACCGGACTGAACCAGTCGATCACGCGACCGTCGCGTCCGATGAGGATCTTGTGGAAGTTCCAGCTCGGCGTGCCGATCTTGCCCGTCTGCTCGGCCGCCCAGCGATACAGCGGATGCGCCCGGGGGCCGGCCACGACCTGCTTGCCGGCGAGGGGAAAGGTAACCTCGAACTCGGTGTTGCAGAAGCGCTTGATCTCGTCGTTGCTGCCGGGCTCCTGGGCGCCGAAGTCGTTCGACGGCACGCCGAGCACGACCACCCCGCGGTCGCGATAACGACGCCACAGCAGCTCCAGGCCGCGATATTGACCCGTGAAGCCGCAGCGGGACGCCGTGTTGACGAGAAGGACCACGCGACCGCTGAAGTCGGCCGTCGGCAAGGGGCCGCCCTCGATCGCATCGAGGGAGACATGCGTCCAGTCGATCGGCTGGTGGCCGGTCCTCCCTCGGCCTCTTCCCTTGCTCGGCACCAGGGCGCCCAGGATGGCAAACACCAGCATACGCACGAACTTCATTTCCAGCTCCGTGGAACGCCATCGATCTGCGATCTCGATGGATATCCTCTGGGCCGCAAAAGCGCCAGAGCGGGAAGAGCCGGGACGGCCTCCTTTCTACATCACGTCGGTCCTGTCGAAAGCGGCGAGGCTGTTCTGGCCGACCAGGCGC
>CAMFJT010000190.1 GCA_945957125.1 uncultured Rhodospirillales bacterium | reverse complement strand
GGCGCGCTGGGCGTCGACGCCTATCGCGACATGGGCTTCCTGCCGGCGGCGCTGCGCAACTACCTGCTTCGGCTGGGCTGGGGTCACAGCGACGACGAGATCATCTCGACGGCGCAGGCGATCGAGTGGTTCGATCTGCCGGGCGTCGGCCGCGCCGCCTCGCGCTTCGACATGGCCAAGCTGACCAACCTCAACGCGCACTACCTGCGCGAGACGGCCGATGCCGAACTCCTGCCGCTGGTGCTGCCTCGCATCGAGGCGAAGATCGGCGGCAAGGTCGGGCCGGCCGGGGTTGCACGCATCGAGCGCGGCATGGGCGGCGTGAAGCCGCGTTCGCATACCGTGGTCGAGCTGGCCGACAAGCTGATCTTCTATGCCCGGGACGGTGCCCCCGAGATCGCGGACGACAAGGCCCGCGCCCAGCTTACCGGCGATGCGAAAGCCCTGCTCGGCAAGCTCGCGGCCGCGCTCGAGGGCGAGAACGACTGGAGCGAGCCGGCGATGGAAGCGGCGATCCGGCGCTTCGCCGAAGCGCAGGGCGTAAAGCTCGGCCAGGTCGCCCAGCCGCTCCGCGTGGCGCTGTCGGGCTCGACTGCCTCGCCCGGCATTTTCGAGGTCCTGTCGGTGCTGGGGCCTGCCGAGACGCGGCAGAGGCTGTTGGCCGCGGCCGGCTAAGAGACGCTCCTCGGGGCCGTCGCAGCATGTTGATTGGTCCGATCATGCCGATCCAGAGCTGTCTCGTGCGCGCGGCGGAACGACTGCCGGGCAGCGCAATTGCGCCTCCGGGAGCGGCTTGTTAGGGTGTCGGCGATCCCGTCAAATCGAGCCGAAAGAGTAGTCCAATGGCAAAGTCGACCGCCACGCTGACCGATAACGAGACCGGCAAATCCTACGATTTCCCCATCCTGCACGGCACGATCGGGCCGCGCCTGGTCGATATCCGCAAGATGTACGGCGAATCGGGGATGTTCACCTACGATCCCGGCTTCACCTCGACCGGCTCGTGCGGCTCCAAGATCACCTACATCGACGGCGACGAGGGCGTGCTGCTCTATCGCGGCTACAACATTGCCGAGCTGGCCGAGCAGAGCGACTTCATGGAGTGCTGCTACCTGCTGATGAACGGCGAGCTGCCGAACAAGGCGCAGAAGGACAAGTTCGTCAAGGACATCACCAATCACACGATGCTGCACGAGCAGATCACCACCTTCTATCGCGGCTTCCGCCGCGACGCCCATCCGATGGCGGTGTGCTGCGGTGTGGTCGGTGCGCTCTCGGCCTTCTATCACGATTCGCTCGACATCAACGATCCGTACCAGCGCATGGTGGCGTCCTACCGCCTGATCGCGAAGATGCCGACGATCGCGGCCATGGCCTACAAGTATTCGGTCGGCCAGCCGTTCGTCTATCCCAGCAACAACCTCTCCTACTCGGGCAACTTCCTGAAGATGATGTTCTCGGTTCCGGCCGAGGACTATGTGGTCAATCCGATCGTCGAGAAGGCGATGGACCGCATCCTCATGCTCCATGCCGACCACGAGCAGAACGCATCGACCTCGACCGTCCGCCTCGCCGGCTCCTCGGGCGCCAATCCCTTCGCCTGCATCGCGGCGGGCATCGCGTCGCTGTGGGGACCGAGCCACGGCGGCGCCAACGAGGCCGTGATCAACATGCTGAACGAGATCGGCGGCAAGCAGAACATTCCGGGCTTCCTGAGCCGCGTGAAGGACAAGCAGGACCACACCCGCCTGATGGGCTTCGGCCATCGCGTCTACAAGAACTACGATCCGCGCGCCAAGGTGATGCGCCAGACCTGCCACGAGGTCCTGACCTCGCTCGGCATCAATCACGACCCGCTGCTCGAGCTGGCCATGGAGATGGAGCAGATCGCGCTGAAGGACGACTACTTCATCTCGAAGAAGCTCTATCCGAACGTCGATTTCTACTCGGGCATCATCTTCCGGGCGATCGGCATTCCGACCTCGATGTTCACCGTGCTGTTCGCCGTGGCGCGCACCGTCGGCTGGATCTCGCAGTGGAACGAGATGATCGAGGACCCGGACCAGAAGATCGGCCGGCCGCGTCAGATGTACAGCGGCCAGACCGAGCGGCCTTACAAGCCCCTGCACCTGCGCGGGTAATCCGCCATGTCGCGCTCCCCGCACGGCTCGCCACGGACGGCTGCCTGGGCGACGCCCCAGAAGCCCCGGACGACGCCGCGCGTGGTGCGCGTCGGCCGTGCGGCCAACGACAATACACGCCCGCCCAGCCTGCGGGCGTGGCTTACGGCGGCGAGCCTGGCGCTCGCCGTGGCGGCAGTCGTCTGGCTGATGGTCGGCTGAGCGGCAGCGTTCGGCCGGCAGCGCGCCAATCCAGCGGCGCGTCGTCGTTGCTATTGCAACATCCCATGGCCCGCCACTGGAGTGGCGCGGCCCGGCGGAAGACCTTGGACCCTACTTCCGCTCGATAAGCTCGATCTTGTAGCCGTCGGGATCCTCGACGAAGGCGATGACGGTCGTGCCGAACTTCACCGGCCCCGCCGCGCGAGTGACCTTGCCGCCGCTCTTCGTGACCTGCTCGCACACACCGTAGACATCCGGCACGCCGACCGCGAGGTGACCGAAGCCGCTGCCGAGATCGTACGGCTTCTCCTGGTCCCAGTTGTAGGTCAGCTCGACGGCGCAGTGCTCGCTCTCCTCGCCGTAGCCCACGAAGGCCAGCGTGTACTTGCCTTCCGGCACCTCACGCTTGCGCAGCATCTTCATGCCCATCGGACCGGTATAGAACGCGAGCGACTTGTCGAGATCCTTCACGCGGATCATCGTGTGCAGCATGCGATAGTTGGCGGCGGTATCGGGCATCTCCCCCTCCTCCTGGCTACTTGTCCCGGATCATGGCGGCAAATGTGGCCTCGGCGGCGACCTTGCCGTCGACGATCGCCTTGCCGTCGAACTTCCACACATTGCCGCGGCTCTGGGCCTTCTTGACGTGCAGCTCGAGCCGGTCGCCCGGCGTCACCGGCCGGCGAAACCGCACACCGTCGATCGACATGAAATAGACCAGCTTGCCCTCGGATTCCGAGCCGAAGGTCGCGACCACGAGAACGGCGGCCGTCTGCGCCATCGCCTCCACGATCAGCACGCCGGGCATGACCGGCTCGGAGGGGAAATGGCCCTGGAAGAACGGCTCGTTGATGCTGACGTTCTTGATGCCGACGGCGCTCTCCGCGAGCACCATCTCGGTCACCTTGTCGACCATCAGCATCGGATAGCGATGCGGGATCATCTGCAGGATCCGCTTGATGTCGACCGAGGTCGCGGTCGACGCCGCCATGCTGGTCTTGTCGGTCTGCATGTTCATGTCGGCGCCGTCCTCACTCAGAAGCGCGTTCCGAAGCTGAAACGGAAGTTCTCCGTCTTGTCCCAGTTTTCCTTAACCAGGGGGACAGCATAGTCTACACGGATCGGACCGAACGGCGATATCCATTGGATACCGATGCCGGTCGAAACGCGCATCAACGTGCTGTCGAGAATGCTTACCTGGTTCGGATTGGCGGCCGATCCCCAGAGGGATCCGACGTCGGTGAAGGCCTTGCCGAGGATGCCCAGTTCCTTGGGCAGGCCCAGCGGGAAGCTCAGCTCGGCGGTGCCGGTGTAGTAGTACTTGCCGCCGAGCGAATCGGTGGTGTTGGCGTCGCGTGGGCCGATGCCGCCCACCCGGAAGCCGCGCAGCGTATCGCCGCCGATGTAGAACAGGCTGCTGATCAACAGCGACGAATTGTTGTAAGGCACGACGACGCCGGCCGAGCCGCCGATCGAGGCGACGAAATCCCCGACGATCGTCTGATAGTACACGCCATCGATCGTCGAGCGCGCGTAGTACTGCGTGCCGCCCAGGCCGGCCAGCGCCACCGTGTTGCGCAGCAGCCATCCCTTGGTCGTATTGAGGCGCTGATCGCGCGTATCCCAGGCGATCGTCTCGGAGACTTCGGAGACGACCGACGTTCCCTGCTGCTGCTGGACGATCGTCGAGGCCCAGGGCTGGACGTTGTAGATGTCCGTCTGGCGCAGGGTGTAGCGCACGTTCTGGCGGGTGTGCTCGGTGAACGACCAGCCGGCGCGCAACGCGAAGCCGATGCTGCGGTCGCTGTAGGAGGCGACGTTCTGCCGGTCGTTCGACGTCCTGAAGAGGTCGAAGCCGGCGGAGATGTTGCGATCGAGGAAATACGGCTCCGTGAAGCTGAGGTCGATCATGGTGCTCAACGTGCCGAGCGAGAGGCCGAGGCGCAGGTCCTGGCCCTTGCCGAGCAAGTTGCGCTCGCGGATCGAGATGTCGCCCAGGATGCCCGAGGTCGTCGAGAAGCCGGCGCCGAAGGAGATTTCGCCGGTGCTCTGCTCGACAACCTGGACCTCGAGGTTTGTCTTGTCCTGAGCCGAGCCCGGCGCGGCGGAGATATCGACCTTCTCGAAGAAGCCGAGGTTCTTGAGACGCTGCTGGCTGCGGCGGACCTTGGCGGTCGAGAAGGCGTCGCCCTCGGCGAGGCGGAACTCGCGGCGGATCACCTTGTCCAGGGTGCGGGTGTTGCCGGAGATGTTGATGCGCTCGACATAGACCCGCGGGCCTTCCTGGATGTCGAACGTCAGGTCGATCGTGTTGGTTTCCTTGTTGCGCCGGATGTTGGGTCGCACCTCGACGAAGGCGTAGCCCAGCGTGCCCACGGCGTCGGCCAGCGCCGTCACGGTCCTCTCGACCTCGTCGGCGTCGTACCAGTCGCCCTCGCTCATCGTCAGATAGCCCTTCAGGGTATCCGTATCGAGCCCCTGGAAGCGCGACGTGACCTCGACCTTGCCGAACTTGTAACGCTCGCCCTCGTTGATGGTGAAGGTGATGAAGAAGCCGTCGCGGTCGGGCGCGAGCTCGGCGACCGCCGAGACGACCCGGAAGTCGGCATAGCCCTCGGACAGGTAGAACTTGCGCAACAGCTCGCGGTCGAGGTTGAGGCGGTCCGGATCGAAGCGGTCGTCCGACGACAGGAAGCGCCACCAGGCGCTCTCGGTGGTCTTGATCCGGCCGCGCAGCGTGCCGTCGCTGAAATGCTCGTTGCCGACGAAGCTGATGCGCTTGATGCCCGTGACATCGCCCTCGTCGATCTCGAACACGAGGTCGACACGGCCCTGGTCGAGCTGGATGATCTTCGGCTCGATGACGGCGTTGTAGCGGCCGCCGCGGCGATAGATCGTCAGCAGGCGCTCGACGTCGGACTGCACACGCGCGCGGGTGAAGACCTGGCGCGGCTTGGACTGAACCTCGTCACGCAGCTTGTCGTCGTCGATCTTCTTGTTACCCTCGAAGGCGACGCGATTGAGGATCGGGTTCTCCGTCACCTTCACGACCAGCGTCGAGCCCTGCATGTCGATCACGACGTCGGAAAACATGCCGGTCGAGAACAGAGCCTTGAGCGACCGGTCGGCTGCGGCCGGATCGTAGGGTTGGCCTTCCTTCAGCTGCAGATAGGAGCGGATTGTCTCCGGCTCGGAACGCACGTTGCCCTGGATCTGCACGGCCGTGATCGTGCCAGAGGGCGCCACCGGGCCGCGCTGGGCGAACGCGGGCGCAGCAAACGCCAGCACCGCGGCGACGATCCATACGGCCCACCGAAAGTTCAAATTCACCCGCGCCACCTTCACAGCAAGCCGTTGGCAAGGTTCAGCATTACGACTTCATAAACCGGGCAAGGACGCTTCGTCATCCCTTTTGTCCCCCAGCTATAGTGCGAATTTCGAGAGTATCCCCTTGATGTCGTTGAAGGTGGCCAGCAGCGCCAGCCCGATCACCAGGACGAAGCCGATCTTGAGAGAGACCTCCTGCGCCTTCAGGCCCATAGGCCTGCCGCGCACGGCTTCATAGAGGTACATGGCGAGGTGGCCGCCATCAAGGACGGGCACCGGCAGGAGGTTGAAGACCCCGAGCACGACCGACATCGCGATCACGAGCTGCAGCACACCGGTCCAGCCGGCGTACGATGCCTCCCCCGCCGCCTTGGCGATGCGGATCGGGCCGCCGAGCTCGTCGACCGATCGCTTGGCGGTCACGATCTGCGCCATCGACGTATAGAACATCGTGGTCATGCCCCAGACGTGCCGTACGCCCGCGCCCATCGAACCGACGATGCCATGGTGGCGGATCTCGGTGCTGGCGACCGGATGGATGCGCAGGCGGGCTACGGGGCCCTCCTTGCCGTTGCAATCGGGCGCCCTGTCGACCTGCGGATTGATGGTCGTCGTGTAATCCTTGCCGTCGCGGGAGTAGACCAGCGTCACCGGCTGGCCGGCCTTGTCGCGGATCAGCTCGGGGATCTGGGTGAAATAGCCGACCGGCTTGCCGTCGATCTCCTTCAGCACGTCCCCCGCCTTGAGCCCCGCCTCCGCCGCCGGGCTGTTCGCGGTGAATCCGCCGACGATCGGCGGGATCAGCGGATCCATGCCGAAGTCGCTGTAGCGCGCAACGTTATTGTACTTGTCCGTGCGCTCGCAGTATTTCGGCTCGATCTCTCCAGTGACAAGATGGCCGCCACGCAGATATTCGACCGGAAGCGTCCGACCAGGATAGAGGAACTGAAGGTTCGGGATGTCTTCGAAGCGATCGATACTCTTGCCGCCCAGCCGAACGATCTTGTCACCGGATTGCAAGCCGGCCCTGGCGGCCGGTCCGTCCGCCGTCACCGCGATCGTCGGCGGGGTATAGGGCTCGCCGGCAAAATAGAAGTAACCGGTCAACAGCAGCACGGCGAAGATCAGGTTGGAGGCCGGACCGCCGGCCACCACGGCGGCACGGGCGTAAAGTGGCTGGGTGAAGAAGGCGCGCTTGCGCTGTTCGGCGGACAGCGGCTCCCCGTCATGCGTGGCACTGGCGGCGTCGTTGTCGCCGAGGAACCTGACGAAGCCCCCCAGCGGGATTGCCGAGATCTTCCAGCGCGTACCGTTCCTGTCGGTCCACCCGACCAGCTCCGGGCCGAACCCGATGGAGAAGACCTCCGCGTGGATCCCGAAGCGCCGGGCCACCCAGTAGTGGCCGAACTCATGGACGAACACCAACGGCGTCAGCACCAGAAAGAAGTACGGCAGGTAGGTCGTGAACAGGCTGGCGAAGTCGGGCATTCTGCGAAGGACCTTTGACTGTTTTCCGCTCTACACCGAGACGCGATGCCGCCGGACGGCCAGCTCGACCTTCTCCCGAGCCTCGCGATCCGCTGCCTGGACTTGCTGGAGCGATTCGACCGGCCCCGCTCCCTCGACCGTTGCCATCACGTCCTCCACCAGGCGAGCGATGTCGAGGAAGCCGATCCGTCGGGCGAGGAACGCCGCGACCGCGACCTCGTTCGCCGCATTCAGCACGACCGGAGCCAGACCGCCCAACGCCAACGCCTCCCGTGCCAGACGTAGCGAGGGAAAACGGCCGGAATCGGGCCGTTCGAAGGTGAGCGGCGCGAGGTTGGCGAAGTCGAGCCGGGCGGCCGGCCCGTCGATGCGCGCCGGCCAACCGAGTGCATGGGCGATCGGCACGCGCATGTCGGGCGTGCCGAGCTGCGCCAGCACCGAGCCGTCGCGATAGGCGACCATCGAATGGATCACCGATTGCGGATGAACCACGATCTCGATCTGCTCGGTGGGCAAGCCGAACAGGAGGTGTGCCTCGATCAGCTCGAGGCCCTTGTTCATCATGGTCGCCGAGTCGATCGAGATCTTGGCGCCCATGTCCCAGTTCGGATGGGCCAGCGCCTGCTCGGGCGTCACGCCGGCCATCTCGGCCAGCGACCACGTCCGGAACGGCCCGCCCGAGGCAGTCAGGATCAGCCTGTCGATCGCGGCACGCTGGTCGGGCTCGAACACCTGGAAGATGGCGTTGTGCTCGGAATCGACCGGCAGCAGGACACCGCCGGAAGCGGCGACGGCGTCGATCAGCAGGCGGCCGGCGCAGACCAGCGCCTCCTTGTTGGCCAGTGCGACCATCGCGCCGCGTCGCGCCGCCGTCAGAGTCGGCGCCAATCCGGCATAGCCGACGACCGCCGCCATCACCCATTCCGCCGGCCGCGACGCCGCCTCGATCACCGCCTCAGGACCGGCCGCCGCTTCCACCGACGTTCCGGCCAGGGCATCCTTCAGCGCCCGATAGCGCTGCGGATTGGCGACGACGGCCAACCGGGCCTTGAGCCGGCGCGCCTGGTCGGCCAACGCCTCGACCGAATTGCCGGCGACCAGGGCCTCGACACGATAGCTGTCGGGGGCGCGCGCGATGAGGTTGGCGGTGCTCTGGCCGACGGAGCCGGTCGAGCCGACGATCGTGACGCGGCGCGGCGTATCGGGCGACGGCGCGGTCCAACGCATCATGCCCATGGCCAGTCTCCTCCCGTCGCCAGTCGGATCGCCGCGATGAAGACGAGCGCGGCGATCAACCCGTCGATACGGTCGAGGATACCGCCGTGCCCGGGGATCAGGCTGCCGCTGTCCTTGACTCCCGCCCGGCGCTTGGCGGCGGACTCGAGCAGGTCTCCCGCCTGTGCCACCACCGCGATGGCAAGGCCGGTGATCGCCAGCATCGCGGTCTCCCCGGCGTCGAAGACCAGCCCGCAGGCCGCGCTGGCCACCGCCGAGAAGCACATGCCGCCGACCAGGCCCGACCAGGTCTTGCTCGGGCTGATCGACGGCGCGAGCTTGACCCCGCCGGCCAGGGAACCCACGAAATAGGCGCCGATGTCGGTTGCCCAGACGCAGGCCAGGATCCAGAAGATCGTCTCGCGCCCATGGTTCGGCTGGTGGCGCAGCCACAACAGGGCGAGCAAGGCGGCGATCGAATAGACGATGGCCAGGCCCAGCGCCACGGGCCGGCGGCGCGTCAGGCGGATCCATTCGCCGATCATCAGCGGGGCGCAGAGCGCGGCGACCAGGTCGATCCAGGGGAAGCCGAACCAGACCGCCGCCAGCAGCAGCGGCCCCAGGATGACGGCCGACACGACCCGGAGCAGCAGGCCGCGGAAGCGCGCCGGCGACGCCTTGGGCGCGTTAGCTTCCGACGCCGCCATAGCGACGTTCGCGGCGGCGGAACTCGGCGATCGCCCGTTCCAGGTGCTCCTTGCCGAAGTCGGGCCACAGCGTGTCGACGAACACCAGCTCGGCATAGGCACATTGCCAGAGCAGGAAATTGCTGATGCGCTGCTCGCCGCTGGTGCGGATCAGCAGGTCGGGGTCGGGCACGCCGGCGGTCAGCAGCTCGCGCTCGAACAGCGCTTCGTCGATCTTCTCCGCGACCAGCTCGCCGGCAGCCACCTTGCAGGCAAGCTTGCGGGTCGCCTGGACGATCTCGTCGCGCGCCCCGTAATTGATGCAGATATTGACGTCGATGCGCGTGTTGGACTGCGTGCGGCGCTCGGCATCGGCGATATCGGCCACGATGTCCCGGGCGAGCCGGCCACGATCGCCGATCACGCGAAGCCGCGCGCCGTTGCGTCCGAGCTCTTCCAGCTCGTTGCGCAGATAGTGCCGCAGCAGGCCCATCAGGTCGCTGACCTCGTCGGCCGGGCGGGTCCAGTTCTCGGTCGAGAAGGCGAACAGCGTCAGCACGGGGATGCCGAGCTCGCCCGCGCCGCGGATCACCCGTCGCACCGCATCGGCACCGCGCCGATGGCCGGCCACCCTCGGCAACCCTCTCGCCTTGGCCCAACGGCCGTTGCCATCCATGATGATGGCAACGTGATGGGGGCCCGACGATCCGCCGGGCTCGGCAGGCAGCGGCGCTGTCGACATCAGACGGTCTTGATCTCTTTTTCCTTGGCCGCCAGCGTGTCGTCGACCTGCTTGACGTAGCGGTCGGTCAGCTTCTGCACGTCGTCCGACTTCTGGCGCTGCTCGTCCTGCGAGATCTTGTGATCCTTCTCGGCCTTCTTGAGCGATTCCATGCCGTCGCGACGGACGTTGCGGACGGCGATGCGTCCGCCCTCGGCGTACTTGTGCGCGAGCTTTGCCAGCTCGTTGCGCCGCTCGGCGGTCAGCTCGGGAATCGGGATGCGGATCATCTGCCCGTCGGGCGCCGGGTTGAGGCCGAGGCCCGCGTCGCGGATCGCCTTGGCGGTCGGCGTCACGAGGCCCTTGTCCCAGACATTCACGGTCAGCAGTCGCGGCTCCGGCGCGCTGACCGTGCCGACCTGATTGAGCGGCATACGCTGACCATAGGCCTCGACCATCACGGGGTCGAGCAGGTTGACCGACGCACGCCCTGTCCGCAGGCCCTGGAACTCCTTCTTCAGCGAGTCCATCGCGCCCTGCATGCGCTTCTCGAGCTCCTTGAGGTCTGTGCTCATCCTTCAGCCCCCGTCCTTGATGATCGTGTACGTGCCCAGGCCGCCGATGGTTTCGGCGAACGATCCGGGCTTGTGGATATCGAAGACGATGATCGGGATGCGGTTCTCGCGTGCCAGCGAGATCGCCGAGGCATCCATCACCCGCAGATCCTGCTGCAGCACGTCCATGTAGGTCAGCGTCTCGTAGCGCTTCGCGCTCTTGTCCTTGCGCGGATCGGCGGAATAGACGCCGTCGACCTGGGTGCCCTTCAGCATTGCGTCGACGCTCATCTCGGCGGCGCGCAGCGCGGCGGCGGTATCGGTCGTGAAGAAGGGATTGCCGGTGCCGGCGGCGAAGATCACGACGCGGCCCTTCTCCATGTGGCGCGCGGCGCGGCGGCGGATATAGGGCTCGCAGACGGTGGTCATCGGAATGGCCGACTGTACACGGGTCTGCAGCCCTTGCCGCTCCAAAGCGCTTTGCATCGCCAATGAATTGATGACCGTCGCCAGCATGCCCATGTAGTCGCCGCTGGCGCGGTCCATGCCCGACGCCGCGGCCGAGACGCCGCGGAAGATGTTGCCGCCGCCGATCACGACGCAGACCTGCACGCCCATCTCGACGACGGTCTTGATCTCGAGGGCGACCATCTCGACCATCTTCGGGTCGAGGCCATATTCCCGCTCGCCCATCAGGCCCTCCCCCGAGAGCTTCAGCAGGACACGACGGTAGCGGGGAGCCGGCGGCATTCGGGGGCCTCAGTCAGTTCTTGGGCGACGCGGGCATAGCTAGCCCGCGTCGACTGTCGGTCATACTACTTCTTGAGTTGCGCGGCCACCTCGGCAGCGAAATCTTCCGACTTCTTCTCGATACCCTCGCCCAACGCAAAGCGCAGAAAGCCTGCAAGCCGGACCGGCGCGCCGACTTGCTTGGCGGCATCGTCGACGACCTTCGACACCTTGGTCTTGCCGTCGATCACGAACGCCTGCTCGAGCAGCACGACTTCCTGGTGGAACTTGCGCAGCCCGCCCTCGACCATCTTGGCGATGATGTCGGCGGCCTTGCCCGACTGGCTGGCCTTCTCGGTCAGCACGCCGCGCTCGCGCTCGATCGCGGCCTGGTCGAGCTCCGCGACCGTGAGCGACTGGGGATTGGTCGCGGCAACGTGCATGGCGAGCTGCTTGGCGAGCGCGGCCAGCTTGGCCTTGTCGCCGGCGGACTCGAGCGCCACGAGCACGCCGATCTTGCCGAGGTCCGGCGCGACGGCGTTGTGGGTGTAGGCCACCACGACGCCGTCGGACACCGACAGCATGGCGGCACGGCGCAGGCTCATGTTCTCGCCGATCGTGGCGATCAGGTTGGTCAGCTCGCCCTGGACGTCGCGGCTCGAGCCCGGGAACGGCGAGGACGCGACCTTCGCGAGGTCGCCGCCGTTGTCGAGCGCCAGCTTGCTCACGGCGGCGACGAACTTCTGGAACTGCTCGTTGCGGCCGACGAAGTCGGTCTCGGAATTGACCTCGACGACGGCGCCGCGCGTGCCGTCCGCGGCGACGCCCACCAGGCCCTCGGCCGCCACGCGACCGGCCTTCTTGGACGCCGCCGACAGGCCCTTGGTGCGCAGCCAGTCGACCGCCTTCTCGAGATCGCCCGCGACCTCGTTCAGCGCCTTCTTGCAATCCATCATGCCCGCGCCGGTCTTCTCGCGCAGCTCCTTGACCAGGGAAGCGGTGATCTCAGCCATCGTCGTGCTCCATCAAGTGCAATAAGGGCCGGTCTTGCGACCGGCCCCGCGTTGGTCTCCAGAGGGGCCGGCCTATTCGGCCGGCGCTGCCTCGGCCGCCGGGCCGTCGGCTTCGGCAACAGGGACTTCTTCCATCGGCGGCTCGTCGAGCGCGCCAACGTCACCGCCGGATGCGGCGATCTCGGCGCGGATGCCGTCGAGCACCGCGCTCGACATCAGCTCGCAATAGAGCGACACGGCGCGGATGGCGTCGTCGTTGCCCGGGATCGGATAGTCGACGCCGTCCGGATCGGAGTTGCTGTCGAGCACCGCCACGATCGGAATGCCGCGCTTGCGGGCTTCCTGCACCGCGATGGCTTCCTTGTTGGTGTCGATGATGAACAGCATGTCAGGCGTGCCGCCCATCTCCTTGATGCCGCCCAGCGACCGCTCGAGCTTGTCGCGCTCGCGCGTGAGGTCGA
>CAMFJT010000189.1 GCA_945957125.1 uncultured Rhodospirillales bacterium | reverse complement strand
CCGCCATGGTGATCGAGTCCTCGTCCCAGTTGGCCATCGAGCGCTCGCCCTTGGCCAGCCCGCGCAGGCCCGCGGCGAACCATTTGTTGGCGTCATAGACGGCCTGGCGGCTCAGACGAAGGCGCGGCACGTATGCGCCATAAGCCACGATTCCAACCATCTCGTCTTTCCTCCGATGAACGCTCGTTCACCTGCTCTTAGCGCGGCGGGCCGGGCGGGGCAAACGGAACTAGCGTCCGGCCTGCGGAACGGGCTGCGGCGGCATCTCGCGGACCAGATTGCGATAACCGGCACCCTCCGGAATGTGCAGGTAGCGCTTGCCGTCGCGCTGCTCGACCCACGGCTGGACGGTGACGATCTTGCGCTCGCTGGCCTGGCTCAACGCGCCGGTCACGGTGACGCCCTCGGCCAGCAGCTCGAGGTTCTTGGTCGTGGCGTGGACGAGGGTGCGCTTGCCGGCGGCCGCCTCGGCGATCGCCTGCTGCGGATCGATCCAGACCGATTCGACCGACTCCGAGCCGTCGTGCAGCGCGAGCTGATCTTCCGGCGCCTCGGCGAGATAGAACCAGGTGTCGAAGCGCTTGGGCGCGAAGGTCGGCGTGATCCAGTGCGCGAACGGGGTCATGAGGTCGGTGGCGATCTCGAGATCCTCTGCCTCCACGAGGTCGACGATGCTCGCCTCGTCCTTGACCAGCTTCGTGCGCCAGCGGTCCTCGATGCCCTTGAGGTCCGCCGCGGCGATCAGGTTGCGCTGGCCGCGCTTGCGCGCCAGCAGGATACCGCATTCCTCGAACGCTTCGCGCACGCCGGCGACGCGGAACTTGAGCTCGCTGGCGGAAATCTTCTCGGCGCCGGCGCAACGCGCCTTCAGGCCCGGATCGCCGTCGGCCTCCTCCAGCTTGCCGCCGGGAAAAACCAGGGCGCCCGAGAAGGCGTCGATGGCGTGGTGGCGAACCACCATGAAGACTTCGAGGGGTGAGGCCGCGTCGCCCGGGCTGGACGGGCGCAGCAGCAGGACGGTGGTCGCCGGGCGGGCCGGCGGCGGTTCTTTCTTCGGTGTGTCGGTCATGGACGGATTGTCACATAGCTGATGGAAGGGTGCCAACCATCGGGCGTACACTGCGACCTGCACTGTTCCGCACTGAAAGGGCTGGCCATGTCGACGACCAACAACGATCGGGGGACGCCGAACCTCGCCGACGGGATTCGGGCGCTGCGCTCCAAGTGGGGCTGGATCGTCGGCTTCGGGGTGTTCACCACGATCGCCGGAATCGTCGCCCTGGGCAGCGGCGTCTACTTCGCGACCGCCACCGCGGTGATCGTCATCGGCTTCATGATGCTGATGGCCGGCGTCGTCGAGATCGTCGCCGCCTTCAATGCCAAGGAATGGGGCCAGCGCATCCTGTGGGGCCTGCTCGGGCTGCTCTACGTGTTCGCGGGCTTCGTCTGCATCCAGAATCCGTTCCAGGCTGCAACGCTGCTCACCCTGATGCTGGGCATCGCGCTGATCGTCGGCGGGTTGCTGCGCATCTTCCTGGCAATGCAGATGAAGCAGGGCACGCCGTGGGGCTGGGTCGTGCTTTCGGGCATCCTCAGCTTCCTGCTCGGCCTGGTGGTCGTCGCGAAATGGCCGGTGTCGAGCGCCTATGTGCTCGGCATCTTCCTCGGCGTCGACCTGCTGTTCGTCGGCACCGGCTGGATTTCCGTCGGCCTGGCGCTGCGGCGGCACGCGCGGTCTTGAGACGGCTCCTCGCGCTCCTGCTCCTGCCGCTCCTGCTCGCCGTGCCCGCTCTCGCCCTCACCGAGCGCGACCGCGCCCTGATCGAGGCGACGGCGCGCAACGACGTAGAGGCCGCGCGCCGGCTGATCGCCGAGGGCGCCGACGTGAACGCCCAGGACGACAAGCGCGACAGCGCCTTTCTCCTGGCCGGCGCCGAGGGCCGCCTCGAGATCCTCAAGCTGACGCTGGCGGCAGGCGCCGATCTGCGCAGCACCAATCGCTATGGCGGCACGGCGCTGATCCCGGCCTGTCATCACGGCCATGTCGAGACGGTCCGGGAGCTGCTGAAGACGGCGATCGACGTCGATCACGTCAATCGGCTCGGCTGGACCGCGCTGCTCGAGGTGGCGATCCTGGGCGACGGCAGCGCGCGCTACATCGAGATCGCCCGCCTCCTGCTCGCCCGCGGCGCCAACCCGAACCTCGCCGACCGGCAGGGCGTCACGTCGCTTGCGCACGCCCGCGCGCGCGGCCATCAGGCGCTCGCCGCGATCCTCGCACAGGCCGGCGCGCGCTGAAGAGCCGCGCTCCCCGCGACCCCACCAACCCTGAAAGTGACGATGACGAAATCGCGAACTTATCTCTGCCTGCCCGGCGCATGGATGGGTGCATGGTCTTGGCAATTCGTCTTCGAACGGCTGCGCGCCGCCGGCCACGACGCGCGCGCCCTGCCCTTTCGTGGCGTCGGCGAGCGCGCGGCCGAGCTGTCGCCGGAGATCGACAACGACGTCTTCCTTGCCGACACGCTGGCCTATCTCGAAGAGCACGACCTGCGGGACATCGTGCTCGTCGGCCACAGTTTCGGGAGCCTGATCGCCAGCCTCGTCACCGACCGGATGCCCGAACGGATCGGACACCTGGCGATCCTCGACGGCGGCCTCGCGCAGGACGGGCAATCGATCTTCGGTCGAATCCCGCCGGCCATCGTCGCCAAGCGCAAGACCCTTATCAAGGTCGTGAACGGCACCGAGGTTCTGCCCTTCGCGCCGGTCGGCAGCCTGATCATCGACGATCCGGAGCTCGCTGCGTGGACGCATCGACAGCTCACGCCGCATCCCCTGGCCTGCTACACCAAGCCGATCCGCATGTTTTATCCTGCCGGCAACGGCCGGCCGATGACCTACATCGCGTGCACGAGGCCACGCTATCCGGTGTCGGCCGGGATGCACGAGAAGGTGCAGACCATGCCGCATATCCGCTTTCGCCCGATCGAGGCGGGCCACAACTGCATCATCTCCGCGCCCGACCTGGTGGCAGCCGAGCTTCTGGCGATCCCGCGATGAGCCGGCGAGCGACGGTCGTCGTGGACGACCGCCGTCGCGGCGCGATCGACGACGATCCGGTTGCAATGCAGCGCAGCAGGTGCGGCCAGACGCCACGGGGCGGCCAGGCCCGCCTCCGCTGCGGCGAACAGACGATATTCTGAACAACGCGCCAATTGTCCGGCGATTTCTGCCATTGTTTTCGATCATACTGTCTGCACGAGCCCAAGGACCTCAAACGAGGCGAGTTGCGTATCATCGCCGTCGGCTTTCCGGTCGACGGACAAACAGTGAGGCTAGCGATGAAAAGACGTGTTCTGACGCAGGCGCTGTTGTTCGGCTGGATGGGAGCGCCGGCCTTTGCCGCCGATCCGCTGCCGGTCATGCACGAGACGCCGAGCCTGATGGCCCGCGTGAAGTCGGGCGCCTTGCCGCCGGTCGACAAGCGCATTCCGCTGCAACCCCGGGTCATCGAGCGATTCGCCGGCGGCGACGGTCCGGGCAAGCAAGGCGGCCAGCTCAACATGCTGGTGTCGGCCGCGCGCGATACCCGTCTGATGACGATCTACAGCTACACCCGCCTGATCGTCTACGACGACAAGTTCCAGCTCCACCCCGACATCCTCGAGAGCTACGAGGTCAAGGAGAGCCGCGAGTTCACGCTGAAGCTGCGCGCCGGCCATAAATGGTCGGATGGCCATCCCTTCACCACGGAGGACTTCCGCTTCTTCTGGGAGGACGTCGCCAACAACAGCGAGCTGTCGCCTGCCGGTCCGTCGGTCGAGCTGCTCGTCGACGGCAAGCCGCCCAAGGTCGACATCATCGACGAGCGGACGATCCGCTACTCGTGGGAGAAGCCCAATCCCCACTTCATCGAGAGCCAGGCGCGTGCCGCCCCCCTCTTCCTGTTCCGGCCGGCGCACTACATGAAGACGCTCCACGGCAAGTACACGCCCGAAGACGATATCCTGAAGGTCCACAAGGGCAGCCGTTGGGCGAACGTCTTCAAGCGCCAGGACGCGATGTACGGCAACAGCAACGTCGACCTGCCGTCGCTCAACCCGTGGGTCCTCACCACGGTTCCGCCGGCGCAGCGCTTCGTCTTCGTGCGCAACCCCTACTTCCACCGCATCGACCAGAAGGGACAGCAGCTTCCCTACATCGACGACGTGATCATGACGGTGGCAGCGGCCAATCTGGTCCCGGCCAAGGCGGGTCTCGGCGAGGCCGACCTGCAGTCACGCTATCTGAACATGCGCGACTACACCTTCCTGCAGAAGAGCGCCAAGCAGTCGGGAGTCAGGGTCTATCTGTGGGAGTCCGGCTCCGGCTCGCAGCTCGCGCTCTATCCCAACCTCAATGCCAGCGACGAGGAGTGGCGCAAGCTGATGCGCGATGTCCGCTTCCGCCGGGCGCTGTCCGTGGCGATCGACCGCGACGAGCTCAACCAGTCGGTCTATCTCGGCCTCGCCACCCCCTCCAACAACACGGTCATGGCGCGCTCGGAGCTGTTCAAGCCCGAGCTGGCGACCAAGTGGGCGACGTACGATCCGAAGCTCGCCAACAAGCTGCTCGACGAGGCCGGCCTGACCAAGCGCGGCTCCGACGGCATCCGCCTGCTGCCCAACGGGCGGCCGGCGACCATCGTGGTCGAGCTTTCGAGCGAGGAGACCGAGGACACCGACGCCCTGACGCTGATCGGCGAGTGCTGGAAGAAGGTCGGCATCAAGTTGCTGGTCAAGCCGCAGACGCTCGAGAATTTCCGGCTGAGGGCGTTCTCCGGCGAGGCGATCATGACGGCCTACGCCGGCGTCGTGACCGCCGTGCCGACGGTCGACACCAGCCCCCGGGAGTTCGCGCCGACCATGCAGGGCGGCCTGCAGTGGTCGCGCTGGGGCATGTACGTGGAATCCAAGGGCAAGCAGGGCGAGCAATGCGACCTGCCGTCGGCCTGCCGGCTGACCGATTATCTGCGGGAGTGGGAGACCTCGACCGATCCGGCGGTGCGCCGCAAGGCGTGGGACGAGATCCTCGCTGCCAACGCCGACGAGGTGTTCTCGATCGGCACCGTGAACGGCATCCGCCAGCCCGTCGTCGTGGGACCGAAGATCCGCAACGTGCCCAAGGAAGGCTATCACGCCTGGGATCCGGGCGGATATATCGGGCTCTACCAGCCCGACACGTTCTGGGTCGCTCAATAGCAGCTTCGGTGCGCCGGCGGCGCGGCACTCGGAAGCCGCGCTCATACGCTCTTTCCTCGCTATCGTAGCGCAGCGAGGAAAGAGAATGCGGTCGACCGAGTCGACCGATGGTCTTACCGACTACTTCGGCGTGAGCTTGCCTTCGAACAGGCAATAGCCGTCGAGCATGATCGTCGAGGCGCCCGGCTTGACGGAACCCACGACATCCATCTTGTTGCCGCCGCCCACGATCGCCGTCGTCTTGAACTTCATGTCGGCGCCCAGCGTCGCCTTGAAGTTCCGCTCCGGCCGGCCTTCCTGCTGGAAGCGTCCCTGCACGTCCGTGCCGACGACCGTGACATCGATCGTCATCTTGTAGGTCGGGCATTTGCCGCTTCCCGGGACGTTCAGGCCGTAGCCGGTCCAGGTGAAGATGGCCGGTTCGGCCAGCGCAGGCAGGGCAGGCAGGAGGGCGGCCAGGGTGACTGCCGCTACTCTCTTCAACATCGACATTCCCTCCACAGAAGGACGCAACAAGGTCTTCCCGGGCGCCGCGATTGGCACCCGGTCTGCAGACTCTAGCCGCTCTCCGTGTCGAAATCGCGCAATTTTGAAGGCACAGGCCGTCCAATTCGGATCGCCGTAGCCCTTGACGTGACGCGCGATCCGGGCAGGCTGACGCAAAATACAAAACAAACGAGGAAGCGCGCCAGTCATGACCGCTGCGAGCCGTGCGAATGCCCTGCCGATCCTGATTGCCGCGTCGGTGATGATGAGCCTCGCGATGGGCATGCGTCAGTGCCTGGGGCTCTTCCTGCCACCGATGACCCAGGCGCTCTCCCTGTCGGCGTCGGACTTCACTTTCGCGATCGCGGTCCAGAACGTCGTCTGGGGCCTGTCGCAGGCGCCGCTCGGCGCGATGGCCGATCGCTGGGGGCTGCGTCCGGTCATGGTGCTGGGCGCGACGGCGTATGTCGCGGCGATGGCCGTCATGACGGCCGCCACGGGCCTCGGAACGTTCATGCTGGCACAGATGCTGATCGGCGTGGGCATCGCCTGCACCGGCTCGTCGCTGGCGATGACGGCGACCGCCCGCGCCGCGTCACCCGAGCGACGCAGCGTGGTGCTGGGCATCGTCGGCGCCTTCTCGTCGGTGGGCACGCTGGTGATCGCGCCTGTCCTGCAGGCGCTGCTCGGCGCCTGGGACTGGCGATGGGGTGCCGCGCTGTTCGTGCTGCTCGCGGCGGCGATGGTGCCGGCGGCCATGGTCACCGGCCGGGTCGACCGTCTGCCGCAGCCTGCGCTGCAGCGGAGCTCGGCGGTCGCCGCGATCGCGGAGGCGCTGCGTAATCGGCGCTTCGTCGTCCTGTGCTGCACGCACTTCGTCTGCGGCCTGCAGCTGATCTTCATCAACACGCACCTGCCGAACTACCTGGCACTGTGCGGCCAGGACCCGATGCTCGGCGCCACGGCGTTGGCCATCATCGGCGGCATCAACATTGCCGGCTGCCTGATGGCGGGATACCTCGGACAGCGCTATCTCAAGAACGTGCTGCTCGGCCTGACCTATCTCGGCCGATCGGTCGTGCTCATGATCTATTTCCTGCTCCCGCCCACGCCCGTGACGACGATCCTGTTCGCCGCGGCGATGGGCATGCTGTGGCTGGGCGTCATTCCGCTGGTGTCCGGCTACGTTGCCGACCTGTTCGGCACGCGCAACATGGCCACGTTGCTGGGCGTGTCGTTCGTGATCCACCAGATGGGCTCGGTGATCGGCGCATGGGGCGGCGGCATGATCTTCGACATGTTCGGCAACTACGACCTGGCCTGGCGGTTCGGCGTATCGCTCGGCATCGTGGCGGGCTTCGTTCAGATCCTGTTCGGCGGGCCCTCCGGCACGCGGTCGGGCGCACGGACAGCGCCGGCGCTTCCCTGACTCAAGCGCCGAGCGCGGCGAGGAAGCGTGTCGCCATCTTCTCGATGGTGAAATCGGAAGCCACGCGCGCGCGGCCAGCCTCGCCGAGCTGGTGCCGCAAGGCCGGGTCGTCGATCAAGCGCTGCAGCGCCCGCGCGCAGCCTTCGACATCGCCCGGCTCGAAGAGGAGGCCGTTGACACCGTCCTGCACCAACTCCGGAAAAGCGCCGGAGCGCGCCACCACGACGGGCAGCCGATAGGCGCCGGCCTCGGGCACGGTGAGGCCGAACGGTTCGTCGATCGCGGGCACGGCGACGATGTCGAGCCCCCCATAGAGCGCGTCGCGATCGGCGATGAATCCCGTCCAACACACGACCTCACCGAGGCCCAGCGCGGCGATCCTCTCCTCGACATCGCGCACATGGGCGCCGCTCTTGGCGCCCACGACATGCAGCTCGAAGCTGCCGGACCTCAGCCGCGCACACGCCTCGAGCAGGACGAGATGCTGCTTCTGGTCGGTGATACGCCCCACGATGCCGATGCGCACCGGCGCATGCACCGACGGCGCGGCCTCGGGCAGCGCCACGCCGTTGTGGACGACGGCGATCTTGCGCCGGTCGACCGGCAGACCACGGGCAATGAAGTGCGAAACGCAGACGAACCGGTCGAGCCGGCTCTCGATCGCACGCCGGGACCAGTCGTGGCGCAACAGGCGGCCCGGCTCCGACTGGAGGTAGATCGCGCGCTTCGCCGGCAGCAGCGACGCCAGCATCAGCACCATCTGCAGCTCGGCAAAGACCACCCAGTCGGGGCGCAGCGTCGCCGCGAGCCGCCGCAGGCGCCAGCGCGCGCCAGGCATCCGCCACAACGTGTGCCAGGTCCAATAGGGATTGCGCAGATAGAGCCGTCCGAGGCGGAGCTGGTGATACGCAATGCCCGCCTGCTCCAGCAGCTCCGGCACGGTCCCGTCGGTCCAGCCGCAGACGATCGCGACAGGCTGGTGGCCCCGCGCCTTCAGCCCCTTCATGAGCGACAGGTAGGCGGTCTCCATTCCGCCGAAGTTCCAGCCGCCGACGAAGAAGAGAAAGCGCATGAGTCCTTTCCTCCCCGCGCTCGCGCGCCGGGAGGAGAAGACTAGAACGTCTCCTTGAAGGGCCGAAGGTCGATCTCGTGGCTCCAGGCGCTGCGTTGCTGGCGATGGAGATGCCAGTAATTGTCGACGATGGCATCGACCTTGAGCAACCCGTCGGGGCCGACCTGCTCGGCGCGGCCGGGCATGCGCGAGAGCAGGCGGTCGCCCTCGATGCCGCCGTCGATGATCACGTGCGCGACATGGATGCCCTGTGGCCCGAACTCGCGCGCCATCGACTGCACCAGCAGCCGCAGCCCGCCCTTGGTGGCGTTGAAGGCGGCGAACCGCGGCCGCCCGCGCATCGAGCCCGACGCGCCGGTGAAGATCACCGTGCCGCGCCCGAGCGGCGCCAGCCGGCGCATCGCCTCGCGGCCGAACAGGAAGCCGGCGAAGCAGCCGACCCTCCAGGAATCCTCGAAATGCTGCGCGGTCATCTCGCGGAAATCGACGGCGGCGTTGTTGCCCATGTTGAACACCAGCAGGTCGGCCGGCGTGCCCTCGGCGTCGTCGGCCATCGCGCGGTCGAACAGGCGGACGACCTCGTCCTCCTTGGTACCGTCGACCGTCACGGCCGTGGCCGAGCCGCCATCCTTGCGGATTGCCTCGACCACCTTGTCGATCTTCGCCGCCGTCCGGCCGGCGACCAGCACGTGATGGCCTTCCTTCGCGAAGCGCTTGCTCGCCGCGCCACCGATGCCGCGTTCCGCGCCGACGCCCAGGATCAGCGCCTTGGGTTTCCTTGCCATGAGGACCTCATGAGGGTTGTTTCGCGGAACTTGCGGCGGAGGCGCTCCCTTCGCTACGGTCCGCCCGAATGAAATTACCTCCATACCCCATGATCGAACCCGACCTCGGCGCGCCGCTCGACGTGCATCGCGCTACCGTGCTGCCCGAGTGGATCGACTGGAACGGCCACATGAACGTGGGCTTCTACGTCGTGGCCTTCGACAAGGCGACCGACACGCTGTGCCAGCAATTCGGCTGCAGTTGGGAATATACGCGCGAGAAGATCGGCATGACCTTCGTGCTCGAGGCGCACGTCACCTACGACCGCGAGGTCAAGGAGGGCGATCCGCTGCGCATCACGACGCAGATCCTCGACCACGACGCCAAGCGCATCCACTACATCCACCTGATGTATCACGGCACCGAAGGCTATCTCGCCGCGACCAACGAGCTGATGCTGATGAACATCGACTACGCCACGCGCCGCTCCGCGCCCTGGCCTGACTGGGCGATGGAGCGGATCGAGAAACTCTCCGCCGCGCATGCGTCCCTGCCCCGCCCGCCGCAGGCCGGCCGGCTCATCGGCATCAAGAAGAAGTAGCGTCCATGCTCGTCACGCTGCCTTATGAGATGCCCGAGCTGGTGACGCGCGCGCCGCTCGATGTCCATACCTCGACCGTGCTGCCGGAATGGGTCGACTGGAACGGCCACATGAACCTGGCCTTCTACGTCACCGCCTTCGACCAGGCCTCGGGTGCCTTCATGCGCAACATCGGGCTCGGCCGCCGCTATGTCGACGGCAAGCTCGGCATGACCTTCGTGCTGGAGACGCACGTCACCTACGACCGCGAGATGAAGGGCGGCGCGCCGATGCGCTTCACCACCCAGCTCCTCGCCCGCGACGCCAAGCGCGTGCACCTGTTCCACGAGATGCATCACGCCGAGCAGGGCTATCTGGCGGCGACCAACGAATCGATCATTATGAACATCGACTACGCCTCCCGCCGCTCGGCACCCTGGCCGGTGCAGGTTGCCGAGCGGCTGGAGGCGGTATGGGCCACCCACAAGGACCTGCCGCGCCCCGCGAAGGCAGGGCGGGTGATGGGGCTCACGAAGAAGACGTAGGCGTTCCGTCGCCGACGAGGCCGGCAATCAACAGATCTCATCCTGAGAGCTTGTGAATTTTTCCCGATGATGCTCATGCTGCTGGGAGCGCGGCGAGCACCCGGAAGATTTACAGCCTTCTCAGGACGACGAGGCCGCCAGCTTCTCGAGCGCCTCGCCGCTCAGGCGGTAGGGCAGCCAGTTGCGGATCCAGCGGAAGCCGATCTTCTCGTAGAAGCCACGCGCCGGGTTCCAGTCGAGGACGTTGAGGTCCATGCGCTTGTAGCCCTTGGCAGCGCACTCCTTCGCGAGCGCCACCATCAGGGCACGGGCCACGCCGCCGCGGCGCTCCTCGGGGATCACCCAGATATCCTCGATGAAGATGCCGCGCGCGGCAGTCCAGACCGAGTAGTTGAAGGTGTAGAGCGCAAAGCCGACCGGCTTGCCGGCGCGCTCGGCGATCAGCGCAGCGAATTGCGGGTTCGCGCCGAAGCCGTCGCGCGCAAGGGTCTGAGGTGTCGAGCCGACGGCGTGCGGCTCGTCCTCGTAGGTCGCGAGATCGATCGAAAAGCGGTGCAGAAGATCGACATCGTCGACCGTCGCCGCGCGAACACGGACATCAGATGCCAAGATAACCCCCGTCCACCGGCAGGATCGCGCCGGTGATGTAGCTCGCGGCGTCGGAGCAGAGAAAGACGACCGGGCCGGCGAGTTCCTCCGGCTCGCCGGCGCGCTTCATCGGCACATGGGCCAGAAATGCGGCCAGCCGCGCGGGATCGGCCCGCGTCTGCTCGGTCATGGCGGTGGCGATGAGGCCGGGCGCCAGCGCGTTCACGCGCACGCCGTCGGGCGCAAGCTCCGAGGCCAGTGCGCGCGTGAACTGCGCGATCGCCCCCTTGGACACCGGATAGGCGCCCGCTCCCGCCTGCGCCACGAAGGAGTTGATCGAGGCGATGTTGACGATCGAGCCCCTCGTCGCCTTGAGCTGGTCGACGAACGCGGTGGTGACGTTGAACGGCCCCTGAACGTTCACCGCCATCGTCCTCTCCCAACGCTCGCGCCCGTCGGCGGCGAACAGGTTGCCGCGCAGAAAGATGCCGGCGTTGTTGACCAGGATGCGGATCGGCCCGACCAGCAAGGCGATGTCCTGCGCCAGCGCGCGGCAGCCTTCGGCATCGGCCACGTCGAGTGCGAAGCCGCGCGCCCTGCCGCCGTCGGCCACGATCGAATCGGCGATGGTACGGGCGGCCTCGCCATCGATGTCGGTAACGATCACCTCGGCGCCGGCCGCGGCGAGCCCGCGGGCGATGGCCGCGCCGTTGCCGTGACCGCCGCCGGTGACGAGGGCCAGGCGGCCGACCAGCACGTCCTTCATGGCGCGGCCTCCTCGAGGGCTTCGAGGATCACCTCCGCGTCGCCGATATGGTTCACCAACAGCAGGATCAGCCGGGCATCGAAGGCGCGGCACTGCTCATCGCTCAGCCCTTTGTGCGCGTCGACGAGGGCGTTGTAGAGGTCGTCGGGCTTGTCGAGGTTCAGCGTGCGTCGCAACGCGCCTTCCATGGCGGCCTCCTATCGTCCGGTCGCGCGGGCGACGGCAGCGCGCACCGCGCCAGGATCGGGGCGTCGCCAGCGCGCCGCGACATAGCGGTCCGGGCGGATCAGGTAGGCCGTTCCGGGCTGCGCGTCATAACGCTTCGCCAGCAGCTCGCTACATTCGACCGAGAGCGCCGTTACTTCCTCCGGCGCCGCCACGTCCGCGTCGAAGGCCAGCAGCGTGAAATCCGGGCCGACCCTCTCGACCAGCCAGCCGTCGCCGAGCGGTGCATCGATCATCGCCCGCCCCGGCGCGGGACCGCCTGACCAGTCATCATCGATATCGGGTGTGTCGAGCGCCGATCCGGCATGCGTCGTCGGCACCGACAGGCGGCCGCTGTTGATCAGCGAGCGGGCGAAGGGGAAGTCCCGCGCGAGCGACAGCGTGGCGTCGCGAAAGAGGCGCGAGGCCTCGAACTTCGGCGTGATGAAGTCGGTGCTGCGCGTCGACTGGCGGATATTCTCGCGCGAGGCGGCACGGCGCTCCTCGCAATAGCTGCCGAGCAGGCTGGCCGGCGATTCGCCCTTCACGACCCGCGCGAGCTTCCATGCCAGATTGTCCACGTCGGCCACGGCCGCATTGCCGCCGCGCGCGCCGAACGGCGAGACGACGTGCGCGGCGTCGCCGGCGAAAATCGTGCGGCCGTGCACGAAGCGCTCCATCATGCGGCAGGTGAAGGTGTAGACGCTCGACCATTCGTGCTCCCAGCGTGCGTCAGGCCCGAACATCTCGCGCAGGCGACGGTCGATGTTCTCCGGCTTCTTCTCCTCGTCCGGATCGGCGTCGCGGCCGAGCTGGAAGTCGACCCGCAGGACGTCGTCGGCTTGGCGGTGCAGCAGCACCGAGTTGGTCGGGTGGAACGGCGGATAGAACCAGAAGCGCCGCTCC
>CAMFJT010000188.1 GCA_945957125.1 uncultured Rhodospirillales bacterium | reverse complement strand
CGGAGTGGCGCGGTCCCGGCGATGACGCGTTGACGCTGACCGGCCGCACGCGCACCCTCCCTCGCCGACAAAAGGGAGAAGCGCGATGGCGGGGGATGTCGACGTGCGCGTGGCGATGCCTGTTGTGGAGACGGCATCGGGCCGCGTGGCGGGCTACGTGTCGAAAGGCGTGAGTGTCTTCAAGGGCATCCCCTACGGCGCCTCGACCGATGGCGCCAACCGCTTCATGCCGCCGTGCAAGCCCGCGCCGTGGGGCGGCGTGCGCGAGGCAACGGCCTATGCCGGCCGTTCGCCGCAGGCGCCGGCCGCGGCGCAGCGGCCCGAGCTGGCGACGGTCTGGGGGGCCGTCGACACGCTGCCCGTCGGCGAGGACTGCCTGACGCTGCATGTCTGGACACCGGGACTCGACGACGGCAAGCGTCCGGTCATGGTCTGGCTGCACGGCGGCGCCTTTTCCTATGGCTCGGCCAACTCGCCCCGCTACGACAGCGTGAATCTCGCGCGGCGCAACGATGTCGTGGTCGTGGCGGTCAACCACCGGCTCAACATCTTCGGCCATCTCGACCTGTCGGCGCATGGCGAGCGCTTCGCGCAGTCGGGCAATGCCGGCGTGCTCGATCTCGTCGCGGCGCTTGAATGGGTGCGCGACCATGCTGCCCGCTTCGGCGGCAATCCGGGCAACGTCACGATCTTCGGCCAGTCGGGCGGCGGCGGAAAGGTCTGCGCCCTTTTGACCATGCCGAGCGCCAAGGGCCTGTTCCACAAGGCCATCGTACAGAGCGGCGCCAGCGTCCGCTTCGCCGAGCGCGAGCGTACGACGCGGCTCGCCGATGCGGTGCTGAAGCATCTCGGCGTGAGCGCCGACCAGCTCGCCGGCCTGCCGCTCGAACGGCTGCAGGAAGCCGTCGTTCCGGCCCAGGCGACCCTGCCGCGCCCCGCCCTTCCCCTGCTCGATCGCTACAATTTCGGGCCGGCGATCGACGGCAGCGTCTTGCCCGCCCATCCGTTCGACCCTGACGCGCCGGCGATATCCGACGACATCCCGATCCTGGTCGGCGGCACCAAGGACGAATCGGCGATCTTCCTCGCGCCCGACGACGCGGTGTGGAACCGCACGCTGGACGAAGCCGCGTTCGACAAGCACCTGGCCGCCGTCGCCGGCGAGGCAGCGCCCACGCTCGGTGCCTACTACAGGCGCCGCGATCCGGCGGCGAGCCCCGCCGACCGGCTGATCAGCGCGCTCACGATGTCTAACTTCACCGTCCGCTCGAACATGCTGGCCGAGCGCAAGGCGGCGCGCGGCAAGGCGCCGGTCTGGGTCTACGACTTCGCGTGGGAGTCGCCGGCATTCGGCGGACGATTGAAGTCCTGCCATTCGGTCGAGGTGCCGTTCGTGTTCGATACGCTCGACGTGATCGGCGAGCGGCACCGCAAGCCGGACGCGCAGGCGCTGGCCGACCGCGTGTCGCAGACCTGGGTCGCGTTCGCCGCGACCGGCAAGGCCGAATGGCCGGCCTACACCGCGGGCAAGCGCCCGGTGATGGTGTTCGACGACACGAGCACTGTTGTCGACGATCCCGACGGCGAGGTCCGACCGCTGTGGAGCAAGGTCGCCCATGAGCGCCGCTAGCGACACCCTGCCGACCGCCACGCGCGTCGCCGATCCCGGCATCCGCGCGCTCTACCGGATCGAGAACCGCTGGCAGGCGTGGCTCGACGTCGAGGCCGCCCTCGCCCAGGCGCAGGCCGAGCTCGGCATCATCCCGCCGGAAGCGGCCGCGGCGATCGCGCCCAAGGCCAGGCTCGCGCTGATGGACCGCGCGCGGATCGACGAGGGCTTCGCCCGCACCGGCCACACGCTCGTGCCGCTGGTCTGGGAGCTGGGCCGCATCGTCGGCGAACCGCACGGCGGCTGGGTCCATTGGGGCGCCACGACGCAGAACATCACCCAGACCGGCGACCTGCTGGTGCTGCGCCAGGCGCACGCGATCTTCTTCCGCCAGATCGGCGCGGTGCTGGCCGCGATGGCCGACCTCGCCGAGCGGACCGCCGACATGCCGATGGCCGGCCGCACGCACGGCCAGCACGCCGTGCCCGCGACTTTCGGCTACAAGGTCGCGGTCTGGATCGACGAGCTGCTGCGCCATGTCGAGCGCCTGCGCCAGATGGCGCCGCGCCTGTTCGTCGCCATGCTTGGCGGCGGCGCGGGCACCTTCGCCTCGCTCGGCAGGCAGGGACCGCCCGTACAGCAGGGCATCGGCCGCATCCTGGGTTTCGGTTCGATGGCCGTACCGTCGCGCGCGCTGGGCGATCATCTCGGCGAGAACATCTGCGTGCTCGGCCTTCTCGCGGCGACCTGCGGCAAGATCGGCCGTGAGATCTATACGCTGATGAAGACCGAGTTCGGCGAGGTCGAGGAGCCGGTGCCGCCCGGCACGGTCGGCAGCTCGACCATGCCGCAGAAGCGCAACCCGAAGCTCTGCCAGGACATCATCGCGGCGGCGGCCGAGATCCGCAGCCTGGTGCCGCTGGCGCTGGAGGCGATGACGACCGAGCACGAGGCCGACCGCACCACCAGCCTGATGATGGACAGTGCCGAATCCCGCGCCTGCATCGCCACCGGCGACATGCTGAGCCGGCTGGCCGAGATCGTGCGTGGCCTGCGGGTCGATCCCGCGCGCATGCGCGCCAACCTCGATCTCGGCGGCGGGCTGATCATGGCCGAAGCCGTGATGCTCGATCTCGGCGCGGCGATCGGCCGGCAGCATGCGCACGATGTCGTCTACGACGCGGCACAAGCGGCGTTCGTCGAAGGCAGATCGTTCTCGGAGCTGCTGGCCGCCGACCCGCGCCTCACTGCCCATATGGATCCCAAGGCGATCGGCAAGCTGCTCGATCCGACCGTCTATACCGGCCTGTGCGCCGACATGGCGCGCGATGGCGCCCTGCGCGCCCGGGCAGCCTCACAGGAGTTGCTGGCATGAGTATCCCGCCGATCGACGAAGCCACGTTGAGGACGCTGCTCGCGCGCGCCGGCCTGCCCGATTCGCCCGAACAGGCGAAGGCGATGATGCCCGGCGCGGAGATCGTCCAGCGCCTGCTCGCGAGGGTGAACGCGCCGTTGCCGCGCGAGGCCGAGCCTGCCCTCACCTTCGACGTGGTGCAGAAGTGATGTCGGAGATCCTCACCGTTGCCGAAGCGGGCCGGCAGATCGCCGCGAAGACGCTCTCGCCGGTCGAACTCACAAAGGCGCATCTCGATCGCATCAGGCAGCTCGATCCGAAGCTCAACGCCTTCCTGCTGGTGACGGAGGAACGCGCGCTGGCCGACGCGAAAGCGGCGGAGGCGCGGCAGATGTCGGGCGCCTTGCGCGGCCCGCTCGACGGCATCCCGATCGCGCACAAGGACATCTACAACACCGCCGGCATCCGCACGACGGCGCATTCGAGGCTGCTCGAGCACAACGTGCCGACGCGCGATGCGCACACGGTCAAGAAATGGGCCGACGCGGGCACGGTCATGCTGGGCAAGCTGGCGACCCACGAGTTCGCCTTCGGCGGCCCCTCCTTCGACCTGCCATGGCCGCCCGCGCGCAATCCGTGGAACACCGATCATTTCACCGCCGGCTCCTCGTCGGGCACCGGCGCGGCGGTCGCGGCCGGCCTCATCCTGGGCGGCACGGGTTCCGACACCGGCGGCTCGATCCGCGGGCCGGCCGCGCTGTGCGGCATCGCCGGCATCAAGCCCACTTACGGATTGTCGAGCCGCGCCGGCATCCTGCCGCTCGCCTTCAGCCTCGACCATGCCGGGCCGATGGCCTGGACGTCGGAGGACTGCGCGCTGCTGCTGCAGGCCATGGCCGGCCACGATCCCGAGGACCCGGCGAGCGTGGATCGTCCCGTCGCTAATTTCACTGCCGAGATCGGCAAGGGTGTGAAGGGCCTGCGCATCGGCGTGGTGCGCCACTTCTTCGAAGCGGACCATCGCGCCTCCGATGCCACGCGTGCCGGCATCGACTCCGCGATGGACTTCTTCCGCAAGGAAGGGGCGGAAGTCCGCGACATCACCCTGTCGCCCGCCGCCGAGTATCACGCGGTCGGCTACCTGCTGATGATCAACGAGGCCTTCACCCTGCATGCTCCGTGGATGCGCGAGCGCTTCCACGACTACGGCGAATTGTTCCGCGACCGCGTGGCACTGGCCGCGACCTTCAGCGGCGCCGACATCGTGCAGGCCACGCGCCGCCGCCGGCTGCTGTGCCGCGAGATGACGGAGGCGATGGCCGATCTCGACATCATCGTCAGCGCCTCCCAGCCCGGCGAAGCGCCGCGCATCGCCGACGTGGCCAAGTGGGCCAACATGGAGAAGCCCTCCTTCACCATGCCGTGCAACGTCACGGGCTTTCCCGCGATCAGCATCTGCACGGGTTTCGGCGAGGGCGGCCTGCCGGTGTCGATGCAGCTCTCCGGCAAGCCCTTCACCGAACCGACCCTGTTCCGCGCCGCCCACGCCTACGAAACGGCCACACCGTGGCGCAAGACGCGCCCTCATATTCCTCTCCCCCGCTAGGAGGAGAGGCTAGGAGAGGGGGTTGAAAGAGATGTGCGTAACCCCCCTCTCCCCACCTCTCCCCCTAGCGGGGGCGAGGAGCATGAGGGTTGATCGGCAGCGATGCCCCCGCCACTTCCCCTGCATCGTAGGCGTCGGGAGATATCATGCGGCGCGGGCGCTCGACCGTTTGGAGCTTGAGGTCGAGCTTGTCGAACTCGGTGTCGACGACGGCGGCCTTCAGGACGACGAGGCCACGGCCGGTGCTGTTCTTCACCTGGTCGCGCTCGGCCTTCAGGGCCGTCAGCTTGTCGGCGATCGACGCGACCATGCCGAGCGCAAATGACGCGTTGGCGAGATGACGCTCCTGGTGGCGGAACTGGCGGTATTCAGCGGAGGTCTTGTAGCGACCAAGCTCGGTGCGGACGGCCGAATCGACCAGCTCGGTCAGATAGTGCGCGACCTCGATGTCGGCGCGCAGGCCGAAGAAGACGTAGCGTACCTCCTTCGCCGCATCCTTCTCCCGCCAGACGCGGCAATCGCAGAACTCGGCGATGGCGCCGATGCATTCGTCGAGCGGGATGCGCTTCCTGCTACGGGTCTCGTAGGCCCGCCGCTCGCACGGCGCCGCGCGGACCTCGACATCGGTCAGCGACAGGTCGTAGCGGTCGAGCAGCTCGGCCACCTTGGCGGCGGCAGCCAGCGCCTCGCCCTCGGTGCAGCCGTTGGCGACAGTCTTGGCGCGCAACGCCTGGATGCGCGCGTAAAACCTGTCGAGCGTTGCGGGGTCGCTCAGGGCTTGATGCCCATCAGCTTCTGCGCCGTGCCGCCCAGGATGGCGATGCGATCCTCGTCGCTGAGACCGGGCGTCGACATCACGAGATCGACTTCGGTGCTGGTCCAGGGGAATGGATAGTCGGTGCCGATCATGATCTGGCCGACGCCGGTCTCGGCAATCAGATGACGCAGCGCCTCGGGCGTGAACACGATCGTGTCGAAGAAGAGCTGGCCGTCGCGCAAGTAAGCCGTCGGCTTCTTCTTAGGCAGCGGGCCGACCCGGTTCGGGAAAGTCTTTATGACCGCGTCGGAGCGGTTGGCGTAGGAGCCGAGGAAGCCTCCACCGTGCGCGGCGCAGATCTTGAGCCCGGGAAAGCGGTCGAGCGTGCCCTCGAAGATCAGGTGCGACAGCGCGATCGTCGTCTCGAGCGGGTTGCCGATCGTGTTGGTCAGCAGGCCACTGCCGGTCAGCCGGCCACTCGGCTCCAGCTCGCGCGTGCCGGTCGGGTGCAGGAAGACCAGCACGCCATGCTCCTCGCACTTGGCCCAGAACGGATGGAACTTCGGATCGGCCAACTCGCGGCCATCGACACTGCCGCCGACGCTGACCCCCCGGAAGCCGAGCTTCTTCACCGCTTGCTCGACCTGCTCGGCCGCCAGCTCCGGATGCTGCAGCGCCGCCGTGGCGAAGGCGACGAAGCGGTCGGGCTGCGCGGCGCAGAACTCGACCAGCGCCTCGTTCTGCAGGCGGATCAGCTCGGCGGACTCGTCCTTGCCGGCGCGATACCAGTACGGATTGATGCTGAGGCATTCGACGTCGATGCCCTGCGCGTCCATCGCCGCGATGCGTGTGCTCGTGTCCTCCATCAAGAGGCCCGGTGCCTCCAGCGGATGGTTGATCACCGCCATCGCCTTGGGCACGCAGCAATGGGCGTGGATGTCGACGGTCTTCACCCGCTTGCCCGCGACCACGACCTCGCGCCGTCGCGGATGGCTGTGGTCGTGGCCGTGGCCGGCGGCGGCAGCCGTGACGGCGCAGTGGGTGAAGGTCAGGCCGGATTGGTTGCTCATGGCGAAAGCCTCAGTGAAACGTGCGGCCGGAATCGATCACGATCGTCTGGCCGGTCATGGTGTTGGTCCGGCACATGGTGACGACCTGGTCGGCGCAGTCGTCCTTGTCGGCGGCGACGCCGAGCAGAGAAGCCTTGCGCCCGGTCTCGATCGCCTCGGGCCGCAGGTTGGCGGTCGCACGCGTGCCTTCGAGCAGGCCGGGGGCCACGCAGTTCACCAGCACCTCGGGCGCCAGGGCCACGGCCATGCATTTGGTGAGGTGGATCAAGCCCGCCTTGGAGACGGCGTAGGCAATCGACGAGCCGGTCGGCCCGAGTCCCGCGACCGAGGAGATGTTGACGATGCGCCCGCTGCCCTGCTTCTTCATCACTGCACCGGCGGCCTTGGTCGTCAGCATCGGCCCGGTGAGGTTGATGTCGATGATCTTGGTCCATTCCTCGTAGGTGAGGTTGTCGAGGTCCTTGAACGGGATCGATTTGTTGTAGGCCGCGTCGTTGATCAGGATGTCGAGCCGGCCGAAGCGCTTCACCACGTCGTCGACCATCGCCTGCACCTGGTCACGCTGCGTGACGTTGCAGGCGAAGGATGCCGCGCCGACCTGGTGCTTCTCCAGGTCGCGCGCCACGCCGTCGGCCTGGTCCTTGCTCTGGGCATAGACGACCGCGATGTGACAGCCCTGTGCCGCGAGCGCGTGGCAGATGCGCTGCCCCAAACCGCCGTTGCCGCCGGTGACGACGGCGACCTTGCCCTTGAGATCCATGCTTCCCCCGATGTCGATGCCGGCCGGCATCGTGCCACGTTCAGCCGGCGGCGTGAAATGCGCTCGGCGGCCGGGCGAGACCGTAGTGCTCGCGCAACGTCTCGCCTTCGTAGGCCGTGCGGAACAGTCCGCGGCGCTGCAGCAGCGGGATGACCTCGGCAACGAAGATATCGAGCGAGGCCGGCAGCACCGGCGGCATGACGTTGAAGCCGTCCGCCGCGCCGTCCTCGAACCACCCCTGCATCAGGTCGGCGATCTGCTCGGGCGTCCCGGCCGCCGTGTAGTGGCCGCGCGCGCCCGCGAGGCTCGCGAGGAGCTGGCGCAGGGTCGGCTTCTCCCGGCGCACGAGGCCGACGATCACCTCGGTCCGGCTGCGCGCGGCCTCGACGGTGCCGGGATCGGGGAAGTCCTCGGGCGACAAGGGCTTGTCGAGCGGCAGGTGCGAGAAGTCATGTCCGCCGAAGCGGCTCGACAGGCGCCGGCGCCCGACCTCGGGATCGGTGAGATCGTTCAGCGCGCGGACCTGGCGCTGCGCCTCGGCCTCGGTTGCGGCGATCAGCGGGCTGAGGCCGGGCAGGATCTGCACCTGGTCCACGGCCCGGCCCTCGGCTACCGCCAGCGCCTTGAGGTCGGCGTAGAAGGCCTGCGCCGTCGCCTTTTCCATCTGAGCGGTGAACACCGCCTCGGCATGGCGCGCGGCGAACCGGCGGCCGGTGTCGGAGGAACCCGCCTGCACGAACACCGGCCGGCCCTGCGGACCACGCGGCATGTTGAGCGGCCCCGCGACCTTGTAATAGGCACCGGCATGGTCGATCGGGCGGATATGGTCGGCCTTGGCGTACTGCCCGCACGCGCGATCGTCGATCACCGCGTCGTCGGCCCAGCTATCCCACAGGCCCTTCACGACCTGCATGAACTCCTCGCCGCGGGCATAGCGATCGGCGTGGCTGACCTGCCCGTCGCCGCCGAAATTGCGCGCCGCGGTGGCGAGCCACGAGGTCACGATGTTCCAGCCGACGCGGCCGCCGCTGATATGGTCGAGCGAGGCGAACTGGCGGGCGAGGTTGAACGGCTCGGTATAGGTGGTCGAGGCCGTGGCGATCAGACCGATCCGATTCGTCGCGCGGGCGAGCGCCGCGAGCACCGTGATCGGCTCCAGCCAGGTGCGGCCGGCACGGCCCACGTCGGCGTCGAGCGCGAGCTGGTCGGCGAGGAAGATCGAATCGAACAGCCCCTTCTCGGCGCGCTGCGCCATGTCCTCGTAGAAGCGGATGTCGGTCAGCGCCAGCGGCGAGGCATCCGGGTGGCGCCACGACGCCTCGTGGTGCCCGCGGCTCTGGATGAACAGGTTGAGGTGCATTTTCCGCGTCATGGGACCAATATCGCCAAAACCAATCGTGGAGGAAACCGGATGACGACCCGCCGAACCGTGCTGCGAACCTCGCTCGGCCTCACCGCGGCCGCCCTTACCGGCACCGGCAGTGCCCGGGCGGCCGAAGCCCCCATCGCGACCACGACCAGCGGCAAGGTCCGCGGCATGAGCGCGGACGGCGTGCAGGTCTTCAAGGGCATCCCTTATGGCGCCTCGACCGCCGGCGCGAACCGCTTCATGCCACCGCGCACGCCCGAGCCATGGGCCGGCGTGCGCGAGGCGACGGCCTATGCCGGACGCTCGCCACAGGCGCCCAGCGGTCCGCAGCGGCCGGAGCTCGCGCGCGTCTGGGGACCGGTCGATACGCTGCCGGTCGGCGAAGACTGCCTCACCCTGCATGTCTGGACGCCGGCGCTCGACAACGCCAGGCGGCCGGTAATGGTGTGGCTGCATGGCGGCGCCTTCTCCTACGGCTCGGCCAACTCGCTGCGCTATGACGGCACCAACCTCGCCCGCAAGCACGACGTCGTGCTGGTCGCGGTCAACCATCGGCTCAACGTGTTCGGCCATCTCGATCTCTCGGCCGTCGGCGGCGATCGGTTCGCGCAATCGGGCAATGTCGGCGCGCTCGATCTGGTGGCCGCGCTCGAATGGGTGCGCGACAACGCCGCCCAGTTCGGTGGCGATGCCGGGAACGTCACGATCTTCGGCCAGTCGGGCGGCGGCGGGAAGGTCAGCGCGCTGCTCGGCATGCCGGCCGCGAAGGGGTTGTTCCACAAGGCGATCATCGAGAGCGGCTCCGCCGTGCGCTTCGCTGAACCGGAGCGCACAACACGGCTGGCTGACGCGGTGCTCAAGCACTACGAGCTGCGACCGAACGACCTCGACAAGTTGCAGGCGATGCCGCTGGCCAAGCTGCAGGAGGCGATCGTGCCAGCGCAGAAGATGCTGCCCAAGCCGCGCCACGTCCTGCTCGACCGCTACAATTTCGGCCCGGTGGTCGACGGCAAGGTGCTTCCGGCGCATCCCTACGACCCGGCGGCGACGGCGCTCTCGGCGGCCATCCCCCTGCTGGTCGGCGGCACCAAGGACGAGTTCGCGATCTATCTCGCGCCCGACGATGTCGTGTGGAACCGCGCCGTCACCGAGGACGACCTGCGCAAGCGCGTCTCCGCCGTCGCGGGCGACGCGACCGACGGGCTGCTCGCCTACTACAGCCGCGCCCTGCCCTCGGCCAGCCCGTCCGACCGCCTGATCAAGGCGATGACCGGCTCGATGTTCGAGGTCCGCTCGATGATGCTGGGCGAACGCAAGGCGGCGCAGGCCGGGGCGCCGCTCTGGATGTACCGCTTCGACTGGGAGTCGCCCGCTTTCGGCGGCCGGCTGAAAGCGCCGCATTCGATGGAGGTGCCGTTCGTGTTCGACACGCTGCCGGTGATCGGCGACGCGCACCAGAAGCCGGGCGGCCAGGCCCTCGCCGACCGCGTCTCGAAGACCTGGGCCACCTTCGCGCGCAACGGCAACCCGTCGAACGACTCCCTGCCCGCCTGGCCGGCCTACACGACCGACAAGCGCGCCACGATGATCCTCGACGACGAGTGCAAGGTCGCGAACGACCCCGACGGCGAGGCCCGCCAACTCTGGACCAAGGTCGCGACGGCGTAGCTTCTATGAGGGTCTGCCGTGGGCGCGGCGATGCTCGCGCAGCGCCGCCCCGAAGGCCTCGAAGAGGGTGCGGTTGATCGGGTTGGTCTGGGGGTCGTACTCGGCGTGCCACTGGACGCCGAGGGCGAAGCCCGGCGCGTCGGCGATGCTGATCGCCTCGATCGTGCCGTCCTCGGCGATGCCTTCCAGCACGACGCGCTTGCCGGGCTCGAGGATGCCCTGGCCGTGCAGCGAGTTCACCCGGATCGCCTCGCAGCCGAGCAGCTTCGCGAATGCACCGTCGGTCCGCAGCCGGACCTCGTGGCGGTCGGCGAATACGACATTCGGATCGGGATGGATCTCGCCGTTCTCGAGCCGCGGCATGCGATGGTTCATGCGGCCCGGCAGCTCGCGAATCTCGGGATGGAGCGAGCCGCCGAAGGCGACGTTCATCTCCTGCAGGCCGCGGCAGATGCCGAACAGCGGCACGCTCCGCTCGACGCAGGCCTCGATCAACGACAGCGCCATCGCGTCGCGCTCCTGGTCGTAGGGCTCGTGCGCGGCACAGGGTTCGACCCCGAAATAGGTCGGATGGACGTTGGCCCGCCCGCCGGTGAGCAGGACGCCGTCGACCGCCCCCAGCAGCGCATCGATGTCCGTGACGTCCGGGATCGCGGCGAACATCAGCGGCAGGGCGCCCGCCACCTCGGCCACCGCACGCATGTTGCGCTGGCCCACGACCTGCACGTTGTGCCGATCGTTGACGACATGGGCGTTCCCGATCACCCCGACTACCGGCTTGGTCATGCTGGCTTCTCTACACCTCGCGCGTATCGAACATCGCCATCTGCACGCCGGCCTGCGCGAAGTTCGCGACATCGGCAGCGGTGGCCTGGCCTTCCTTCGAAGCAAAAGCCGCACCGATCGCCGCCATCGAATCGAAGGTCAGGGTCGCGATCAGGTGATAGGGCGACGGCCCCTGTGGCGTGGCGACCGGACCGGCATTGACCTCGTAGGAACGGAGGCCCGGGATCGTCTTGGCCAGCGGCACGTGCTTGTTGAAGTAATAGTCGTCGAACGCCGCCGCATCGGACGGCTTGCTGTACATCACCACCAGTTTCGCCATCGTTGTCCTCCCCAAGGTGCGGGCATGATCCCACTTTGACGGCCGCCGCTCAACGAACCATCAGGCGAGCCGCGTCCCCTCCGCCGCCCGGGCGCGCACCTCGTCGCTCGGCCGCACATCCGCCACGCGGGCGTAGATCGACACCGCGACCAGCAGCACCCCGCACATGAAGCCGAACAGGCTGCGGTAGGCCAGTTCCGAGCGGGCGCCGTCGGCCATCGGCTCGAAGGCGCCCAGGATGACGCCGGACAGGGTCTGCATGCAGGCCACGCCCAGCATCACGCAGGTGTTCATGGTGGCGATGCCGCGCCCGATCAGCCGGTCCGGGAACGTCGCGCGGCCGTGCGTCATGATCATGGTGCTCGACGCGCTCAGGAAACCAATGCCGACGATCGCCGCGATCGCCAGCCAGGCGGGCGCGTTGCCCACCAGCGCCAGCGTCCCGAGGATGAGGGCGATGGCTGTCGTGCCGCCCACGGCGATCCACTTGCGCGTGTCGAGGATGCGATCGAGCGGGCCGAAGGTCAGCATGCCGCACTGATAGGCGATCACCGCCGTCAGCAGCACGTTGCCCGATTCGATGCGGCTCAGGCCATGCACCTCGCGCAGGAACGGTCCGCCCCACAGGCCCTGAACGGTGAAGGTGCAGGCGTAGTTGCAGAAATTGAGCGTCAGGATGAACGGCAGGCTGGGATTGCGCAGCACCTCCATCAGGCCGCGCAGCATCTCGCCCGGCGTCTCGGTCTTGCGCGCGAGGAAGGGATGGCCGGGTGGCGCGTCGCGCACCACCAGCCAGACCGCGAGCGCCGCCAGCGCGGTGAAGCCGACCATCAGGCCGAACACGCCGCGCCAGCCGATCTGCTCGGTCCCCCAGGCCAGCGGCGTGGTCGCGGCCAGGTTGCCGAGCAGCCCGATCGACAGGACCATCGCGGCCATCGTCGAGAAGCGGTCGGGCGGGAACCAGCGCGAGATCACCACCATGCTGCCGATCAGCATGACGCCGAACCCCGCCCCCATCAGCGTCCGGCCCGCCAGCAGGGCGAGCCAATTGGGCGCGAGGGTGAACAGCGTCGCGCCGGCCACCGCGACCGCCAGCATGCCGCATACCGTGCGGCGCGGGCCGAAGCGGTCGAGGAAGAAGCCGCAAGGGATCTGCATGGCCGAGAAGCCGAAGAAGAACGCGCCGGTCAGCGCGCCCAGCGCCTCCGGCCCGATCCGCAGGTCGCGCATCAGGTCGAGCCCGATCGTGACGTTGGCCGCGCGGAAGAAGTGGCTTGCGACATAGGCGGTCGCCAGGGTGGCCACGATCACGAGGCCCTG
>CAMFJT010000187.1 GCA_945957125.1 uncultured Rhodospirillales bacterium | reverse complement strand
CCTGGTTGCGGCGCGGCTTGCTGGGAGCGGTTCTCCAGAGCCGCTCATAGGGTATCGCAAGCCGAAGAAAGAGCGGCTCGGGAGAGCCGCGCTCCCGGCGACATGGCCGCCGCAACAATGGCGGCGCCGCACTCGGCAGCGGTCGGGGCGACGGGCTGCAGCAGCCTCAGCACGGCTCCTTCAGGAAGCGGTCGACCAGGCGGTCGGCGCGGCCGCGGTCGGTGAAGGTGAGGTGGCGCGCCATGTTGCGCGCCGAGGAGGCGAGGTAGAAGCGCTCGTACTGCTCGTTGCGGCTGGCCAGCGCGCTGCCGGCGAAATCCCAGGCGAGCCGGAAGGTGCGGATGCGCTCTTCGGCCGGCAGGCCCTTGGCGCCGGGCAGGTAGCGGTCGATCAGCGGCCGCAGGTCGGGATCGGCCATCTGCGCGGCGGTCGGCGTGGCGAACAGGTTGTGCGAGCCGATCAGGCGCAGGATCTCGTTCACCCGCGGGAACCAGATCGGCAGGATGCCGCGCAGCACGTGGAGCGGCGAGGCCGCGCAGGTCCACATCCCGCCCGGCCATTCGCGCGCCTCGGCCTCGGCCGTGGCCACGGCGGCACGGGTCAGCTCGGCGTAGCTCCAGATCTCGCCGATCATGCGCATCGTCTCGGGGTCGGCCGCATTGATCGCCGCCGCCATGCGCAGCGCCACGCCCCAGGCGAAGTCGAGCTTCACCGAGGCGCGGATCATGGTCTGCTGCTGGATGTTCGGCGGCCAGCTCGTGGTCATCACCGTGTTGTAGGTCTTGAGGTTGCAGTCGATGAACAGCCGGTCGCGCGGCACCTCGACATCGTCGAAGATCACGAACGCGTCCTGCTCGTCGAACCGGCCCGACAACGGATGGTCGAAGCGGTTGGCCGAGGTCGAGACGCTGTCGCGACAGAGGAACTTCAGCCCGGGCGCCCCCATCGGGATGCAGAAGGACAGCGCATAGGCGTCGGCGCCCGGCGGCAGCGGCGCGGCCGGGTAGACCGCCAGCTCGTCGGCGAAGGGTGCCAGCGTGGCCAGCACGCGCGCGCCGCGCACCACGATGCCGTGCTCCGTCTCGCCGACCTTGCGCAGCGCATGCTCGTTGCCCGCCACCGGCGCATCGCCGGTCGCCTTGTCGACGGTCGGCTGCACGATGGTGTGGGTCAGCGAGATGTCGTCGCGGCGCAGGAACTTCTGGTAGGCGATCAGCCGCTCGGCACCGGCTTCGTTGCCGTGCGAGCCCCATTCGTCGGGCCGGCCGGCGAAGCCCGCATAGGTGACGTTCATGTAGTCCGGCGTGCGGCCCATCAGCCCGACGGAATATTCGGCGACGCGGCGCAGGGCCCTGCCCCGCTTCGCCAGGTCCTCGCGCGAGCGCGGGATCATGTGGCTGACGGCGATCGGCTCGGCGGTTTCGGGATCGGGCATGAGGCAGGTCGCGGCCTCGGCATGCTGCAGGTCGAAGACCTCGGCCAGGGCGTGCGCCGCGCCGCTCAGCGCGGGATGGCCGACGACGTCGCTCACGCGCTCGCCGTCGACCCACACCGCGCGCGGGCCCTTCAGCCCTTCGAGGAACTGTTCGCCCGTCCGTGCCGGCATCTCATCCCATCCTTCATGATCGTCCGCTCACAGGATGGCAGGCCGCCCGGCGGCCGTCAGCCAAAACACGCAAGCAAGCGTCAGCGCGCGCCGGCCATCAGGTAGTCGAGCGCGGCGAGCGCGTGGGTTCGCAGGACGTGATGGAATTCCGCGATGCTCACCGCCTCGTCCACGCCGCCCATGCCGGCCGGCGAGCAGCCGTAGACATAGGCCGGCACGCCTTTCGCGCGCCAGAAGCGGGTGTCGGTGCCGCCGAGGCTGACGATCGGCAGGGGCTCGTAGCCGAGCGCGGCGGCGGCATTGCGTGCGAGGTGTCCGACCATCTCGTGCGTCGGATCGCACCAGTTCGCTTCGGGATTGCCCTCGAGCAGCTCCTCGAACGCGACGGCCGGATGGCGCGCGACGATCGCGGCGATCGCGTCGAGCACGGTCCGGCGCGAGATTCCCACCGGGAGACGGAAGTCGACGTCGAGCACGCACTCGGCCGGCAGCATGTTCACCTTCACGCCGCCCTGCATGACGCCGACATTCACCGACACGCGCCGCACCACGTCCGCCGCGCCGGCACCGAGCGACCTGTCCGCGGCCGCCCGCACGTCGGCCCGCGTGAGCGTCGCGCGCACGACCTCCGGATCGTCCGGCTCGATCCGCTCGATCTCCTCGAGATCGCGGACCAGTGCGGCGGCGATCTTGTTGGCGCTCGGGCTGGTGTGCGGATAGGCGCTGTGCCCGCCGGGCACCTTCACGCGAAAACGAACCCACAGCATCGACTTCTCGCCGAACCGCACGGTGTGCAGGCCGCTCGGCTCGGTGTTGAGCACGCAGTCGCCCAGCACCTCGTCGGCGCAGTGATTGACCAGCCACTCCGCGCCCCATTTGCCGCCGGTCTCCTCGTCGGAAACGACGGTGAGCGTCACCTTGCCGGGCAGCGCGTCCTTGAGGCGATGCAGGTAGGCATGGACGAACAGCAGCGCCGTCGTGCCGCATTTCATGTCGACCGTGCCGCGGCCGTAGACGCGCCCGTCGGCGATCTCGCCCGACAGCGGATCACCCTTCCAGACCGAGCGGTCGCCGATCGGGAACACGTCGAGATGGCCGTTCAGGACCAGATGCCGGCCGGGCTTTGCGCCGGTGAAGCTGCTGATCAGGTTGGGCATCGCCGCCTGCGGTGCCTCGGTACGATGGGCGAGCCCCTCGGCGTCGAGGAAGCGGCGGAAGAAATCGGCCGCCTCGGTCGTGTCGCCGGGCGGATTGCAGGTGTCGATGCGCGTGAAGGCGCGCAGGAACCCGACCTGCCGCTCGCGCTCCGCATCGAGCCAACCCAGAAGCTTCTCGCGTGCGTTCATGACCTGGCGAACTCCGGAATCGCCGCCCGATGGACCACGACGCCGTCCTTCACGACGCCGAGGCACGCTGCCCCGCCGATCGCGTAGGCGATGCCGCGCGGGTCGGTCGTTTCCCAGACGGCAAGATCGGCCGGACGGCCGACGGCAATCAGGCCCGCCTCGTCCGAGAGCCCGAGCGCCTTCGCGGCGTTGACGGTGAAGCCGCGCAGCGCTTCCTCGGGCGTCAGCCGGAACAGGTAGCAGGCAAGGTGCATCTGCGAGGCCGGCGACACCGTGGGCGAGCTGACCGGATTGCAGTTGGTCGCCAGGGCGATCGGCACACCCATCTCGCGGAACATGTCCACCGGCGGCTTGCGCGTTTCGTGCAACGTGAAATGCGCGCCGGGCAGCAACGTCGCCACCGTCCCCGCCTCGGCCATCGCGCGCACCGAGGCGAGCGAGGCGAATTCGAGGTGATCGGCCGACAGGCCGCCATGGCCGGCGACCATCGCGCCCGCCCCGAAGTCGGTGTACTGGTCCGAATGCGCCTTGACGCCCAGCCCGTGGGCTTTCGCGGCAGCGAACAGGCGGCCCATCTGCGCATGGCTGAAGCCGACCTTGTCGCAGAAGCCGTCGACCTGGTCGACGAGCCCCTGCCTCACCGCCTCGGGCAGGACCTCGCGGCACATGAAGTCGACATAGTCGTCCCGCCGGCCCGCGTACTCCGGCGCCAGCCCATGCGCGCCGAGGAAGGTCGAGACGACGGTGACCGGCAGATCCCTGCCCAGCGCGCGCGAGACGCGCATGAGGCGCAGCTCGACCTCCTTGTCGAGACCGGCGCCCGACTTGCTTTCGACCGTGGTGACGCCGTTGGCGATCAGCCGGCTCATGCGCGCCCGGCTTGCCGCGTAGAGCGCCTCCTCGGAGAGCGCGCGCGTGCGCTTCACCATGGCGCCGACCCCGCCGCCGCGCGGCTCGAGGTCCCAGCGCTGGCCGCCTTGCGAGAGCACCTCGAAATCGATCAGCCCCTCCTCGCCGTAGACGATGTGGGTGTGCGGATCGACCAGGCCCGGGGTCACGACCTTGCCGCCGAGGTCCCAGACCTCTCTGGCGCCGGACGCAGGCGCTTGCCCGTCCGGCCCGATCCACGCGACCTTGCCGCCGGCGATGCCGACCGCGCCGCCGGGCACCAGCCCGAACGGCGCGCCGTCGCGCATGGTCGCGACGGTGGCGTTGCGCAGCAGCAGGTCGAACATCGGGGCGCTCAGCCCACCGGCATGGTGTTGGCGAGCGGCGGCAGCTTCACGACCTTGGCGTACCAGGCCTCGAGCTTGGGATGGCCCGGCCGCCACGGCTCGTTGGCGTAGCGGAAATCGAGATAGCCCAGCGCGCAGCCGATGGTGATCTCGCCGATCGTGTCGAGATTGCCGAGCGATTCGGCCTGCTTCTCGAATTCGTCGAGCGCGCGGGCGACCTTGCCCTGTTGCAGCTCGATGTAGCTCTTGCGCCCCTCGTCCTGCGGCAGGGCGATCTCGCGGCGGCGCGGCTGGGTGGCGTCGAGGATACCGTCGGCGAGCGCCTCCTGGGTCAGCGCCTTCCAGCGCGCCGGACCGGCGGCCGGAAAGAGCTTGGGCGCGGTGCCGACGCTGTCGAGATATTCGCAGATCACCGGGCTGTCGAAGATGCACATGCCGTCGTCGGTGATCAGCGTCGGCACCTTGGACAGCGCGTTGTACTTCAGCAGCTCCGGATCGGTCGTGCCGATCTTCATGCGCTCGACCTTGTCGTCGATCCCGCGCTTGATGGCGCAGGCGGTGACCTTGCGGACGTAGGGGCTGGCGGGCGAATAGGCGAGCTTCATTGATCTCCTCCGATGGCTTCGGCGTCCATCTTGCCCGAAGAGAGCGCGGCTTGTCCCTTTCGTCCTGAGATGCGTTCCGCCGCGGCGACACCTTGCGCGCTAGATTTCCTGGGGCGGCGGCATGAGCAAGGGAGAGAAAAGAACCGGGGGAATCCGCTTCGGTCCGTAGAGTCGACCGAGCATCGCCGTCGCTTGCGCCTGGAAATCCTTCGCTTCCGACCGTCGCCCGAGCCCCTCGTAGAGCAGGCCGAGATTGGCAAGAGCCATCGCCAACGCCGGCGTCTCCCGGCCGGCGCCCTTGCGCAGCAGGGCGATCGAATCCTTCAGAAGCCGCTCGGCTTCAGCGGTTCGCCCGAGCTGGATCAGGAAGATCGCCTTGCGCGCGAGCGCCGCCGCGCGCGCCGGGCTGTCCTCCCCGAAGGCCGACGCATAGATCGACAAGGCACGGTCGTACGAGGCTTCGGCAGCGGCCGCCTGCCCCGTGGCGATCTCGAAATCGGCACGCCACAGAAGCGCGTCGGCGACCGCGGGATTCTCCGGCCCCAGGACCGTCTCGAAAATCCTCAAGGGACGATCGTAGTAGGCCTCGACGTCGCCGAACCGGCCGCGCAGCCGATAGAGGTAGGCCAGGTTGAGGGCGGCGTAGCCTGCAGCCACGGACTGCGCCCCGCAGGCGCGTTCGCTGATGGCGAGCACGCGCTTCAACGTGGCCTCCGGGCGATCGAGATCACCGCTCAGGATCTGAAAGGAAGCGACGGTCGTGAGCGCCGCGACGATCCGCGGATCGTCGCGGCCATGAAGCCCCTCGACGATCGCCAGCATCTTCTCGGCGTAGCCGGCTCCCTCCTCGAATTGCCGGCGCGCCGCGGCGAGGCCCACGAGGTCGGCATAGCTCTCCGCGGCCCTCTCGGAGTCCGCACCGTAGACCCGCTGGCGTATTCTCAAGGCTTCGTGCAGCAGGCGGTCGGCCTCCTCGAATTCCCCTCGCTCCTGCCGGATCGTCGCCAGGGGCAACAGCGCGCGCACGACGCCCGGATGATCCGCCCCGAGCGCCTTGCGGTAGATCGCCAGCGGCCGATCGGCAATCGCCGCGGCCTCGGCGAACCGGCCTTGCCGGCGCAGGTTCCAGACCAGGCAGACCAGGGTCTCGGCGACGTCCTCGTCTTCCGCGCCGAGCACCTTCTCGCGCCCGGCGAGCGTCTCGCGAAAAATCGCTTCCGCCTCCGTCGCCCGCCCCAGCCCCTGCACACTGAGGGCCAGCGCGTTCATGTCGGCGAGGACGAGACGGTGCTCCTTGCCGTAGGCCTTCTCGCGCAGGGCGAGCGATCGCCGCAGGAGCGGTTCCGCCTCGGCGTACCGGCGCTGCCAGCGCAACGCCGCCGCGACGTGGAAGAGCGCGTCGGCGACCAGCGCATCGTCCGCGCCTGCCTTCTCCCGCACGGCCAGCGCCTCGCGCGCCAGCGCCTCCGCCTCGGCAAGGCGCTCCTGATAACGATAGACTATCGACAGGCGAACCTGGGCGATGGTCAGCTCGGTCGCGCTGCCTTGTTTCGACAGCAAGTCGACCGCCTGCAGGGCCGGCTCCTCGGCGTCGCCGTAGTAGCCCGCATCGAAGTACGAATCGCTCAGCCATTGGTACATGACCGCCAGCTCGATCGGCGGCGCTCCTTCGGCATGCCGCATCGTGTCGATGGCCCGCCGCACCTCGGCGGCGCCCTCGGAAACCTTCTTCTGCCCGAAAAGGATCAATCCCAGCGCGTGGTGGGCACGCGCCACATCGCGCTGATCGACCGGCTGGGTCTGCAGGCGAAGCGCCACGACCCGGCGCGCCATCGCCTCGGCCTCGGCAAATCGGCGGGCGGCGCGCAGCGACTCGGCCAGCCGGACGGCCGCGATGGCGGCATACCTCGTTTCGACGCGCGACGGATCGCGGTCGTATTCCTGCAGCACGGCCGAGAGGTAATCGTCCGCCTCCGCGCGCTTGCCCATAGCCACGGCGCCATCGGCCAGCATGAAGGTCAGGTTCGTGATCGTGGCCCAGTTCGGCGCGGCGGCGCGACGATGGGCATCGAGCGCCTGCCGGGCAGCGGCGAGCGACGCCTCCGCCTTGCCCCAGCGCTGCAGCGATACGGCCCGTCCGGTCAGGATGCTGAGCAGCAGCACGCCGTTGTCGCCGACCACGGTCTCGGCGATCGCGGCCGCACGGTCATAGAGCGCCGCCGCGTCGTCGACCTCGCCCTGCGCGCCGCGATTCATCGCCAGCTCCTGGCAGATGCGGGCGATCCACCACGGCTCGGTCGGCTGCAGCCGGCTCTTGAGCTCGAGCGCAAGCCTCAGCAGCCGCTCGGTCTCGGTCAGCCGGAAGGCTTCCTTGAGCTCGAGCGCGAGGTTCCACGCGGCGACCCAGACTTCCGGCTCCCGTTCCCGATCGGGATCGCGGGCATAAGCATCGACGACGGCCCGCAAGTGGGGACCTGCCTTGGCGAAGTCGCGGACCTGGTGCTCCATGCTGCCCAGCGCACCGAACGCGACGGCCGTGCTGGGGTGATCCGGCCCCAGTGTGCCGAGGAACAGATCGAGCGCGCGCTCGGCGGCGACCCGCGCCTCGGGCATCCGCCCGTTGCGGCGCAGGAAGCTCGCCTGCCACAGCAGCGCCAGCGGCACGTCGAGCGGTTCGAGCCGCTCGGCGATCTCCACCGCCTCGCGATAGGCGCCGTCGGCCATCGCGGGATCGCGGTCCTGTTCGTAGGTCCGCGCCATCACCAGCAAGGTCCGCACCTGAAGGAGCCGCCCCGTCTCGACGCTCAGCCCACCCTGCTGCGCTGCCGCCTCGAATGCCGCCGGCAAGGCCAGCACGAGGCCGGCCATCGAGGCGCCACGACGGAGAACTGTCCGGAAACGCATTACCTACTCGCGCGCTGCAACCAGGACGACTATACGAATATAGCGCGCGGGACCGCGGCTGCCACCGACCTTCGGGAGGGGCCGACGACTGCCGCCTCCTGACGTGCGTGCCGGGACCAGCATGGATTGCACACGCAATGCTTCGACTTCTGACCGTCATTGCAACCTTCCTCGTCACCGGCGCCCAGGCGCAGACGCCGGCGGGCTTCGACGGCACGATCGAGACCATCCTGAAACGACACGATGTTGCCGGCGCCGGCATCGCCGTGGCGCGCAACGGCAAGCTGCTGTTCGCGCGCGGATACGGCCTCGCCGACCGCGAGGCCCGCGCGCCGGTGTCGACGGTGACGCGGTTTCGCATCGCCAGCCTGTCCAAGCCCATCACGGCCGCAGCGGTTCTCGATCTCGCTGGACGCGGCCGCCTCTCGCTCGACACCCCGATCGCCTCGCTGCTCGGCGATGCGGCGCGCGTTGATCCCGCGGCGCGCACCGTCACCGTGCGGCACCTGCTGCAGCACACCAGCCAATGGGGCGTCGGCGCGTCGGAGATCGGCGGACCGGACCTCGACCGCCTCATGGCGCGCGTCGGCGCGACCGAATACGCGCGCACGCCGTTCGCACGTCTCGCGCGCGCGGCATTGATGGATGCACCGCGCTCTCCGCCTGGCAGCACGTTCTTCTATTCCACGTTCGGCTATTGCACGTTGGGCACGATCATCGAGACGGTCAGCGGCACGAAGTACGAGGGAGCCGTCCGCCGGGCCGTGCTGGCGCCGGCGGGCGCCCCGTCTTTCGCGCTTGCCGCCGGCTACACCGAAGGCCGGCTGCGTGACGAGGCCCGGACCTACGACTATGCCGGCGCCCCAAGATATCGATTCTCGGTCGACGGCAAGACGGTCGAGCGATCGCGACCCGACGCCTACTGGCCGGACGACCGTGACACGACGTGCGCGGCCGCGGGCCGATGGATCGCGACACCCGTCGACTACCTGCGGGTGATGGCCTCGCTGGCCGGGCGGCGCTCGCCCGCCGTCGGCAACCCCGGGACGATGCGCCTGCTGTTCGAGAACGAGGGTGCCGTACAGGCAAAGAAGCCGGGCGAGCAGAAATTCTCGCATGGCCTTTTCTTCGAGACGACCGGCCACGGCACATACTGGTGGCATACCGGGAGCTACGCCGGAACCGCCACGGCCTATGGCCGCAACGACTCGGGTTTCGAATGGGCGGTGGCCTATAACGGCCGGCCGTCAGGCGACGAGATCTACGGCGACACGTTTCGCGGCATGTGGACCACGATCCGGGGGACCTCCGCCTGGCCCGTCGGCGAGCCGCTCTGACGGGCTCCTGACTACGGTTCGCGCCGCGAGGATCGCCGCCAGCTCCCGATCGCGCGCAGCAGGGGCGGCACCAGCAGCAAGGCAAAGCCCAGGCCGACCAGCGTCGAGACGAGCGGGTTGGCGACGAAGATCTTCAGCGAGCCCTGAGACATCAGCATCGACTGGCGGAAGGCATCCTCGGCCTTGTCGCCGATCACGATGGCGAGCACGAGCGGCGCCAGCGGATAGTCGAGCTTCTTGAACAGGTAGCCCAGCACGCCGAAGCCCATCATCAGCAGCACGTCGAGGTAGCTGTTCGACACCGAATAGGCACCGACCACGCAGACGATGAAGATCAGCGGCGCGATGACGAAGAACGGCAGGCGCATCAGCGCCGCGAAGATCGGCACCGTCAGCATCACCAGCACCACGGCGACGATGTTGCCGAGATACATCGAGGCGATCAGCCCCCACACGAAGTCGGGCTGCTCGGTGAACAGCGCGGGGCCGGGATTGAGCCCCCAGATCATCAGCCCGCCCATCATCACCGCCGCCGTGGCGGAGCCCGGGATGCCGAGCGACAGCATCGGCAGCAGCGCGCTGGTGCCGGCGGCATGGTCGGCCGTCTCCGGTGCCACGATGCCCTCCGGCTCGCCCTGGCCGAACCGCGCACGACGCGGCGAGAGCCGCTTGGCGATGCCGTAGCTCATGAACGAGGCCGCGGTCGGCCCGCCCGGCGTGATGCCCATCCAGCAGCCGATCGCCGCGCTGCGCAGCAGGGCCATCCAGTGCCGCGGCAGGCCCGCGATCGTGCGCAGCACCTCGCGCCAGTCGATGCGGGACGACACCGCCTTGGCGTCCATCTCCTCCTCGACCGCGATCAGCAGCTCGCCGATGCCGAACAGCCCCATCACCGCGACGACGAAGTTGACGCCTTTCACCAGCTCGTCGATGCCCATGGTGAGCCGCACGCTGCCCGACACCGTGTCCATGCCGACGGCGGCCAGCGCGAAGCCGATGGCGAGCGACACCAGCGTCTTGATCGGCGGCGCGCCGCCCACGCCGATGAAGCTCGAGAAGGCGAGGAAGTAGACGGCGAAATACTCCGCCGGCCCGAATTGCAGCGCCACGCCCGCGATCCACGAGGCCAGGCAGGTGATCAGCACGACGCCGACCAGCGCGCCGAACGCCGCCGAGCCGAACGCCGTCGCCAGCGCCTGGGTCGGCCTGCCGCTGCGCGCCATCGGATAGCCGTCGAACGTGGTGGCGACGGACGACGGCTCGCCGGGGATGTTGAACAGGATCGAGGTCACCGAGCCGCCGAACAGCGCGCCCCAGTAGATGCTCGACAGCAGGATGATCGCCGCCACCGGCTGCATGCCGAAGGTGATCGGCAGCAGCAGCGACACGCCGTTCGGCGCACCCAGCCCCGGCAGCACGCCGACCAGGATGCCGAGCAGCACGCCGCCGACCATCAGCGCGATGTGCTGCACCGAGAGCGCGATCGAGAAGCCGTGCAGCAGCAGATCGAAATTTTCCATCGCGCGCCTACGGCTCCAGCATCGCGCCGAGCAGGCCGTGCGGCAGGGCCACCTCGAAGGTGCGCTCGAACACGAGATAGAGCGCGGCCGCCGCCACGACGGCGATCAGCGCCGACCGCCAGAGCGGCAGGCGGTTCTGCAGGTGGAGGCTGACCAGCAGGTAACCGGCCGAGGCGACATACATGCCGACCAGCGGGATGGCCGCGACGAAGGCCGCCGCCGGCAGGAACAGCGCGACGGTGCGGCGCAGCTCGGCCGAACGGACCGCGATCTCCTGCCCGCGCAGCCATCCGCGCACGAGGTTATAGAGGCTGCCGGCGACGACGATGAGGCCGGTCATGAACGGGAAAGTGCCGGATTCGACGCCGCCGCTCGACCAGCCGATGCCGTTGTCGAGGCTCGAGACCACGACCGCCACGCCGAACGCGCCGGTGATCGCCGCGGTCAGCGTCTCCAGCGCCCGCCGGGAAAGCATGCCGGCCGGCTCAGTTGCCGACCAGCCAGCCCTGCTCCGCCGCGACCTTGCGGACGCGCTCGGAATCCTCGGCCATGTACTTGGCGAACGCATCGCCGGTCAGGAACACCTGGCTCTGCGAGCTCTTCTCGATGTAGTCCTTCCACTCCGGCGTGGCCTGCACCTTCTTCATCAGGTCGACATAGAACGCGACCTGCTCGGGCGTCACCTTGAGCGGCAGCCAGATGGTGCGCGGCTGCTGAAACAGCGGAATGGCGAGGCCCGCCTCCTGGCAGGTCGGGATGTCGTGCCAGCCCTCGGTCGCGGTGACTTTCGGCCCATCGGACAGGCGCTGGGTGTTGAACACGCAGAGCGGCCGCTGCGTGCCGCCCTTCCACTGCCCGACGCTCTCGCTCGGATTGTTGACGTGGCTGTCGACGTGGCCGCCGGCGAGCTGCACCGCCGCTTCGGCGCCGCTCTTGAACGGGATGTAGATCAGCTTGAGGTTGGCCGTCTTCTCGATCATGCGGGTCAGCAGCTCGTCGGTGTCCTTCGACTGCGCGCCGCCCATCTTCCCCGCGCCGTTCTTCGCCGCCATCGCGGCGAGATATTCCTTCACGTCCTTCGGGCCGTCCTGCTTGACCCACAGCAGGAACTCGTCCTGCACCATGGCGGCCACGGGCGTGAAGTCCGTCTGCTTGAAGGCGACCTTCGAGACCATCGGCTGCTGCCAGGCATTCGAGGTGCCGAACACGAGCTTGTACGGATCGCCCGCCATCCCCTTGACGTAGGTATAGCCCTCCGCGCCGCTGCCGCCGGCCTTGTTGGTCACCACGATCGGCTGGTCGATCAGCTTGTTCTTGACGATCGCCGCCTGCACCGCGCGCGCGAAGTTGTCGGTCCCCCCGCCCGGCCCCGCCGTGGCGACGAACTCGATCGACTTGGTCGGCGTCCAGGCGAACACGGGCGTGGCAAAGGCGACGGCAGCGGCCAGCGCCGCGGCAAGCTTCAGGGTACGCGACAAGAATTCCTCCGGATGGATTGATTTCTTCTTTGTGGCGCAGTGTGCCTCGCCGGGCGATCGATATCCAGCAACGGCCTTCATTTCGCCCGAAGGAATGACTATTCTACCGACATGGCAAGCGAGCCGGAGAGCCTGCTTCTCGTGTACCTGCGGCGGATTGACGAAAAGGTCGATCGCCTGCGCGATGACGTGCGCGAGCTCAAGACGGGCCTCAATAGCGTACGCCGCGACCTGATCGCGCTCGCCGAGGCGGACGCCCGGCTCGAGCTGATGGTCGACCGTCAAGGCGAGCGTCTCGACAAGATCGAGCGGCGTCTGGATTTGCGTGACGCCTAATGCGCTCTCCCGACAAGCAGGACCATAGAGACGCAGAAGATATCGATCCTGCTCATCTATCAGCCGTCCTGGAAGGTCTCGCCCAAGCCAAGAAACGGGAGTTTGCCACAGACGCCGAGATCGAAGCCATCTTCCGTCGCTTCGACTGAGCTGATTGGTCGATCGTCAGAGCGCCGCCGGGGCTTGTCCGTAAGCGACGGGGAGCGATGGGTGAATACGTTCTTCGCTGGGAGCGCGGCTCTCCAGGGCCGCTCTTTCTAGCCCAGCCACCCCCCCAGAGGGGTTCGGGGGGGCAGGGATGCCCCGTTCAGCGTTACGCGGCTGGC
>CAMFJT010000186.1 GCA_945957125.1 uncultured Rhodospirillales bacterium | reverse complement strand
TGATCATGAGGCGCGCAGGATGCGCGCGGTCCACAAGACGTTACTCCGCCGCGATCTTCTCCGTGGCCGGGGAGCGATAGGCGGCGAGGAGGGAGGCCTCGCGGGCCTTGGCGGCGATCACGTTCTTGTCCTTGACGTGGCCGAAGCCGCGCATCGTCTCGGGGATGCCGGCGATCTGCACCGCCATCGCATGGTTGTTCTGGTCGAGCGTGCCCAGGATCGAATCGATCGTTGCCTCGTACTCGGCAATCAGGCGGCGCTCCATCTTGCGTTCCGCGGTGTAGCCGAAGACGTCGAACGCCGTGCCGCGCAGCCGCTTGAGGCCGGCGAGGAAGCGGAACGCCGTCAGCATCCAGGCGCCGTACTCGCGCTTCTTCAGCTCGCCGGTCGCCGGATCGCGGTCGGCGAACAACGGCGGCGCGAGGTGGAACGAGAGCGTGTAGTTGCCCTCGAACTGCGCGCCGAGCTTCTTGAGGAACTCGCCGTCGGTGTAGAGCCGGGCGACCTCGTACTCGTCCTTGTAGGCCATCAGCTTGTAGAGCGACTTGGCGACCGCCTCGGCGAGGCCGCGGCGGCCCGGCGCCTTCTCCTTCTCGACCCTGGCCACCTTGTCGACCAGCGCGCGATAGCGCTCGGCATAGGCCTTGTCCTGATAGGCGGTCAGCAGCTCGACCCGCTTGGAGACGATCTCCGCCAGGGTGCGCGCGACCGGCTTCTCGATCCGGAGCGCGGGCTTCGCCGCCGCCTGCACCGCGGCGAGGTTGTGCGCGGCGAGGCGGCCCCAGTTGAAGGTGCGCTTGCTGCTCTCGACCGCGACGCCGTTCAGCTCGATGGCGCGCATGAGCGCCTCGAACGACAGCGGCACCAGGCCCTTCTGCCAGGCATGGCCCAGCATGAAGAGGTTGGTGGCGATCGAATCGCCCAGGATCGCGGTGGCGAGGCCGGTGCCGTCGACGAACGAGGTCGCCTCGTCGCCCGCGGCATCGCGGATCGCCTTCATCATCGACTCGGCGCCGAGATCCATGTCGCCGTTCATCACGAAGGCCGCGACCGGCTGGACGTAGCCATTGATCACGGCCTTGGTCACGCCCTGCTCGATGCGCGACAGCGCGGCCGGAGAGGCGGCTACGACCATGTCGCAGCCCAGCACCAGGTTGGCGCCGCCGGCGGCGATGCGCACGGCGTGGAGGTCTTCCGGCCTGGGCGCGAGGCGCACATGGCTCATCACCGCGCCGTTCTTCTGCGCAAGGCCTGTGAAGTCGAGCACCGTGCAGCCCTTGCCTTCGAGGTGGGCGGCCATGCCGATCAGCGCGCCGACGGTGATCACGCCGGTGCCGCCGATGCCGGTCACCAGGATGCCGTAGGCCTCGCTCAGCGGCCGCAGGGTCGGCATCGGCAGCGACGCGAACGGGTCTTCCTTCACCATCTCGAGCTTGCGCGGGCGAGCCTTGGCGGGAACGCCGCCATGCACCGACACGAAGCTCGGGCAGAAGCCGTTCACGCAGGAGAAGTCCTTGTTGCAATTGCTCTGGTCGATCTGGCGCTTGCGGCCGAGCTCGGTCTCGAGCGGCTTCACCGACACGCAGTTGCTCTTCTCCGAGCAGTCGCCGCAGCCCTCGCAGACCGCGTCGTTGATGAATACGCGGCGGTCGGGATCGGGGAAGGTGCCGCGCTTGCGGCGGCGGCGCTTCTCGGCGGCGCAGGTCTGGTCGTAGACGAGCACGGTGAGGCCGGGGACCTCGCGCAGCTCGCGCTGCACGGCGTCGAGCTCGTCGCGATGGCGGATGGTGACGCCGTGCGCGAAGCCGGCGTTCATCGGATACTTGTCCGGCTCGTCGGTGACGACGACGACCTTCTTGGCGCCCTCGGCCTCGACCTGCCGCGTGATCTCCGGAACGGTGAGCGGCCCGTCGTGCGGCTGGCCGCCGGTCATCGCGACCGCGTCGTTGAACAGGATCTTGTAGGTGATGTTGACGCCAGCGGCGGCCGACTGGCGGATCGCCATCAGGCCGGAATGGTAATAGGTGCCGTCACCCAGGTTCTGGAAGATGTGATTGTCGGAGTGGAACGGCGCCTGGCCGATCCAGCCCACGCCTTCGCCGCCCATGTGGGAGATCAGCGAGGTGCGGCGCTCGGGCATCCAGATCGCCATGCCGTGGCAGCCGATGCCGGCCATGGCGCGGCTGCCCTCGGGCACCTTGGTCGAGGTGTTGTGCGGGCAGCCCGAGCAGAAGAACGGCGTGCGCGCCACCTTGGGCGGCGGCGCCGACAAGAGCTTCTCCTTGGCTTCGAGGCGCGCGAGACGCTGGCGCAGCTCGGGCGATTCGCCCTCGTGCTTCATCAGGCGGCCGGCGATCACCATGGCGACGCCGGTCGGGGTCAGCTCGCCTTCGCTCGGCAGGATGATGCGGCCGCTCTCGTCGGCCTTGCCGATCACCACCGGCCGGCGGTCGGCCGGCAGGTGATAGAGGATGCGCAGGAGCTGGTCCTCGAGGTTCGAGCGCTTCTCCTCGACGACGATCACTTCCTGCAGGCCCTCGGCGAAGCGGCGCGCACCTTCCGCTTCGAGCGGCCAGGTCACGCCGACCTTGTAGAGGCGGATGCCAAGCGCCCGGGCGCGGGCATCGTCGATGCCGAGATCCTCCAGCGCCTGGCGCGTGTCGAGATAGGCCTTGCCCGTCGTCATGATTCCGATGCGGGCCTTGGTGCCGGTCTCGGTCGGCTCGATCACGGTGCGGTCGAAGCCATTGGCGCGCACGAAGGCGGCGACCGCCGCCATCTTCGGTCCGTGCAGGCGCTTTTCGGCCTCCAGCGGCGGATCGGGATTGCGGATGCCGAGCCCGCCCGGCGGCAGCTGGAAGTCGGTCGGCATCGCGATCTGGATGCGCTCGGGATCGATCCAGACCGAGGCGCCGCTCTCGACCGTCTCGGAGATCGCCTTGAAGCCGACCCAGCAGCCCGAGTAGCGCGACAGGGCGAAGCCCAGGATGCCGTAGTCGAGATACTCCTGGACGGTTGCCGGATTGACGACCGGGATCATCGCCGCGGCAAAGACCTGCTCGCTCTGGTGCGGCAGCGTCGAGGACTGGCAGCCATGATCGTCGCCGGCCAGCGCGATCACGCCGCCATGCGGTGAGGTGCCGGCCGCATTGCCGTGCTTCAGCACGTCCATCGAGCGGTCGACGCCGGGGCCCTTGCCGTACCAAATCGAGAAGACGCCATCGACCTTGGCGCCCGGGAACAGGTTGGTCTGCTGGGTGCCCCACACCGCCGTCGCCGCGAGATCCTCGTTGAGGCCGGGCTGGAAGTGGATGTTGTTCTCTTTCAGGTACCGCTTCGCGCCCCACAGCGCGTTGTCGTACATGCCGAGCGGCGAGCCGCGATAGCCCGAGATGAAGCCGCCGGTGTTGAGCCCCGCCTTGAGGTCGCGCTGGCGCTGCATCATCGGCAGCCGGACCAGCGCCTGGATGCCGGTCAGGTATACCCGGCCTTTTTCGAGCCGGTAGCGGTCCTCCAGCGCATAGTCGCCGAAGACGAGCGGAATGGACGTGTCGGCGCTGCTCATGGTTCTGAGCCCTCCCGGGGCGGCGGCGTGAACGGGCGTTTATGCCGCAGCATAGCGTCCCGCCACGTGGGGCGCATCCCCTCGGAAAGCATGCGTTTTATGCAAGCAAGGTCGCCATCCTGAGAGCGCGCGAATCTGCCAGTCAGATGACTTCCGCTGGGGGCGCGCCACTCCAGTGGCGCGTCATGGGGTGCCGCAGTAGCGAGGAAGACGCGCCATTGGAGTGGCGCGCGCCCCCAGCAAAAGACTCCCCGGTACGACAGTCGTCCTAGTTCGGCTTCTTCCCCGCCTTGTAGCTGGCGATCGCCGCTTTCAGGGTGCGCTGCTCGACGCAGCCGAAGACGCAGAGGGAGTCGAGGCGGGCGAGGTGCTGCTCGGCCTGCTGCGGCTGGTCGAGCATCAGGTAGGCCTCGCCGATATATTCGTTGGCGCCGAGGTGCTTGGGGTCGATCGACAGCGCCTGGGTGTAGTACTGCAGCGAGCCGTTGGGATCGCCCGACTTGCGCGTGGCGTAGCCCAGCAGGTTGTAGGCTTCCGCGTTGCGCGGCTCCTTGGCCACGACCTGCTGCAGCAGCGGCAGGGCGCCTCGATAGTCCTTCGCCTCGATCATCGCCTTGGCGCGACCGAAGGTCGGGTCGGCGGCGGGCTTCGCCGCCGGCGCCGAGCTGTCGTTGCCCATGCCGAAGGCGGGGCCGGACAGGGCGATCGCGACCGAAGCGGCGAGCAGCGTGACGGGGATGCGCATGGAAAGACCTCCTGATGGCGAGTGTGTCGGGGATACCGGACGGCGCAACGAAATCACGATGACAAGCTCGTGAGGTCGCGCGCCTGCAGGACGGCGCGCACCGCCAGACGGCCCTGGCGGCCGCGGATATCGACCTCGTGCTTCGGCGCGGCCGACAGATCGACGCCGGCGCGGTCGAGCAGCTCCTGCGAGACGACGAGCTCGACCTTGAATTCCTTGGTCAGCGTCTCGAGCCGGCTCGCCGTATTGACCGTGTCGCCGATCGCGGTGAGCGAGGCGGCGCGGTCGTAGCCCATCTCGCCGACGATCGCCGGTCCGGCATGCAGGCCGATGCCGATGCGCAGCGGCTGGTCGAGGTCGCCCGACAGGGCCTCGTTGAGGTCGTCGAGCGCCAGCGCCATGCGGCGCGCCGCGTCGAGTGCCTGGCGGCAGGCGGTTTCCGGCGCGCGGTCCAGGCCGAAGATCGCCATCACCCCGTCGCCGATGAATTTGTCGAGCCGCCCGCCGGCCGACTGGACCGCCTGGCCGGTGGCGCGGAAATAGCGATTGAGCAGGAACACCACGTCGTAGGGCAGCTTGCCTTCGGAGATCGAGGTGAAGCCGCGGATGTCGGCGAACAGGATGGCGACATAGCGCTCGCCGCCATGCGCCTGCGGCTGCTGGCGATAGGCCTCGACCGGGCCGGCCGAGGCGGGCAGCAGGGTCGTGACGCGATAACGGCCGGGCGGCGGGCGAAGCTGGCAGGCGAGCCGGACATTCTCGGGCGCCCCGACGCGGGCCAGGACTTTCTGCTCTTCCGGCCCGGGTGGCGGCAGCAGGGCGCGGTCCGGACCGCCGATCCGCACGCGGCAGGTCGAGCAGCGGCCGCGTCCGCCGCACACCGAGGCGTGCGGGATGCCGGAAATGCGGCTCATCTCCAGGACGCTGAGGCCGGTCGGCGTGTCGACCGTCTTGCGGTCGCTGTAGGTGAGATGGACGACGCCGGCGCGCCGCTCCCAGGCGTTGCGCACCGGACGTGCCGCCAGGCTGGCGAGCAGCAGGGCGCCGGCCCCGGCCATCAGGCTGTCGGCGATGCGATAGAGCTCGGCGCCGCTCGCGGCATCGGGCGCATGGACTCGGGCGAATACCTCGCCCAGGAAGCCCGGCTGCTGGGCAAGATCCATGAAGTCGCGCAGCGCGACGGCGGCGCCCGCGATGCCGGCCGCCGGCACCAGCAGCGCGACGGCGTAGAGCGTCGGCAGCCAGTCGCGATACCAGTGCCGCAGGTGCCAGGCGAAGTGGAGGCCGATGCAGGCGTGGATCCAGACGACCAGCGGCAGCGCGAACTGGCGCGCGACGCCCGTCCATCCGCCGGCCGCGAGCGAGGCCAGCACCCAGGGATACCCGCTGTCGACGCCGTAATAGTCGTACGCGATGCGCGTGCCCACGACATGCACCGCGGCGAGGGGGACGATCGACGCGCCGAGCACGAGCTGCGTCCACTCCCACGGCGAGAGCCGGAACGATCGCCGGCGCGCGACCGCCCACAGCGCCAGGCTGAAATGGACCAGCAGGGCGCCGTACAGGGCGATCTGGCCGAGCGGGCCTTGCCACAGATAGACGAACCAGAAGCGGCTGGCCTCGAGCGCTCGCAGCGAGACCAGGCCGACCGCGTGATTGAGCAGATGGGTCGTGACGTAGGCGAGGAGGACGTAGCCCGACCAGAGGCGCAGGCGTCCGATCATGGACCTACTTCAGCAGCGGCAGCACCGCTTCCGGCGGCCGTCCGATGGCGGCCTTCGTGCCGGCGACCACGATCGGCCGTTGCAGCAGGATGGGATGGGCCACGATCGCCTCGACGATGTCGGCCCGGCTCAACTCGGCCTTCTTGCGGCCGAGCGCCTTGAACTCCGCCTCGCCGTCGCGGATCAGCGCCGCCGGCTCGCCGCCGACCATGTCGAGAAGGGCTTCCACCTCTGCCTTACCGGGCGGCTGCTTGAGATATTCCCGGACGGCGGGCGTGACGCCCTTCTCCTGCAGGAGCGCCAGCGTCTGCCGCGACTTGCCGCAGCGCGGGTTGTGCCAGATCGTGATCGTCATCGCGGAACCATGGCCGCGCTATGGCGCTTCGTCCAGTGCATCGGCGTCCGCCGCGTCGATCACCTTCCGGGCAAGCGAGTACTCGAAGCCGCCGCGCGCCATGGCAGCCAGGTCGCGGTCGCGATGGATCGCGCGTTCCTTCTGCCGGAAAGGGCCCAGCCGGCGCCGCCGGGCGAGCGCGACGGCTGCCCGCCATTCGCGCTGCTGCGGATCGGCATCGAGCTCCCGGTCGAGACCCGCCATCGCCTTGTCCAGCGTCTCGCCGGCGACGCCGGCAATGCCGAGCTTCCGGCGGATGAGCCGGGTCGAGCTGCCGCGCCGATGCAGCGCGCGTGCCTTGGTCTGGGCGAAGGCTGCGTCGTCGATCACGCCGGCATCGACGAATTTCGCGACGATGGCATCGATCGCCTGCCGCACGTCGTCGATCACCGGCGCTTCGGCCATCTCCGCCTTGCGCACCCGCCGCTCGAGCACCCGCCGCAGGTTCTCGGCGGTGCTGGGATAGCGCTCGAGATAGAACGCGGCGGCGTTCTGCAGGTATTTCGCGGTGATCGGGCGTGCTTTCATCGCCGGGACCGTGCCACGCCGTGGCGCTCATGATCATGAGATGAGCGCCACGGAGGGGCGCGGTCCCGGCGATGAGGAATCACGGCCGGTATCCGAAGCTGCGCGGGCCGGGCTTGCGCAAGGGGGCGGCGAGGTGGGCGAACTCGCAGAGGAGCTTGCGGGTGTCGCGCGGGTCGATGATCTCCTCGATGCCGAAGCGCTCGGCGGTGCGGAACGGCGAGCGCACCTTGTTGAGGCGGGCCTCGATCGCGGCAAGGTGGGCGGCGGGATCGGGCGCGGCGGCGAGCTCGGCCTTGTAGGCGGCCTCGATGCCGCCTTCGAGCGGCAGCGAGCCCCAGTCGCCCGACGGCCAGGCGTAGCGGAAATTGTATTTCTGCCAGTTCTGGTGCGCGGCGCCCGCGACGCCGAACGACTTGCGCAGCAGGATCGAGCACCACGGCGCCTTGCTCTGGTAGACGGCGGCCAGCGCCCGCGCGCCATGCCGGATAGTGGCGGCCTTCTCGCCCGCCACGCCGATCACGAAGCCCGGGATGTCGACGAAGTGCACGACCGGCAGGTGGAAGGTCTCGGCGAAGTCGACGAAGCGCGTGACCTTGTGGCTGGCGTCGGTCGTCCAGCCGCCGCCGTAGAAATAGGGATCGCTCGCCAGCACCGCGACCGGCCAGCCGTCGACCCGGGCGAGCCCGGTGACGACCGAGCGGCCCCACATCCGGCCGATCTCGAAGAAGGAGCCGCGATCGACGCAAGCCTCGACGATCGGCCGGATGCGATAGACCTTGCGGCGATCGCGCGGGATCGCCTCGATCAGGAAAGGATCGCGCCGGTTGGGATCGTCGTTGGTTGGTTGCCGGTCGGCCACGCCGTCGACCGACGAGGGGAGGTAGGAGAGGAAGCGGCGGGTGCGGGCGAAGGCCTCGTCCTCGCTATCGACCTCGTCGTCGACCGCGCCGTTGCGGGCATGGATCTCGGTGCCGCCGAGTTCCTCCTTGGTGACCTTCTCGCCGAGCCGCGCCACGACCGGCGGGCCGGCGACGAACATCTGTGAGATGCCGGTCACCATCAGCGAATAATGCGCCGTCACCAGCCGCGCCGCGCCGAGGCCCGCGACCGAGCCCAGGCCGAGCGCCACCACGGGCACGCGCGCGAGGTTGTCGACGACGTGCTCCCATGCCGGGTTGCGTGGCACATAGGTGTAGCCGGTCGTCTCGTAGGTCTTGACCGAGCCGCCGCCGCCGGTGCCGTCGACCAGCCGGACCATCGGGATGCCGAGCTCGCCCGCCATCTGCTCGGAAATCTCCTGCTTCTCCCAGATCGAGGCATCGGCCGCGCCGCCGCGCACCGTGAAGTCGTCGCCGCCGACGGCGACCGGCCGGCCATCGATGCGGCCGCGGCCCATGACGAAGTTGGAGGCGGTGAAGTCGAGCAGCGCCCCGTCGCCGTCGTATTCCGCCTTGCCCGCGATGGCGCCGATCTCATGGAAAGAGCCCTCGTCGAGCAGGCGGTCGATGCGTTCGCGGACCGTCAGCTTGCCGCCGTCGCGCTGTCGCTTGATCTTCTCGGGCCCGCCCATCCGGCGCGCCATCTCCTCGCGGCGGCGCAGCTCGTCGACCTCGTTCTGCCAGCTCATGGTTTTGCTCCTCCCCGATGGTGTCCCGTCATTCTTCTGCTTCGGGCGCGCCACTGGAGTGGCGCGCCCGCAGCGGAACAGGAGTTTATCCCCGCAGCGGTATCCCCACGATCGCCTCCAGCTCGGCGATCGCCACGTCGGGATCGCCGACCTTGATGGTGCGCATTCCGAGGGCGCGGGCGGGCTTGAGGTTGATGCCGAGGTCGTCGAGATAGACGCAGCGCTCGGGCGGCACGCCGATCAGGTCGCAGGCGTGCCGGTAGATGCGGGGGTCGGGCTTGCGGAAGCCGATCTTGCTCGATTCCACGACGTGCTCGAACAGGGCCATGACCTCGGCGACAGCGGCCGCCTTTTCCGGGCTGCGTGCCATGCCCGGCCCTTCGCCGGCCTTCATGTTGTTGGTGATGCACGCCACCCTGAAGGTCGCCTTGCAGCGCCGCAGCGCTTCGACCATCTGCGGCCGAATGTCGCCACTGATCGCCTTAATGACCCGCCAGCCGTCGAGCGTCTGGCCCTGGGCTGCGGCTTCAGCCTCGAACAGGGTGACGAATTCGGCGAGAGAGACCTCGCTTCGTTCCATTTTCGCCCACGCATTCGCGTCCGGATTGCGCGCATTCAGCATGCGGATGAAATCTTCGGGAAGGCCTACTGCACGTTCATACAGGCGGAAGGCCTCGAACGGGCTCGAAAGGATGACGCCGCCGAAGTCCCAGAGGACCGCGAGGGGAGGCTGTGCATGGCTCGTATTCAGCATGGTGCGACCGTCTTTACCTTGTTCCTGCCGCAGTCGGCGCTTATCTCACGCCCTCACATAGGCGACGGATGTGGTCTTTGACCACCGTCTGCCACCATCTCCACTCCGGCAGGATACGGATATGACGGATTTAGCGGTTATGCCGCGCGGCGACGCCGTGGCAACAGAGGCAGAGGTAGGCAACATGGTCCGGACAGACGGGCGCAATCGTCGGGCTGCGGAAACGCGCCGCAAGATCATCGAGGCGGCGAAGATCATGATTGCCGAGACCAGCGTGGCGCCGACCGTCGTGGGCGTCGCACGTCGTGCGGACGTGTCGGTCCGGTCGGTCTTCCAGCATTTCCACGATGTGGAGTCACTTTTCGTAACGGTGACGGACAGCATCCGGGCCGATCTGGTCGTTCCGGAGATGCCGTCGGCGAGCCGCCCCCTGGCGGCGCGCATCGAGACCATCGTGGCGGCTTTCGCCGAGCTGTTCGACAAGGTCGTTCCGCTGCGGGTCGCGGCCGGTCAGTTCGTCGACCATCCGGCGCTGATCGAGCGCAGCCTGACGGCGCGCAAGGAACTCCGTGAGGCGACCTTCGAGGTCTTCGCGCCGGAGTTCGGCACACTCGGCGAGCAGGCTCGCGAGGAACTCGCCGATGCGATCGGCGCGGCTCTCTCGCTCGACGCCTGGATCGTGTTGCGCCGCCGGGACGGCCTCAGCCTGGAGCGGGCGACCGCGGTCTGGCGCCTCACCCTCACGGCACTTTTGGCGCAGGCGGTGAGCGCCGTGCAGGCGCGCGAGCAAGTATCCCCGCACGCCGATTGACTCGGCGTTTGCGATCAGGGAGTTAAGGGCCCCACCAAGGATTGCGGCCGTAACGTACATGGCGACCAGTCAGCTTCATGAAGATTTCTCGCGGGAGGAGCACGTCAAGGCCGGCTCCGACCGCGGGTTCGGGCTCGTCTTCGCGGGCTTCTTCGCGCTCGTCAGCGCCCTGTCGTGGTGGCGCGGCCATACCGGCTGGCACTACCTGCTGCCGATCTCCGCGGCGTTCCTGATCGTCTCCTACACCTACCCAGCGGTCCTCGGGCCGCTGAACCGGCTCTGGCTGAAGTTCGGCCTGCTGCTCTACAAGGTGATGAACCCGCTGGTGCTGGGGCTGCTGTTCTTCGTGACCATCACGCCGATCGGCCTGGTCATGCGGGCCTTCGGCAAGGACTTCCTGCGGATGAAGATGGACCGCGGGGCCAAGAGCTACTGGATCGATCGCGCGCCGCCGGGACCGCCGCCGCAATCGATGAAAAATCAGTTCTGATCCAAGAGGGAGAATATGGGCTCCATCCTCGTCGAGCTTTGGGCGTTCATGCGCGAGCGCAAGAAGTTCTGGCTGCTGCCGATCATGATCATGATGGTGATCTTCGGCGGCCTGATCGTGCTGACCAAGGGTTCGGCCATCGCGCCGTTCATCTACACACTGTTCTAGTCTCACAAGGCGGGGCGCTCTCATGCGGGTACTCGGGATCTCGGCCTTCTATCACGACAGCGCCGCGGCGCTGATCGAGGACGGCAGGCTCGTCGGGGCGGCGCAGGAAGAGCGCTTCACGCGCAAGAAGCACGATTCGGGCTTCCCCGAGAAGGCGGTGGAATATTGCCTCGGCGAGGCCGGCATCAAGCTGGCCGACGTCGACTACGTCGCCTTCTACGACAAGCCGTTCCTGAAGTTCGAGCGCCTGCTCGAGACCTACCTCGCCTACGCGCCGCGCGGCTTCAATTCCTTCCGCATGGCCATGCCGCTGTGGCTGAAGGAGAAGCTCTTCCAGAAGACGCTGCTGCGCGACGAGATGAAGAAGTGGCAGCCCGACTTCGACTGGCAGAAGCGCCTGCTGTTCGGCGAACATCACCAGAGCCACGCGGCCTCGGCCTTCTTCCCGTCGCCCTATGAAGAGGCCGCCGTGCTCTGCATGGATGGCGTCGGCGAATGGGCGACCACGTCGCTTGCCATGGGAAGCGGCAACAAGCTCGAGATGCTGCGCGAGATCCACTTCCCGCACTCGATCGGCCTGCTCTATTCGGCGTTCACCTACTATACCGGCTTCAAGGTCAACTCGGGCGAATACAAGGTCATGGGCCTCGCGCCCTACGGCGAGCCCAAGTTCAAGAGCCTGATCCTCGACAAGATCGTCGACCTCAAGGAAGACGGCACCTTCCGCCTCGACCAGAGCTACTTCGACTATTGCACCGGCCTGCGCATGACGAACGACAAGTTCGGCGCGCTGTTCGGCGGTGCACGGCGCAATCCCGAGGAGATGCTGACGCAGCATCACATGGACCTCGCGGCGTCCATCCAGGCCGTCACCGAGGAGATCGTGATCCGCCTCGGCCGGTCGGTGAAGAAGGAAACCGGCGTCAAGAACATCTGCCTCGCGGGCGGCGTCGCCCTGAACTGCGTCGCGAACGGCAAGCTGCTGCGCGAGAACATCTTCGACGGCATCTGGGTGCAGCCGGCGGCCGGCGATGCCGGCGGCGCGGTCGGCGCGGCCTACGCCGCCTATCACGGCTTCATGGGCCAGCCGCGCAAGCTCAACGGCCACATGGACGGCATGGCGGGCTCCTATCTCGGCCCGGTGTTCGAGGATGACGAGATCGCCGACCGCCTGGCCAAGGCGGGCGCGAAGTTCACCCGCCTCACCCGCGAGCAGATGATCGACCAGACCGCGCAGGCGCTGGCCGACGAGAAGGCGGTCGGCTGGATGCAGGGCCGCATGGAGTTCGGGCCGCGCTCGCTCGGCGCCCGCTCGATCCTGGGCGACGCGCGCTCGCCTTCGATGCAGAAGACGCTGAACCTCAAGGTAAAGTACCGCGAGTCGTTCCGCCCCTTCGCGCCGGCGGTGTTGCGCGAGGACGTCGACAAGTATTTCGACATCCATACCGACAGCCCCTACATGCTGATGGTGGCGCCGGTGGTCGAGAGCCGCCGACGCATCATGACGGCGGAGGAAGACAAGCTGTTCGGCATCGACAAGCTGAACGTGCCGCGCTCGGACATCCCGGCCGTGACGCACATCGACTATTCCGGCCGCATCCAGACGGTGCACAAGGAAACCAACCCGGACTTCTACGACCTGATCGCGGCGTTCAAGGGCAAGACCGGCAGCTCGGTGGTGGTGAACACCTCGTTCAACGTGCGCGGCGAGCCGATCGTCTGCACGCCCGAGGACGCGTGGCGCTGCTTCATGGGCAGCGAGATCGAGGTACTGGTGGTCGGCAACTGCTTCCTGCGCAAGGAAGACCAGGACCCCGCGCTCAAGCTCGACTACAAGAACGCCTTCGAGCTGGATTAGCGGCTGGGAGCGCGGCGCGCCAGAGCCGCGCTTACGTCACCTCGGCAAAACCCCAACCAAGAGCGGCGCGGGAGAGCCGCGCTCCCCGCCGGCAAGA
>CAMFJT010000185.1 GCA_945957125.1 uncultured Rhodospirillales bacterium | reverse complement strand
TGCGGCCCATGACCCCTCCGTCGCGGATTACCGCGCCACCTCCCCCGAAGACGGGGGAGGACGAAGACGTCAAGCTCCCGGCAAGGGCACGGATCAGGCCGTCATTCCCCGCAAGCGGGCGAGGGCGCTCTCGAGGATCCACGCCGCGGCCGCGGCGTCGACCCGCTCGGCGCGTCGTGCGCGGCTCATGTCGTAGTCCTCGATCATGCCGCGGGTGACGGCGGCGGTGCTCATGCGCTCGTCCTGGAACAGGACGGGCAGCGCGGCGAGGGCGGGCGCGCCGTGGTTGGCGATGTTGGTGGCGAACTGACGCACCGACTGGCAGCGCGGCCCCTCTGTGCCGTCCATGTTGAGCGGCAGACCGACGATCAGCGCCTTGACCTCGTGCTTGCGCGCCAGCTCCGCCAGCGCCGCGAGATCGGCGGCGAGCTTGCCGCGCTTCAGCGTCGTCAGCGGGGTGGCGAGCATGCGCATCACGTCGGAAGTCGCAATGCCGACGGTCTTGCTGCCGACGTCGAGCGCCATCAGCCGTCCGTCGCGCACCAGCGCCGCCGCGAGCGTCGGAAGATCAACGACCGCCATCATGCGGTTATAGGCTGACATCGCCGTCAAGCAAGGTAAGTTCACAAGGTGAGCGATATCATCTACGCCCTGCTCGCGATCGCGATGGTGCTGACGCTCGTCAGCCTCCTCGTGCCGCTGGCCGAACGGCTGCGCCTGCCGCACACGGTCCTGCTGGCGATCGCCGGCATGGGGCTGGGCACTCTCGGGACATGGATCACCGCGAACGAGCATGCGTTCGGCGTGCTGGGCGACGTCTTCCTGGGCCTCGACAAGCTCGAGCTGGGGACGGACGTGTTCCTGCCGCTCTTCCTGCCGCCGCTGCTGTTCACGGCCGGCCTCACCATCGACGTGCGCCGCCTGTTCGACGAGATCTTCGCCGTCCTGCTGCTGGCGATCGTGGCCGTCCTGGTCTGCATCGCGGGCGTGGCGGGCGCGGTCCACCTGGCGACCGGCATCGATCCCATGGTCTGCCTGCTGCTGGGGGCGGTGGTCTCTACGACCGACCCTGCGGCGGTGATCGGCATCTTCCGCGACGTGGGCGCGCCCAAGCGCCTGTCGATTCTCGCCGAAGGCGAATCGCTGTTCAACGATGCCGTGGCGATCGCCGCGTTCGGCTTCTGCATCGACTTCCTGGTTCGCCAGAGCGACCCGGACATCGCGCAGTCCCTTGCCTCGGACATGGCAAATCCGCTCATCGCCTTCGCCCGCGAGTTCATCGGCGGCATCGTGTTCGGCTTCGCGCTCGCCCGCCTGGCGATGCTGGTCCTGCCGCGGCTGGGCGATTCGGACGCCGCGATCGCCTCCGTGACGGTGAGCCTGGCCTATGCGTCCTACGTGCTGGCCGACCGCTATCTCCACGTCTCCGGCGTCATCGCCGTAGTGATGGCCGCGCTCACCGTCGCGGCCTATGGGCCGACCCACCTGCATCCGCGACGATGGGCGTCGCTGCGACAGCTCTGGACGCAGCTCGACTTCTGGAGCAACTGCCTGATCTTCGTGCTCGCCTCCATGCTGGCCGCCAATGTGCTGCCCCAGATCACGTGGCTGTATGTCTGGGCGCTGCTCGCGGTCGCCATCGGCGCCTTCGTCGCGCGCATCGCGGTGGTCTTCGGCATGCTGCCCGTTCTCGAGCTCGGCCGCCTCGTGCAGCCGGTCAGCATGCGCTACAAGGTGATCCTGGTCTGGGGCGGGCTGCGCGGGGCGGTCACGATCGTGCTTGCCATGGTGGCGGCGAGCGACGCCCGGCTGCCGGCCACGGTACGGGAGTTCGCCGCGGTCCTGGCGACGCTGTTCGTGCTGTTCACGCTGTTCGTGAACGCCACCACGCTCGGCCTGGTGATGCGCGTGCTCGGCCTCGATCGGCTGACCCGGCTGGAGCTGGCGTTGCGCGACCGCGTGCTGGCGCTTTCGCGAATCAACGTGACGCACCATCTCCAGCAGATCATCCGCGAGCACAATGCGCGGGTCGAAGGCATCGCCGCCGACCCGATCTCGGCCGGTGACGACCAGGTCGAGGCGCCACCGGCCGAGCTGGCGCTCGGGCTCGACGAACGGCTGACCGTCGGGCTGGTGACGCTCTGCACCCAGGAGCGCGAGCTGTATCTCGACCAGTTCGAGCAGCAGACCCTGTCGCGGCGCATGGTCGCCCGGCTGATGGCGCGCGCCGACCGGCTCGTCGATGCCGTGCGTGACCGGGGGGTCGAGGGCTACCAGCAGACGATCCGCGAGTTCGTCCTGCCGGTCCGTGCCTTCCGGTTCGGCCTCTGGCTGCAACGCCGCTTCGGGATCGAGCGCGTGCTGACCGAGCGGCTGGCCGACCGCTTCGAGATCCTCATGGTGCAGCAGGACGTGCTCGCCGAGCTCGAAGCCTTCAATCTGCGTTCGATCTCCGACCTGCTCGGCAGCGATGCGGAAGAGCGCCTGAGCGAGCTGATCCACGACCGGCGCGAGCTCGTGGGCCATTCGCTGCGCGCGCTCAGCCTGCAGTATGCCGGCTACGCCGAGGCGATCCGCGATCGCCAGCTCGAGCGGGCGGCGATCCGTCTGGAGGCCGCCGAATATGCCCGGCGGCTGCGCGAATCGATCATCGGGCGCGAGGTCTATGCCGACCTGCGCCAGCAGCTCAACAAACGGCGCGAGGCGATCGCGGACCGGCCGCCGCTCCATCTCGGCCTCGAGCTCGCGGCGATGATCGCCCGCGTGCCGCTGTTCGCCACGCTCGACGAGGAGGCCGTCACGGCACTCGCCAAGCGCCTGCGGCCGGTGGTGGCCACGCCGGATGAGAAGATCATCGCGGCCGGCGGCCGGCCCGACTCGATGTACTTCATCGCCGCCGGGGAGGTCACGGTCGTCCGCCAGGGCAGCCGGTTCGTCTTGAAGGAAGGCGATTTCTTCGGCGAGCAGGGGCTGCTGGGCAACCAGCCGCGCAATGCCGACGTGATCTCCGGTGGCTATTGCCATCTGCTGATGCTGCATCGCCGCGACTTCGACCGCATGCTGGCGGCCCGACCGGAGCTGCGCACCGAGATCGAGGCGGTCGCCGCGCGGCGCACCGCGCCGCTGCCGGCGCCGCTGCGGTCGGCCGATTGAGGAGACGGAGATGGCGGCGAAAATGCATCTCGCGCAGTTCCTGGTGCACGGCCCGACCTATCACAGCCTGGCGATGTGGCGGCATCCGAAGACGGCGGCGGCCGGCTACGACTGGAGCCGGCCGGCGCTCTACCAGCACATCGCGCGGGTCTGCGAGCGCGGCCTGTTCGACATGGTCTTCTTCGCCGACCTCAACTACATCTCCGACACCTACCGACACTCGCTCGAGCCCGCGTTGCGCTATGCCGCGCAGGCACCCGAGCACGATCCGATTCCGCTGCTGTCGTACATGGCGGCCGCGACGCGGCATATCGGCGTCGCCTCGACCTTCTCGGTCAGCCAGCACCATCCGTTCTATGCCGCGCGACTGTGGGCGACGCTCGATCACCTGACCGAGGGTCGTGCGGGCTGGAACGTGGTGACCTCGATCAACCACAACCAGGATGCCAATTTCGGCGTCGACCGCCCGCCGACCGACGTGCGCTACGACCGCGCCCACGAATTCATCGAGGTGTGTCGCAAGCTGTGGTCGAGCTGGGAGCCGGACGCCGTGGTGATGGACCGCGAGGCTGCGGTGTTCGCCGACGCGGCCAAGGTCCATCGCATCGAGCATGCCGGGCCGTTCTTCCGCTCGCGCGGGCCGCTCAACGTGGTGCGCTCGCCGCAGGACGGGCCGGCGATCCTGCAGGCCGGCACCTCGCCCAAGGGCGTCGATTTCGCGGCGAAATATGCCGACGCGATCTTCGCCATCCAGCCCCGGCCGGAAGATGCGAAGCGCTATTTCGACGGCATCAAGGGCCGCATGGCCGAGCTCGGCCGCGCGCCGGGAGAGTGCAGGATCCTGTTCGGCGCCCAGCCGATCCTGGGCGCGAGCGAGGCCGAGGCGCGCGAGCGGCAGGACGAGCACAACAGCCTGGTGCCGCTGGAGGGCGGCATGGCGATCCTGTCCGCCCATGCCGATTACGACCTCTCGAAGATCGACCTCGACGCGCCGATGGCCGATCGCACCGAGCCCGAGCTGCAGCGGCTGAAGACCCGGTTCCGCAAGCCGTCGGGCGAGTCGATGAGCTTGCGCGAGGTGGCGCAGCGCCACGGCCAGAGCGTCGGCCTGCCGCAGTTCGTCGGCACGGTGAAATCGGTCGCCGACCAGATGGAGGCTTTCCTGGAGACCGCCGGCGGCGACGGCTTCATGCTCTCGCCGATCCACAGCCCCGGCGCGATCGAGGAGTTCGTCGACCTCGTCGTCCCCGAGCTGCAGCGCCGCGGCCTGATGCGCACGCGCTACGAAGGCCGCACCCTGCGCGACCTGCTGCGGCAGGAGGGATGAGGCGCCGTGCCGGAGCACGGCGGGCCTCTCCGGCGAAGAGCTACGCCAGCATCATCGAGCCTTCTGTCGGCCTGTCCGGCAGGTCGAAGATGGTCTTGTAGCGATAGACGGCAAAGGGCGGGTTGGCCTTGCGGTAGGACGGCCCCGGGTAGACGCCGCGATATTGCACGAAATCGGACACCCAGTTGGCGCCGTTGTACATGCACATGTGGCCGTGCGGATGGCCCTTGATCGGCTGCACGATCGCGACGTCGCCAGCCTGGTGGAAATAGAAAGTGTCGGGCGAGGACTCGAAGAGAGCGACGAATCCGACCTTGATCAAGCTCGGACCGTAGTCCTTCGCGGAATTGTGCCGCTGGAGGGTGACGCCACCGGCCTCGATGGCCTGGCGGGTATATTCGGCGCATCGGCCCAGGCTGTGATCGCTCGCATGCGTGGTCAGGTACTCGACCGCCTTATCCTTGTCCCACATAGGCTTTCCCCGCCGTCTCAAATTGTGCAGCCACTATGCTCAATTACTGGCAGGAAGCCAAATCTGCGGACATCTCACGTTCGGTTGCCCGTACTTGCCAAACCGGCTACCAACCGCGCCGAATCCGCTGTTTCCGGAGGTTGGATGTCGCTCGACAAGGACACGGTGGCGCGCATCGCGCGGCTCGCCCGTCTGAAGGTGCCCGAGGAGGAGCTTGCGCCGCTGGCCGGCGAGCTGTCGGGGATTCTCGCCTGGATCGAGCAGCTGAACGAGGTGAATACGGCCGATGTCGCGCCGATGGCCAGCGTGTCCGACGTGACGCTGCCGATGCGCGAGGACAAGGTGACCGACGGCGGAATTGCCGAGAAGGTGCTGGCCAATGCGCCGGGCGGCGCGGTCTATATCGATCCGACCGACAGGAATGCCGGCGGCTTCTTCACCGTCCCGAAGGTGGTGGAGTAAGCCCATGGCCGCTCTCACCGATCTGACCCTCGCGGCGCTCTCGCAGGCGATGGCAAAGGGGGAAGCCAGCGCCGTCGAGGTCGCCGATGCGCACCTGAAGAAGCTCGACGAGCATCGCGCGCTCAATGCCTTCATCACCGAGACGCCGGACAGGGCGCGCGCCATGGCGAAGGCGTCCGACGCGCGCCGGGCGAAGGGCGAGGCGGGGCTGCTCGAAGGCGTGCCGCTGGCGATCAAGGATCTGTTCTGCACCGAGGGCGTGCAGACCACGGCCGCCTCGAACATCCTGAAGGGCTTCGTGCCCCAGTACGAGAGTACGGTGACGGCCAACCTGTGGAAGGCCGGCGCGGTGATGGTCGGCAAGACCAACCTCGACGAGTTCGCCATGGGCTCGTCGAACATGACCAGCCATTTCGGCGGCGTGGAAAATCCGTGGAAGCGGCGCGGCGACAACCGCAAGCTGGTGCCGGGCGGCTCGTCCGGCGGCTCGGCCGCCGCGGTCGCCGCCTTCATGGTGCCGGGCAGCACCGGCACCGACACCGGCGGCTCGATCCGCCAGCCGGCCGCGTTCTGCGGCATCGTCGGGCTGAAGCCGACCTACGGCCGCTGCTCGCGCTGGGGCGTGGTGGCCTTCTCGAGCTCCCTCGACCAGCCCGGCCCGTTCGCGCGCACCGTCGAGGACAGCGCGATCCTGTTGCGGGCGATGTCGGGCCACGATCCCAAGGACTCGACCTCCGCGCCGCTGCCGGTCCCCGATTTTGCCGCCGCTGCGCGCAATCCGGACATCAGGGGCCTGCGGGTCGGCATCCCGAAGGAATACCGCGTCGACGGCACCTCGCCCGAGATCGTGACCTTGTGGGAGCGGGGCATCGAAATGCTCAAGGCGGCGGGCGCGGCCATCGTCGACGTCTCGCTGCCGCACACCAAGTACGCGCTGCCGGCCTATTACATCGTGGCACCGGCCGAGTGCTCGTCCAACCTCGCGCGCTATGACGGCGTGCGCTACGGGCTCCGGGTGCCGGGCAAGGACCTCACCGACATGTACGAGAACACGCGTGCGGCGGGCTTCGGCAAGGAAGTGCGCCGCCGTGTGATGATCGGCACCTACGTGCTGTCCGCCGGCTATTACGATGCCTACTACAAGAAGGCGCAGCAGATCCGCGCCCTGATCGCCCGCGACTTCAGGCAGGCGTTCGAGAAATGCGACGTGCTGCTGACCCCGACCGCACCGACGGCGGCCTTCGCGGCCGGCGAGAAGATGGACGATCCGGTGACGATGTACCTCAACGACATGTTCACCATCCCGGCCTCGATGGCGGGCCTGCCGGGCATCTCCGTGCCGGCCGGGCTCGACAAGGACGGCCTGCCGCTCGGCCTGCAGCTCATCGGCCGTGCCTTCGACGAGGAGACGATGCTGAAGGCGGCTGCGGCGCTCGAGAAGGCCGCAGGATTCGAGGGCCGCGCCGCGGGCTACTGAGCCGGGTGGCGCGCTTGTCCTGATCACATCCCGAAGCTAGATCGGGAGTCATGCAGCAGGCTTTCATCGGCGTGGATGTCGGCACCACGAGCGCGCGCGCGGGGCTCTTCGATTCCGCCGGAACGCTCCTGGCGACGGCGCGGCGGCCGATCGCCCTGTGGCGCGAGGCGGGGGACATCGCCGAGCAATCCACCGAGGACATCTGGCAGGCCTGCGCCGGCGCGGTGCGCGATGCGCTGGCGGAGGCGAGCTTGTCGCCGGCGCTCGTCAAGGGCATCGGCTTCGATGCGACCAGCTCGCTGGCCGTGGTCGATCCGGCCGGGCAGCCGCTCAGCGTCAGCCCGTCGGGCGATCCGAAGCGCAACATCATCGTCTGGATGGACCATCGCGCGATCGCGCAGGCGAGGCGCATCACCGAGACGCACGACCCGGTGCTGCGCCATGTCGGCGGCATCCTCTCGCCCGAGATGGAGACGCCGAAGCTCTTGTGGCTCAAGGAGAACCTTCCGGCGACCTATCGTGCGGCGGGGCACTTCCTCGATCTCGCCGACTATCTCAGCTATCGCGCCACCGGAAGCACGACGCGTTCGTCCTGCACGGTGACGTGCAAGTGGACCTATCTCGCCCATGAGCGGCGCTGGAGCCCGTCCTATTTCGAACGGATCGGCCTCGGCGATCTCCTCGCTGCCGATGGCGCACGGATCGGCGGCGCTGTCGTCGAGCCGGGGACCGCGCTCGGCGCCGGGCTGACGCCCGATGCGGCGCGCGCGCTCGGACTGCTACCGGGAACGCCGGTCGGCGCCAGCCTGATCGATGCCCATGCCGGCGGCGTCGGCACGCTCGGCGGCCAGGGCGCGGACGGTGCGCCGGTCGAGGTGCTCGACCGGATTGCCTACGTGATGGGAACCTCGGCCTGCATCATGGCGACGACCGCGACGCCGTGCTTCGTGCCAGGCGTGTGGGGACCGTACTTTTCGGCGATGGTTCCGGGGCTATGGCTGAACGAGGGTGGCCAGTCGGCGACCGGCGCGGCCATCGACCATCTCGTGCTGTCGCATCCGGCCTATCCCGAACTCGCGGCCGCGGCGAAGGCGGCCGTCGTCTCGCCGCTCGATCTTTTGGAGCGCGGCGCAGTCGAGCGCTTCGGATCGACGGGGGAGGCGGCATTGCTCGCGCGCGATCTCCACGTGCTGCCCGAATTCCTCGGCAATCGCTCGCCCTTCGCCGAGCCTGAAGCAAAGGCGCTGGTCGCCGGCCTCGGCCTCGACAGCGATCTCGCGAGCCTGCAGCGGCTGTTCGTGGCCGGCCTGTGCGGGATCGGCTACGGGCTTGCCGACGTCGTCGATGCGCTGCGCGCGCAGGGCGTTCCCTGCCGCACGATCGTCGCCAGCGGCGGCGCGAGCCGCAGCGCGCTGGTGCGTCAGATCATGGCCGATGCGACCGGGATATCGGTCGTCCTGCCGGCGACCGAGGAGCCGGTGGTGCTCGGCGCCGCGATGCTGGGCGCCGTTGCCGCCGGCGCGTTCCCGTCGCTCGGCGCTGCGATGACGGCGATGTCGCGGCTCGGTCCGTCGACTCCGGCCGCTCCCCCCGCGCTGACGCGATTCCATGGGGCGAAGCGCGAGGTTCACAGGAAGATGCAGGCGCTGGACCGGGAAAGCCGCGCGGCGATGGGGGCATTGGGCTGACCTTGTCCTCGTTGGACCGCGCGCATCCTGCGCGCTCAAGCCCATGAGCGCGCAAGGATGCGCGCGGTCCAATGAAGCGCCTATGCCGCGAGCTTGAGGCCAAACGACTGCAGGCTGGGCGCGATGCGGTCGGTGATCAGGCCGACCTTGCGCAGGTTGCGGACCAGCCCGTCGTGGAGGTCGCGGCGGAAATACTTGCGGAAGGCGGTCTCGTCGCCGCCCGCCGCCCGCTCGCGGCGGAACTGCTTCAGCTCGTCGAGCTCGGCCCGGCTCATGCCGATCTCCTGGTAGACAGCGAGCGGGAACGTGCCGGCCAGGGTGCGGCCGAGCGCCCAGACCGCGAAATCCTCCATCTCGCGATGCTCGGCCTCGGTCGCCTCGGCGACCAGCGCCGGCAGCGACAGCATGGCGAAGCCCATGTGGCGGGCCTCGTCCTGCAGGATGCGCCGGCAGACCTGGCGCAGCACGGCGTCCTTGGACGACTCGGCGAGCATGCGGAAGAGGGAGACCGCGAAGGTCTCGGCGACGAGCTGCAGGCCGATCGTCTTGAGATACCAGGACGAGGTGCCGAGCAGCGTGTCGAAGATCTCCTTCACGTTGCCGCCCAGCGGATAGGTCGTGCCCTCCAGCCGCAGGTCGATGTAGCGCTGCAGCACCTCGTTGTGCCGCGCCTCGTCGGCAACCTGCGTCGACTGGAAGAGCTTGGCGTCCTGGCCCTCCACGCAGTTGACGAGCTGGCTGCACAGCAGCATGGCGCCGTGCTCGCCCTGCACCAGGGTCGAGAGCCGCCAGCGCGTGACCCGGCGATTGAGCTCGATCCGGTCGGCCGCCGACAGGCCGTCCCAGAAGCGCGTGCCGTGGAGGTCGACGAGATCGTCGGCGATCAGCCCGCCGTCGCCGTCGAGCGGCGCGCTCCAGTCGATGTCGCGCGCGGCGTTCCATTGGTCGATCTTGGCCTGCTCGTAGAGCCGGCGCAGGTCGGGCTGCTCGCTGGCGTAGTCGTGGCGGAAATGCGCGGTGTTACGCGTCTCGACTTGGTGTCCGTTGCTCACAACGTTCCTCCCTGTCGTTCTTTCGAACAAATGTTAGGAGAACGCGGCGGCCGGTTCAAGGCAGGCGAAGAGGTCAGTCAGCCGGAATGAAGCGGAGGGTGCCGGCCCGTCGCGTCGGCTTGCCCGTGTCGTTGGTGTGATTGACGCCGTCCATGACGGGCACTTCGGGGAAATCGAAGGGGCTGACCCCTTCGAGGCAGGCCACGTTCACGGCGTACAGGGTGCTGTCGGATCGCCGTTGGTGATGCGTGTAGATCCCGCAGCGCGAGCAGAAGAAGTGCTGTGCCGTCCCGGTATGGAAGCGATAGCTGGTCAACGCCTCCTCGCCCTCCAGGATCTTGATCCCGCCCGTTCTTGCCATGGCGACCACGGCGCCTCGCATGCGGCAGTAGGAGCAGGTGCAACGCCGGATCGAGCTGAATCCGTCGCTGAGCGTGGCCTCGAAGCGCACCGTGCCGCAATGGCACCGGCCAACCCGGATGTTCGCGTTGTCCATGTTGCCGGTGTCTCCTCTCCTGTTCCGATCGGATAGCTGATGGTGTCACACGAGCGAGAAGCCAGGAAGCCGCGCTGCCTTCCGATCGAAGGTCACGGTGGTGGAGCAACCCAATCTCGTTCCGAGGGCACCGATCAGGGCGTCCGTGAAGTCGGCTCGGTCATGCCTCAATGCCGACATCGCCAGGAAAACCTCGACCTCGTTCTGCACGATCAATGTTCTGGTCTGGAGAAGCCTTTCGATGACCGCGACGATCTCGGCGTCGGCATATTTGTATACGCTGCCGAGGACCCACACCGTCTCGGCGAGGGTCACGACGCTTATGAAGCCGGGCGTGTCTCGCGTCAGCCGGTTTTCAATCAATGCGCTTGCGCGCGGCGATTGGATCGGGTCGTCCTGAGTGATGTGACGAATGAGGACGTTCGTATCGAGACCGATCATCGCTGCTTGCTGCGGGCATCGCGTTCACCGACCGCGGCGGCGATGCCTTCGTCCATTTCCTTGATGGTGACGGGTTTCCGGCCAGGCCGCTTGAGCATCCCACGCAGCGACGAGGCCGGAAGCATGGGAAGGATCACCACGGTGCCGTTCGAATCAATGAAGAACTTCACCTGATCGCCCGGCTTGAGCCCGAGATGGTCGCGGATGGGCTTGGGCAGGGTAGCCTGACCTTTGACCGTGATTGTCGACTGCATGAAGCGGCTCCATTACTTTTCCCGGAAGGTAATACCTTGACGGGCGTAACACAATGGTTCGCCCAGCGAGTGTAGACCGTGCCGCAAGGAGGCGGATTGCGCTACGATCCAGCAAACCCGAGGAGGAACCCCATGGCGGACTACGATCTGGTCGTACGCGGCGGCACGGTGGCCGACGGCACGGGAAGCGGCGCGCGCGAGGCCGATGTCGCGATCAAGGACGGCAGGATCGCCGCGGTCGGAACCGTGACGGGAAAGGGCGCGGAGGAGATCGCGGCCAAGGGCCTGCTGGTCACGCCGGGCTTCGTCGACATCCACACGCACTATGACGGCCAGGCGACCTGGGATTCGCACCTGCAGCCGTCGAGCTGGCACGGCGTCACCACCGCGGTGATGGGCAATTGCGGCGTCGGCTTCGCACCGGTCAAGGTCGAGGATCGCCAGCGGCTGATCGAGTTGATGGAAGGCGTCGAGGACATTCCCGGCGCGGCGCTCGACGAGGGGCTGAACTGGTCGTGGGAATCGTTCGGCCAGTATCTCGACGCGCTCGAGGCGCGGCCACGCGACATGGATATCGGCGCGCAGCTTCCGCACGGCGCGTTGCGCGTGTTCGTGATGGGCGAGCGCGCGGCGCGGCTGGAGGAGGCGACGCCGGAGGAGGTGGCCGAGATGCGCGCGCTGACGGCGGAGGCCATGCGCGCCGGCGCGATCGGCTTCTCGACCTCGCGCACGCTCAACCATCGCACCGTGAAGGGCGACCCGACGCCGTCGTTGCGCGCCTCGGAGGCCGAGCTTCTGGGCATCGCGCTCGGTATGAAGGACGCCGGCAAGGGCGTGATCGAGTTCATCTCCGACTTCAACACGCCCAGCCCCGAGAGCGAGTTCGAGATGATCGACCGCCTGCTCGCCGCGAGCGGCCGGCCGTTCTCCGTGTCGCTGGCGCAGGCCCATCGCCGGCCGGACGGCTGGCGGCGCCTGCTCGGCCTGGTCGAGGGGTTGGCGGCCAAGGGCCATTCGGCCAAGGCGCAGGTGGCGCCGCGGCCGATCGGCGTGCTGCAGGGCCTGCAGGCGAGCCGCACGCCGTTCTCGATGTGCGCCTCCTACAAGGCCATCGCGGGCAAGAGCGTGGCGGAGCGGCTCGCGATCATGCGCGACCCGTCGTTCCGCGCCAAGCTCCTGGAGGAGAGCCGCGAGCCGCTGCGCTCCGACATGGCCGCGCGCCTCACTGACTACGACCGCATGTTCCCGCTCGGCGATCCGCCGAACTACGAGCCGGCCGAGGACAGCTCGCTGGGCGCCCGGGCGCGGCGCGAGGATCGCGATCCGCGCGAGGTCGTGTACGACTACCTGATCGAGGGAGAGGGCAAGAACTTCATCTTCGCGCCGTTCGCCAACTTCGCGGCCTACAACCTCGATTGCTGCAGCGAGATGATGCAGAGCCCGCACACGCTGATCGGGCTGGGCGACGGCGGCGCGCATGTCGGCATCATCTCCGACGGCTCGTTCCCGACCTCGCTGCTGGCCCACTGGGGCCGCGACCGCCCGTCGGGTCGGCTCGACGTGTCGTGGCTGGTCAAGCGCCACACGCTCGACAATGCCCGTGCGGTGGGACTGAACGATCGCGGCCGGATCGCGCCCGGCTACAAGGCCGACCTCAACGTCATCGACTTCGACAATCTGCGCGTCGAGGCGCCGGTGATGAAGTGGGACCTGCCGGCCGGCGGCAAGCGCCTGCTGCAGAAGGCCACCGGCTACCGCGCGACCGTCGTGTCCGGCGCCGTGACCTATCGCGACGCCGAGGCGACCGGCGCGTTGCCCGGTAAGCTGGTGCGCGGCGCGCAACAGGCGGCTTAAGGAAGAGGATTGCTGGGAGCGGTTGAAGGTGGCCGCGAAGTGGCCGGCGCCGGCGGCGCGGCATTGCTCGACGATCTGCGCGGCGACGGACGGGG
>CAMFJT010000184.1 GCA_945957125.1 uncultured Rhodospirillales bacterium | reverse complement strand
ATACCGCGCGCCTGTTCAGCCGCGGCCGCCAGCAGATCGCCAAGAAGCTCGGCGAGGAGGCGGTCGAGGCGCTGATCGAAGGCATCCGCGGCGACAAGCCCAAGCTCGTCGGCGAGAGCGCCGACATGCTGTATCACCTGCTGACGCTGTGGGCGTCGGTCGGCGTCCAGCCGGCCGCGGTGTGGGCGGAGCTGGCGCGGCGCGAGGGCCTGTCGGGCATTGCGGAGAAGGCCGCCCGCAAGCAAAAGTAGCGGCCATCATGCCGCCCTATGATCGCAACAACATCTTCGCCCAGATCCTGCGCGGCGAAGCGCCCTGCACCAAGGTCTACGAGGACGAGTTCGCCCTCGCCTTCGACGACCTCTATCCCAAGGCACGGGTGCATGTTCTGGTGATTCCGAGGGGCGAGTACGTCTCGTTGATCGATTTCTCGCAATCGGCACCGCCCGAGTCGATCGCCGGCTTCTGGCGCGCCGTGACGAAGGTCGCCGAGCAGCTGGGCGTGGCGGAAGGCTATCGCATTGCCTCCAATGTCGGCGCCGGCGGCGGCCAGGTCGTCTTCCATTTCCACGTCCACCTGTTGAGCGGTCCTCGAACGTGAAGCGCCGCGCGCTGCTGGGCGGCGCGGCCACGCTGGTTGCTTCGCCGGCGGCGGCGCAGAAATATCCGATGGGCACCAAGCAGCGGCCGGTGCAATTCCGCGGCACCGGCGGCGCCGTGCTCGACGGCACGCTGCTGCTGCCGCTGCTCAGCGAGCTGCAGCGCGTGCCGGGGATCGTGCTGGTCGGCGGCAGCGGGCCGACCGACCGCGACGGCAACAACGAGCTGGTGCCGTTGCGAATCGACCTGCTGAAGCAGATCGCCGAGCTGCTGGCGAAGAACGGCATCGCCTCGCTGCGCTACGACAAGCGCGGCGTCGGCGCCTCGGCGAAGCAGGCGCCGGCCGGGCTCGAGGCGCAGGAGCGCTTCTACGCCTGGGACAACTATGTCGGCGACGTGATGGCCGCCCATGCCGAGCTGCTGCGGCACGACGAGGTCAAGCCCTACGCCACGGCGCTGCTCGGCCACAGCGAGGGCGGGCTGCTCGTCCTGGCCGCGGCGGCGGCCATGGGCAAGCGCACACCTTACGCCGTGGTGCTCGCGGGAACCCCCGGAAAGCCGCTGATCGACATCATGAGCGCACAGATTTCCCGCACCGGGCCGCAGTTTTCCGACGTCGCCGGCCGCATCATGACGGCCATCCTCGACACCGGCCACGTGCCCGCCGACACCCCCGCCGAGCTGCAGCTCATCTTCCCGCCCTACGCCGGCCCGTTCTTCCGCGGCATCCTGACCTTCGATCCGGCACAGGCGGTGGCCGACATCGACGCCGCCTGCCTGCTGCTGCACGGCGGCGCCGACGCGCAGGTCGTGCCGATGGACGACATCCAGCCGCTGATCGACGCGCTGGCCCGGCGCACCAAGGCGGGCGAGGCGATCGTCTTCCCCGCGGTCAGCCACAACCTCAAGCCGGTCACCGGCCCCACCGATCCCGGCTTCGCGGGGCCGCTCGCGCCGGCCGTCGCCGACAAGCTGGCGGGATGGCTGCGCTCGGTGCTCGGCGCTTGATCGGCTGCGGCGGCCGGCCGATCATCCGCCGACAACGGAGGAAGCCATGGCTGTGACGGTGCGTCCGCTGACCGAGGCGGTCGGCGTGGAGATCCTCGGCGTCGACCTGACGGCGATGAGCGAGGCGGAGTTCGCCGCCGTCGAGCGCGCCTGGCACGAGCATTCGGTGATCCTGCTGCGCGGCCAGCGGCTGGGCGACGACGACCTGCTGGCCTTCAGCCGCCGCTTCGGCGAGCTCGACCCGCCGCCCAACCAGGAGCGCGGCCGCATCAGCCCGCCCGGCTATCCCGAGGTCTACGTCGTGTCCAACGTGCTCGACGGCAACGGCGACCCGATCGGCGCGCTCGGCGCCGGCGAGGCGGTGTGGCACACCGACATGAGCTATCTCGACGCGCCGCCCGACGCCTCGATGCTGTACGCGCTGGAGATCCCGCCCAGCGGCGGCAACACCTGGTTCTGCGGCATGCAGGCGGCGTGCGACGCGCTGCCGGCCGACTTGCGCCGCCGCCTCGGCAACCGACGGGTGAAGCACGACGGCACCTACAATTCAGGCGGCTACCTGCGCAAGGGCGTGACGCCGACCGACGATCCGTTCGCCGCGCCCGGCGCCTGGCATCCGGCGATCCTCAGGCACCCCGCCAACGGCCGGCCGACGCTCTATCTCGGGCGGCGACGCAACTCCTACATCGAAGGCCTGTCGCGCGCGGACTCCGACGCGCTGCTCGAGGCGCTGTGGGCGCACTGCACCCAGCCGCAATTCCTCTACGAGCATGTCTGGCGCCTGGGCGATCTCGTGATGTGGGACAATCGCTCGACCATGCATCGGCGCGACCCGTTCGACGGAGAAGCGCGCCGCATCATGCACCGTACCCAGATCAAGGGCAGCGGCGCGCCGATCGCCTACGCGGCCTGAAGGAAACGCCATGAGACGCCAGAAGAAGTTCTATGCCTGGGGCTACGCCGACGAGGACCTGTCGGCCGACGAGATCAAGCCATGGGAGGCCGAGCTGGCCGAGCGCTACCGGCTGCCCGGCTTCGACGTCACGCCGCCGCCGAAGCCGGAGGAGATCACGCTGCGCAAGCCGAGGGTCGAGGTACCGTCGGCGCTGCAGGCGATCGTGCGGACCGATCACCTGACGCGGCTCGAGCATTCCTACGGCAAGGCAGGCTTCGACACCTGGCGCATGTTCATGCGCTCGGTGCCCAATCCGCCCGACGCGGTGGCCTTTCCGGAGAACGAGCAGGACATCGTCCGCGTGCTGGAATGGTGCGAGTCGATCGGCGCCAAGGCGATCCCCTACGGCGGCGGCTCGTCGGTCGTGAAGGGCATCGAGCCGCAGGCTTCGTTCGACAAGGTCGTGACGATCTCGATGCGTCACATGGACAAGATCCTCGAGGTCGACGACACGAGCCAGGCCGCCCGCATCCAGGGCGGCATCTACGGCCCCGCGATCGAGGACGGGCTGCGCAAGTCGCCGCTCACCATGCGCCACTACATGCAGGCCTATCGCTGCTCGACCCTGGGCGGCTGGATCGCCACCCGCTCGGGCGGCCACTACGCCACGCTCTACACCCATATCGACGACTTCGTCGAAAGCACGCGCATGATCACGCCGGCCGGCACGATGGAAACGCGCCGCCTGCCGGGCTCCGGCGCCGGGCCCAGCCCCGACCGCATGGTGCTCGGCTCCGAGGGCATCCTCGGCATCATCACCGAGGCCTGGGTGCGGCTGCGCATGAAGCCGACCTTCCGCGCCTCCGCCTCGGTGCGCTTCCGCAACTTCTTCGACGGCGCCAACGCGGTGCGTGGCATCACGCAGGCCGGACTCTATCCCGCCAACTGCCGCCTGCTCGAGGCGCGCGAGGCGCTGCCCGGCATCCCGTGGACCAGCGAGGAGGCCGTGCTCGTGCTGGCCTTCGAATCGGCCGACCATCCGCTCGATACCTGGATGAAGTGCGCGCTGGAGATCTGCGCCGACCATGGCGGCGTGGCCGACAAGTCCGACCCCGACGACGAGAACGCCCATCGCTCGGGCGCGGCCGGCGCCTGGCGCAACCGCTTCATCCGCGCGCCGCATTACGGCGAGCATGCCGTGGCGCGCGGCATCCTGTCCTCGACCTTCGAGACCGCGATGACGTGGGAGCGGGTGCCCGACTTTCATGCGAAGATCACGAAGATCACCAGGGAGACGATCAAGCGCGTGACGGGGCGCGAGGGCACCGTCACCTGCCGCTTCACGCACGTCTATCCCGACGGGCCGTGCCTCTATTTCACCTTCGGCGGCATCGTCGACAAGGCGAGGGGGCTGGAGCAGTTCATGGAGGTGCTGTCGACCTGCACCGCCGCCACCGTCGAGCACGGCGGCACGACGACCCACCACCACGCGGTGGGGCGCTTCCACCGCCCGTTCTACGACAAGCAGCGGCCTGAACTCTTCGCCCGCGCGCTACGCGGCGCCAAGCGGGAACTCGATCCGAAGGGCATTATGAATCCGGGCGTGCTGATCGATCCCTGAGCCTCGAATTCTTGCCGGACCGCGGGGCATCCCCGCCCGCTTCATGACCCCGAGCGGACGGGGTGCCTGCGGTCCGGCAAGACGATCGCATTACGCGACAGGCGAGGCCAGGCCGAACAGGGTTCCCGGAGTCGCGCTGTCGGTCTCGCTGCGCAGCGCGTAGGCACTGCTCGTCACCGCGAACTGCCCGGCATACTGGTTGTACAGAGCGAAGGTCGCGCTCTGACTGCCGTCGCTCAGCGTGACACTGGTGTAGCTCCTCGCCGCGCCAGTACCGCTCACGTCGGTGATCGTGGTGCTGCCGAAGCCGAAATCGCGCAGCGCGATCGAATCGTCGGCGCTCAAGCCGGCGACCGTACCGTGGAAGCTGTCGGCATCCCCCAGGTCGAGCAGGCTCGCCGCGTTCGCCGCGAACGCCAGCGATTGCGTCGCGGACACGACACCATCGACCTCCAGCAACGCCGCACCCAGCACGATCGAACCGGCGCCGAGGATGTCTCCGGCAACGTAAAAGGCACCTCCGGCGAGGCTGATCGACTGGTCGTTGGTCACGTCGCCGACGATCGACGTCGTTCCGCCGGCCTGCATGAAGCGCGCGCCGTCGGCGATCGACAGGCTGCCCGCGTCGAGAATGCCGCTTCCATGATCGTATGTGCTGCCGCCTTCTATCTCCAGCGCGCCGTCGATCCGCGCCGTGCCGCCGTTCTGCCGGATCGTCGCCTTGCCGTTCCGCCCCAGATCGAGGGAGCCTGCGCCGAAGATCCCGTTGCTGACGGTGAGCAATCCATCGGCGTCGACCTCGCCCGAGACGCTGACGGTTCCGCCATTCTGGGCGAACCGTCCCGCGGTCTCGATCGACAGGCTTTCCGCCGACAGGATGCCGCTGGTCAAGGTGTAGACGCTGCCCGCCCCGACAGCGAGCGCGCCGTCGACGGTCGCTGTCCCTCCGCCCTGCACCACGGTGGCCTTGCCGGCCGGTCCGACATCGAGCGACGCGGCTTCGAAAATGCCGCTGCCGATCGTCATTGCGCCCTGGTTGACGACTGCCCCGTCGAACAGCGCACTGCCGCCGCTCTGGGCGTATCCGCCACCGGCTCCGACATCGAGGCCGGCCGCATGAAGGATGCCGTTGCCGACGCGCACCGTCCCGGAGTCGGCGAGCGTTCCCGCGAACGTCGCGGAGCCACCGTCCTGCGTGAAGTTCCCGTGGGCGGCGACCGATAGGCTGGCCGCAGTGAGGATGCCGCTCCCGTGCGTGTAGACGCTGTCGCCGGCGACCGAGAGCGCATTGCCGAGCGCGACCGTTCCGCCGACCTGCGTGAAGCGTCCCTTGCCCGTACCGCCGACATCGAGATCTCGGGCATTGAAGATGCCGCTCGCGACCGTGGCCAATCCGTCGATGGCAACGACTTCCGCAAATGACGCGGTCCCGCCGCTCTGGGCGAACCGTCCGCCGACGCCGACCGTAAGCGCAGTCGCAGAAAGGACGCCGCTGCTGAGCCCGTAGCTGCCGCTCGACCCGCGGGAAACCGCGACCGTCCCATCGACTGTCACGCTACCGCCGTTCTGGACGAAGCTACCCTTCGACTGCGTGCCGATGGTGAGCGACGACGCGCCCAGAACGCCGAACTGAAACTGCACCGCCCCGTCGTCGACCATGTCTCCGACGGTCGAGACACCGCCGGCCTGCCAGAACGACGCACCGCTGGCGATGCCAATGCCTGCCGCCTCAAGCCGTCCGCCCTCGAGGATTCTCGTCCTGCCCGCGAGGAGGGAGTCGCCGGGCTCGGCGCCGGAAAGCCGCAGCGTGCCGCCGTCCTGGACCAGCGTATCGACGGAGAGGCCGCCGGCTTGCACGACCTCCACCCCGCCCCGCGAGATGGCCGTGCCTGTCACCGTGCCTCCGGCGGCAACCGTGAGCGTGGCTTCGCCTCTCACCCGCAGCCCGCTCGCCGTCGCGCCGTTCCCCACGGTCAGATAGTCGGAACTCTTGGAGAGGACCTTGCCGTTCGCCGTTGCCATGCCAAATCCTCTCCGGTCGTTAAGGGTACCGAAGGCAACGCTCGCCCGATTTGCGAAGTTCCTCGCCTCACCTCCTCCGAAGAGGACGAAGCCTGTATGATCGCGGCATGAAATGTGACCGCGTGTGGCGCGGCGCGCGGCTGGCCACCATGGCGGCGGCGCAGCCGGGAACAGGAATCGTCGAGGATGGTCTTGTGGCGGCCAGCCAGGGCCGGATCGTCTATGCGGGCGAGGCTGCCGATGCGCCGCGCTTCGAGGCCAACGAGACGATCGAGTGCGAAGGCCGCTGGATCACGCCGGGCCTGGTCGACTGCCACACCCACATCGTCTACGGCGGCAACCGCGCGCACGAGTTCGAGCTGCGGCTGGCCGGCGCGACCTACGACGAGATCGCCCGTGCCGGCGGCGGCATCGTCTCGACCATGCGCGCCACGCGAGCGGCGAGTGAGGACGCGCTGCTCGACGGCGCAAAGAAGCGCGTCGAGACGCTGATGCGCGACGGCGTCACGACACTGGAGATCAAGTCGGGCTACGGGCTCGACCTCGACAGCGAGATGAAGTCGCTGCGCGTGGCGCGGCGTCTGGGCGAGGTGCTGCCGCTCTCGGTCGTCACCACCTTCCTCGGCGCGCACGCGCTGCCGCCCGAGGCCAACGGCGACAAGGACGCCTACATTGCCGAGGTCTGCGAGCGGCAATTGCCGGCGGTGGCGCAAGCGGGGCTGGCCGATGCCGTCGACGCCTTCTGCGAATCGATCGCCTTCTCGCCCGAGCAGACGGCGCGCGTGTTCGAGGCGGCCCGGCGCTTCGGCCTGCCGGTGAAGCTGCATGCCGAGCAGCTCTCGACCCTGGGCGGCGCGGCGCTGGCGGCACGCTTCGGCGCGCTGTCGGCCGATCATCTGGAACATGCCGACGAGGCGGGCATCCGCGCGATGGCAGAGGCCGGCACCGTCGCCGTGCTGCTGCCCGGTGCGTTCTACTTCCTGCGCGAGACGCAGAAGCCGCCGGTCGACTTGTTGCGCCGGCACGGCGTGCCGATCGCGATCTCTAGCGATTCCAATCCCGGCACCTCGCCGCTGACCTCGCTGCTGCTGACCCTGAACATGGCGGCGACCTTCTTCCGCCTGACCGTCGAGGAATGCCTGCTGGGCGTGACACGCCACGCCGCCCGCGCGCTCGGCCGGCTCGACCGGATCGGCACGCTCGAAGCCGGCAAGTCATGCGATCTGGCGATCTGGGACATCGAGCGGCCGGCCGAGCTGGTCTATCGCATCGGCTTCACGCCGCTGCGCCAACGCGTGTGGAGAGGCCGATGATCCCTGGCGAGATGACCCTGCGCGGCTGGCGCGCCCTCTATCGCGGCGCGGTGCCCGCGCTCGATCCGGCCTGCCACGCGGCGATCGAACGCTCGGCCGCCGCGGTCGCGGCGATCATCGCGAAGGGCGCGCCGGTCTACGGCATCAACACCGGCTTCGGGAAGCTCGCCAACGTCCATATCCCGCCCGACGACCTCGCCACGCTCCAGCGCAACATCGTGCTGTCGCATTCGGCGGGCGCCGGCGCGCCCATGCCGGTGCCGGTGGCGCGGCTGATGATGGCGCTCAAGCTCGCCAGCCTGGCGCAGGGCGCGTCGGGTGTGCGGCTGGAGACGGTGCGGATGCTCGAAGCGCTGCTGGCGAAAGGGCTGACGCCGGTCGTGCCGTGCCAGGGCTCGGTCGGCGCGTCGGGCGATCTCGCGCCGCTCGCCCATATGTCGGCGACGATGATCGGCGTCGGCGAGATGATCGTCGACGGCCGCATCGTGCCGGCCGCGCAAGCGCTCGCCGACGCGGGCCTGCGGCCGCTGTCGCTCGGCGCCAAGGAAGGGCTGGCGCTGCTCAACGGCACGCAGTTCTCGACCGCCTATGCGCTGGCCGGCCTGTTCGAGATCGAGACCCTGTTCCAGTCGGCGCTCGTCACCGGCGCGCTGTCGACCGACGCCGCGCGCGGCTCGGACGCGCCGTTCGATCCGCGCATCCACCGGCTGCGCCGCCATCGCGGCCAGATCGACACCGCCGACGCGCTGCGCGGGCTGATGGCGGGCTCGGCGATCCGCGCCTCGCATCTGACCGGCGACGAGCGCGTGCAGGACCCGTATTGCCTGCGCTGCCAGCCGCAAGTCATGGGCGCGGTGCTCGACCTCCTGCGCCAGGCGGCAGCAACGCTGGAGACCGAGGCCAACGGCGTGACCGACAATCCGCTGGTCTTCGCCGAGACGGGCGAGGCGCTGTCCGGCGGCAACTTCCACGCCGAGCCGGTCGCCTTCGCAGCCGACACGATCGCTCTCGCGATTTGCGAGATCGGCTCGCTGGCCGAGCGGCGCATCGCCATGCTGGTCGATCCGGCGCTGAGCGGCCTGCCGGCCTTCCTGACACCGCGGCCGGGGCTCAACTCCGGCTTCATGATCCCGCAGGTTACGGCCGCGGCGCTGGTGTCGGAGAACAAGCAGCGCGCTTATCCGGCCAGCGTCGATTCGATCCCGACCTCGGCCAACCAGGAGGACCATGTCTCGATGGCCGCGCACGGCGCGCGCCGGCTGATGGACATGGCCGACAATGCCGGCACGGTGATCGCCATCGAGCTGCTCGCCGCCGCGCAAGGCTGCGACTTCCGCCGCCCGCTCGCCTCCAGCACGCCGCTCGAAGCCGTGCGCACGCTCTTGCGCCGCGAGGTGCCGCATCTCGACGAGGACCGCGCCCTGCATCCCGACCAGCAGGCCGCGACCCGGCTGATCCGCAGCGGCGCCGTCGCCGAGGCGGCCGGCCTCGACCGCCTGCCCACCCTGTGCCCGTGAGCCTCCTTCTCATGCTCCTCTCCCCCGATAGGGGGAGAGGCGGGGAGAGGGGGTTACAGATCCTCTCTGCCACACGGCGCCGGATGAGAAGCGGTCGGGTGGAATCCACCGAGCGCAACCCCCTCTCCCAACCTCTCCCCCTAGCGGGGGAGAGGAGCATGAGGAGGAGGCAAACCGAAGAAAGAGCGGCTCTGGAGAGCCGCGCTCCCAGCAGACCCTGACGAGGAACCATGAGCCGCATCGACAACGACCGCCTGATCCGCGCGCCGCACGGCACCACCCTGTCGGCGAAGAGCTGGCTGACCGAGGCGCCGCTGCGCATGCTGATGAACAACCTCGACCCCGATGTCGCGGAGAAGCCGAGCGAGCTGGTGGTCTATGGCGGCGTGGGGCGTGCGGCGCGCGACTGGCAGAGCTTCGACCGGATCGTCGCGGCGCTGCGCGGGCTGGAGGACGACCAGACGCTGCTGGTCCAGTCGGGCAAACCGGTCGGCGTCTTCCGCACCCATCCCGACGCGCCGCGCGTGCTGATCGCCAACTCCAACCTCGTGCCGCACTGGGCGACGCTGGAGCATTTCAACGAGCTCGACCGCAAGGGGCTGATGATGTTCGGCCAGATGACGGCCGGCTCGTGGATCTATATCGGCAGCCAGGGCATCGTGCAGGGCACCTACGAGACCTTCGTCGAGATGGGCCGCCAGCATTACGGCGGCAGCCTCGCCGGCCGCTGGATCCTGACCGCCGGGCTGGGCGGCATGGGCGGCGCGCAGCCGCTGGCGGCGACGATGGCGGGCGCCTCGTGCCTGGCCATCGAATGCCGGCCGAGCAGCATCGAGTTCCGCCTGCGCACCGGCTATGTCGACTGCCGCGCCAAGGACCTCGACGACGCGCTGGCGATCATCCGGCAATCGACGGCGGAGAAGAAGCCGATCTCCGTCGCGCTGCTCGGCAACGCGGCCGAGATCCTGCCCGAGCTGTTGCGCCGCGGCGTGCGGCCGGACTGCGTCACCGACCAGACCTCCGCGCACGATCCCGGCAACGGCTACCTGCCGGCCGGCTGGACGCTGGCCGACTGGGAGGATCGCCGCAGCCGCGATCCGGCGGGCGTGGCGAAGGCGGCGAAGAAATCCATGGCCGCGCATGTCCGCGCGATGCTGGAGTTCCACAAGCTCGGCGTGCCGACGGTCGACTACGGCAACAACATCCGCCAGATGGCGCTGGAGGAGGGCGTGGCCGACGCCTTCGACTTCCCGGGCTTCGTGCCGGCCTATGTGCGGCCGCTGTTCTGCCGCGGCATCGGGCCGTTCCGCTGGGCCGCTTTGTCGGGCGATCCCGAGGACATCTACCGCACCGACGAGAAAGTGAAGGAGCTGCTGCCCGACAACACGCACCTGCACAACTGGCTCGACATGGCGAGGAAACGCATCAAGTTCCAGGGGCTACCCGCGCGCATCTGCTGGGTCGGGCTGGGCGACCGCGACCGGCTCGGGCTCGCCTTCAACGAGATGGTCGCGAAGGGTGAGCTCAAGGCGCCGATCGTGATCGGCCGCGACCATCTCGATTCGGGCTCGGTCGCCAGCCCGAACCGCGAGACCGAGAGCATGAAGGACGGCAGCGACGCGGTGTCCGACTGGCCGATGCTGAACGCGCTGCTGAACTGCGCCTCCGGTGCCACCTGGGTGTCGCTGCATCACGGCGGCGGCGTCGGCATCGGCTACTCGCAGCACGCCGGCATGGTGATCGTGTGCGACGGCACGCCGGAAGCCGCGAAACGCATCGCGCGCGTGCTGTGGAACGACCCAGCGACCGGCGTGATGCGCCACGCGGATGCGGGCTACGAGACGGCGATCGCGTGTGCGGAGGAGAAGAGGTTGAACCTTCCCGGCCTCTCTCGAGGGGACATGTCACGGCCGTCCTGAGAGCTTGTAGAGAGTTCTTGCGCTGGGGGCGCGTCACTCCAGTGGCGCGTCTTCCTCGCTGTTGCAAGACCCCATGACGCGCCACTGGAGTGGCGCGCCCCCAGCGGAAGACGGCTTGAAATCAACGATTCGATGCATTCAATTGCCGCTCGCCCTCTTCCAGGCAGGCACGCCGGGTCTCGACAAAATCGACGGCCTCGGGCAGGGCTGGCGAGGGATCGTCCGCCTTGGGCGTGACGGATAGCCCGGTCGATCTGTTCGCATGAGGAAGTCCCCGATGCCACAGAACCAGTTTCCTGCTCCTGAAGCGCTCACCGCCGTCTGCCGGCGCCACCGCATCCGCCGCCTGGCGTGGCCCTGCCGACCAAGGTAGTTCTACTGTAGGAGAACGACATGCTTCCCCTCTTCGCGGACACTGCCGGGCTCGCCGCTCTCTGCCGGCGGCGGCGCATCCGTCGACTGGCGCTGTTCGGCTCGACGCTGAAAGGATCGGCCCGCCCCGACAGCGATGTCGATCTGCTGGTCGAGTTCGAGCCCGAAGCGAAGCCCGGCCTGTTGGCCATGGCCACCATCGAGCTTGAGCTGTCACCGCTGCTCGGCGGCCGGAAGGCGGACCTGCGCACGGCCCAGGACCTCAGCCGGCATTTCCGCGAGGAGGTCGAGCGCACGGCAGAGGTCGTCTATGAAGCCGGATGACCTTGTCCGCCTCGGACATATGATCGAGGCGGCGCGGAACGTCGCGGGCTTCGTCGAGGGTCGTCGGCGCGCCGACCTCGACAGCAACATCATGCTGGGATTCGCCGTCGTCCGCGCCATTGAGATCGATCTTCGGCGAGGCGGCGGCGCGTGTCTCGCCCGAGGCCCGATCCCTGGCGCCGGACGTTCCGTGGCAAGCGATCGTCGGCATGCGTAATCGCCTGGTCCACGCTTATTTCGATATCGATCGCGACATTCTCTGGCAGGCGGCGACCGGAGAAATCCCCGCGTTGCTGCTGCTTCTGCTGTCGCTCGCTTCGCGGGACTGAGCCATGGCGTAGCCAGGGTTCGAGATAACCGGGAAACGCTTCGTCGAGGAGCGCGCGCCCGGTGGAAGGCTACGCCGTAGCGGCCAGAGATTCGGCGCGGATCTCCTCGGTGAGGCGGGCCTTCAGCGCGACGAACTCGGGCGAGGTCTTGATCGTGTAGTGGCGCGGGTGCGGCAGGTCGACGGGGACCTCGCTCTTGATGCGGCCGGGGCGGCGGGTGAAGACCACGACCCTGCTGGCCATGAAGATCGCCTCCTCGATGTCGTGGGTCACGAACATCACCGTCTTGCGCTCGCGCTCCCAGATGCCGAGCAGCAGCTCCTGCATCAGCACGCGGGTCTGGTTGTCGAGCGCGCCGAACGGCTCGTCGAGCAGCAGGATCTTGGGATCGTTGGCCAGCGCGCGGGCGATCGCCACGCGCTGCTGCATGCCGCCGCTGAGTTGCTTGGGGAAGTGATCCTCGAAGCCGCGCAGGCCGATCTCGGCGATGAAGCGCTCGCTGATCTCGCGCTGCCGTGCCGCCGGCATGCCCTTCTGGCGCAAGCCGAAGCAGATGTTCTGGCGCACGGTCAGCCACGGGAAGAGCGTGTAGCTCTGGAACACCACGCCGCGATCGGCGCCCGGCCCCCTGACCGGCGCGCCGTCGAGCAGGATCTGACCCGCGGTCGGCTCCTCCAGCCCGGCGACCAGCCGCAGCAGGGTCGATTTCCCGCAACCCGAGAGGCCCAGGATGGTGATGAAGGCGTTGTCCTCGACTTCGAGGCTGACCGGCAGCAGCGCCTGGGTCGGCGTGCCGCCATTCACGCCGGCGAAGGTCTTGCCGACGCCCTGGATGGAGAGGCGGCTCATGCGGCGACACCTTCCCCTCCCCCGTCTTCGGGGGAGGTGGCGCGGTAATCCGCGACGAAGGGGGTCAAG
>CAMFJT010000183.1 GCA_945957125.1 uncultured Rhodospirillales bacterium | reverse complement strand
CACCCACACTATCCTCTTCGTCGGCAGCGTCAGATGTGTATAAGAGACAGGGCGCGCACGATGCCGGCGACGATCGATGCGGCCAGGGCGGCGAGGCAGATCCCGAGCGGCAGGACGGAGCGGCGGAAGGCCCACCAGCCGATTGCTCCGACGACCAGCGCCGCGACAAAGGCATAGCGGTCGACGATCGGGGCAAGCGCCGAAAGACCGTCGCCGGCATCGGCCAGCCACATGACGCGCAGCCGCATGGCAACGAACGTCACGGCGACGGTCGCCAGCAGCACGATCCAGCTGCGGCGAGCCTGCCGGCTCACCGCATCGGCCGCGAATTGCGCGGCGATCCCGCGTGCCAGGCCGAAGCGCTCGACCGCGCGGCGTTCGGCCTCTGCCGACGGCCATGCCGGATCGGCCTCGGCGGCGTCCCACAGATGGGCCTCGACCTCCTCGGCCATGCGCCGCGCCAGCGCCGGATCGAAATCGAGGTCGCGCTTCAGCGCGGCGACGTAGTCGTCGATCATGCCGGCCATGAGCGGCCTCCCCCCAGCGACGCCTCGACGGCCTTGGCGAAGCGGCCCCAGGCCTTGCGGCCTTCGGCCAGGCGCGACGTGCCGCTCCGGGTCAGCGCGTAGACCCTCCGCCGCCGACCGCCCGGCGGCGTGGTCCAGTCGCTCGACAGAAGGCCCGCCTCCTCCAGCCGGTGCAGCGCGGGATAGATCGTGCCCTCCGGGAGGTCGAAGGTGCCGCCGCTGCGCATCCTGATCGTCTCGATGATGGCGTAGCCATGCGCCGGCCCGCTCTCCAGCGCGGCGAGCACGATGGCGTCGAGGTGACCTTTGAGCATCTCCGCTTCCATACCTAGCATTACTAGGTATGGAAGCTTGATCTGTCAATTGGCATGACGAGAGCGATGAACACTCCCCCATACGACGTCATCGTCATCGGCGCCGGTCCGGCCGGACTCACCGCCGCGACCGGGGCGGCACATGCCGGCCTCAAGGTCCTCTGCCTCGACAAGCTCGCGCCGGGCGGCGCGCTGATCAATCTCGGCGAGCTGCACGACTTCGGGGAGGCCTCGACCGGTCCCGACGTCGCTTCCCGCCTGACCGACGAGGCGACGGCCGCCGGCGTGGAGCTCGGCTTCGGCGAGGTCTCCGCAGTCACCGGCACCGGCCCTTTCGCGGTCGAGACGACCGACGGCGAGGCCCACTCGGCACGCGCCGTCGTGACGGCGACCGGCCTGAACAAGGGCAAGCTCGGCCTGCCCAATGAAGAGGAATACGAGGGCCGCGGACTCTCGCACTGCGCCCATTGCGACGCACCGCTCGTCGCCGGCGAGCCGGTGATCGTGGCCGGAGCCGGCGGCTGGGCCAAGCTGGAGGCCGAAGAGCTCTTGCGCGTGACCAGCCAGGTCACGGTCATCGACGCCCAGCCGGGCGAGGCGTTCGCCGGCGTCAAGCGCCTCGTGGGCCGCATCGTCGGGCTCGAGGGCGGCAACGGCCTCGAGTCGGTCGTCGTGGAGACGGCCGGCCAGCGCAACTCGATCCCGACCAGCGCGGTGTTCGTCTATGTCGGCCAATCTCCCGCTGCGGAATTCCTGCCGGATTCGCTTGCGCGCGATGCCACAGGCCATATCGTGGTCGATGCCGAAGGCCGCACCGCGATGCCGGCGGCGTTCGCTGCGGGCGACGTGCGGTCCGGAGCGCGCTATCATCTTGCCGACGCCATCGCCGACGGCCAGCGCGCCGCCCAGTCCGTCGTGTCGGCCCTGAAGAAGAGCTAAGAGGAGGAATCTCCACATGCGCATCTACAATCCGTCTTTCGGCCTGTCCGCGACCAGCAAGGAAAAGATCGAGCTGAAGCCGGTCAACTGGAAGACCGACGCCATCGCCCTCGTCTCCAACTCCAAGCCCAATGCGCGTGAGCTGCTGTGGGGCATCCGCGACAAGCTGAGCGCCCATCGCCAGGTCGAGAACATCAAGTTCCTGGCCAAGAACAGCGCCAGCCAGCCGGCACCGAAGGAACTCCTGCAGGACATCGCGCAGAACTATCGGGCGGCGTTGCTCGCCTTGGGCGATTGAGGAAGCTGTTCATCGTGGAGTTTCCACGACAGCATCGAACTCGAGAAGCTCGGCATCACGGCCTACGTGATCGCCACTGAGACCTTCAAGCCGCTGGTCCTCGCGCAGGCGAAAGCCCGCAAGATCGAGCCGCGGTTGATCGTGGTGAAGCATCCCGTCGGCGGCCTCAATGCCGAGGAGCTGCGGGAACGCATCGAGGCGGCGACCAAAGGACTGACCGAGGCGACGAAGACATGAAGGACATCGCCGACCAGGAAGTGATCGACCTCGAGGACATGGACATCGAGGCGTTCAACGAGTTCGCCGCCGAGCAGGGCTGGAGCGACGGCATGCCGCTCTACGTCCCGACCGAGAGCAAGGTGGCGAAGTTCGTCGAGACGGTGCGGGGCGACAACCGCCCCTACCCGCCCGTGCCGCCGCGCCAGGTCATCCCTACGATCCAGGCGCTCGCGGCCAACGCGGTGATGGCCGGCTGCAAGCCGGAATATTTCCCCGTGGTGACGACCGCGCTGCGCGGCGTGCTCGATCCCGACTACAACCTCCACGGCACGCTGGCGACGACACATTCCTGCGCGCCGATGGTGATGGTGAGCGGCCCGATCCGCCACGAGATCGGCATCAATTGCGGCTCGAACTGCTTCGGCCAGGGCTGGCAGGCCAATGCCACGATCGGCCGGGCGCTCGGCCTGATGCTGCTCAACGTCGCCGGCGCCAAGCCGGGCGAGATGGACCGCTCCACCCAGGGCAATCCCGCCAAGTACACGTTTTGCTTCGGCGAGAACGAGGAAGAGAACCCCTGGACGCCTTATCACGTCCAGCGCGGCTTCGCGCCGACCGACAGCGTGGTGACGGTGATGTCGGGCGAAGGCCCGCACAACCTCAACGACCATGGCAGCACCACCGGCAGCGGCCTGCTGACGACCTTCGCCGGTGGCATGTCCAACCCCGGGGCGAACACCGTCTACGGCAAGGGCCCGATGTTCGTCATCATCGGTCCCGAGCACGCCGCCACCTTGAAGCGTGACGGTTTCACGATCGACACGATCCGCGAGGAGCTGTGGAAGCGCTCGCGCGTGCATCTCTCGCGAATTTCGCCGGAGAATCTCGATACCTACGCCACGACCGGCCACAAGCCGGACGGCGACTGGCTGTCGATCGGGCGTAGCCCGGAGGACATCCACATCACCGTGGCCGGCGGCCCGGGCAAGCACTCGGCGTTCATCCCGTCGTTCGGCGGCACGACCGTCGCGTCGGTGCGCATCGCCCGATGAGCGACTGGTGCGGCTGGCCGGTCGTCGGCGAGACGACCGCCTGGGAGGCCGCCCAGCAGATCCTGACCGATGCCGAGCTGTCGGACGGCCTGCCGCTGGTGCCGCCGACGCAACGGCGCCTCGACGCCATGATCGCGGGCGTTTCGGGGCGAGCGGAGTCGCACGGCATGATGCCGCCGATGTTCGGCGACATCACGCCCGAGGCGGTCGCCTACCAGTGCGTCATTGCCGGCTGCCGGCCGGAGGAGATGAAGGTCGTGCTGGCCGCCGCGGCCGCCACGCTGGAGCCCGATTTCAACCTGCTCGGCATCGCGACCACGACCGGCACCGCCGCCGTGGCGCTCTGCGTGCACGGCCCCATCGCCCGCCAGCTCGGCGTCAATGCCGGCACCAACTGCCTGGGTCCGGGCAATCGCGCGAATGCCAGCATCGGCCGCGCGCTGCAGCTCTGCCTCCGCAACATCGGCGGCGCGCGCTCCGACGTGGGCGACATGGCGACCATGGGCCAGCCGGGCAAGTACACGCTGTGCTTCGCCGAGCGCGACGACGGCCCTTTCCCGTCCCTCACCGAGCGCCATGGCCTGGGCAAGGACGCGAGCGCGATCACGGTGCTGGGCATCTCGGGTACCGCCGAGGTGCTGCCCGGGGACGGCGAAGGCGCCACGCCCGAGGCGATCCTGGCCCCCATCGTCACCGGCATGCGCGCCGCGATCGTGATGTCGGGCGTCGGTCGCAAGAACGAACGCGGCGAGCAGGTCTTCCTGCTGCCGCTCGAGATGGCGGAGAAGATCGTCAAGCACGACGGCTGGGACATCGCCCGCGTGCAGCGCTACGTCTTCGAGCAGGGCGACGGCGTCGCCAAGGCCCCCGAGGCGATCCATCCCATCGTGACCGGCGGCGCCGGCTACAAGATGAGCTACCTGCCGATCTGGGGCGGCGGCTCGCAGACAGTGATGAGGCGGGTCTGAGTCGCAACCCGGCGGACTCGAGAAACGGGATCAGTCCCGATCATCGGGAAAGATGATGCTCGCATAGTCTCGTGCGCCATGCAGGACGTGAATGATTTCGACTGCAGCTTCGGTCACCCGATAAAAGATTAGGTAGTTTCCATGCACGCGACGCCGTATGCCGTCGCTTCTGCGATGCTCGACTATTGGGTAGGCGTTCGGCCGCGGTCCGTTTGGAGACAAGATTGCCGGAGTTCGCCCACAAATGACGCCGCGCGACGGGGATTGTCGACTGCAATCCAGTCGCCGATCTCTTCGAGATCGCTCTCGGCGGGCTCCGTGAAGAGAACCTTCACTCTGCCGATTTCGCCATTCGCCGATACTTGGCTTCGAGCCTGTCAAACACTTCTTCGGCCGGCTTGGTCCGGCCAGCTTTTGCTGCAGCAATTCCTCGATCCAGCGCCTGGTTCAAGACGGCAAGACGCTGCTCGCGTTCCTGCAGCAGACGAAGCCCCTCTCGCAAGACCTCGCTCTTCGAATTGTACCGCCCGCTGGAAACCAGCCCGGAGACGAATTTCTCAAGCTGATGGCCAAGATCGACGCTGCTGGGCATGACGTCCTCCATGCAGTGCATTGCTGGATGGCGCTGATAATAGTTATTGTCCGTCAGACTTTCCACCCCAGCCACTCGCACACGCCGCGGCCCATGACGCCGGCAAGGTCGTCGCCTTTCAACCAGGGCATCTCCTCGGTGAACATCGTGACGCCCTGCCGGTAGGAGCATGGCAGGCGCGACCAGTCGGTGCCCCAGAAGGTCCGCTTCGGGCCGAAGGCGTCGAAGACGCGCCGGATGTAGGGATGGACCGACCGGAACGGATAGGCCTTGTCGGCGGCATAGCACGGCATGGCCGAGACCTTGGCCGCCACGTTGGGCCGCCGGGCGAGCGCCAGCACGTTGTCGAGCGTGGCGAAGTTGGCCGCCTCGGTGACGTCCTTCGCGCTCTTCAGGCCGAGATGGTCGAGCACCAGCCGGAGGCCGGGATAGCGCTCCGCCACCTTGTCGGCGAGGTGCATGTATTCGTGGTGGAACAGCACCATCGCCGGGATGCCCAGCGCCTCCATCTCGCCCCATACCCAGTCGAACCGGCCGTCGAGCAGCGGCTGGCGCAGGACCGGCGTGTGGAAAGTGAACCGCATGCCGAGCATGCCGGGCTGCTTCTTCCAGCGCTTGATCGTCTCGCGTGCATCCGGCGCGTCGGGATCGAAGCGCCCCATCGTGGCGAAGCGGTCCGGATGCAGGCTCGCGGCCTCGTTGGCGAGGTCATTGCGATCGCCTTCCCAGGAGGGCGGCACGAGGATCGCCCGGTCGACGCCGGCCCTGTCCATCTCGGCCAGCAGCTCGTCCTTGCCGAGCGGCGCGCGGTGCGGCTCGGCCCGCGCCGGCCACGGCCGTTCCGGCGTGTTGGCGGCCCAGATATGGACCTGGGCGTCGCAGATCATCATGGCCGTCGGTTCCTCCAGGGGCGGGCTTCCTCGAGCTGGGCGGCGAGCGCGTAGAGCATCTCCTCCGCGCCGAGGCGGCCGACGAAATGCATGCCGATCGGCAGGCCATCGCCGGTCCATTCCAGCGGCACCGACATGGCCGGCACGCCCGTGGCGTTGCAGACGGCCGTGAACGGCGTCATCGGCGCAACCGCCTGCTCGAACGCTTCCGCCGTGCCGTCCATGCGTACGGTGCCGAGCGGCAGGCTGGTGCGCGCGATCGTGGTCGAGAGCAGCACGTCGTGCTTCTCGAAGAACGCGCCGAGCTGGCGGCCGGTGCGATGGAAGGTCTGGACGCTGCGGATGTAGTCGTCCGCCGTGACGCCGCGGCCACGCTCGGCGTAGCTTCGGGTCACGGGTTCGAGATCGTCCGGCCCCGGCACGCGGCCGGCGGCGCGGAGCTGGATGTTGGTCCAGGTGTTGGCGCACATGATCCGCCAGAAGGCCGCGTCGAGCGCCGCGGCGTCGTAGTCGGGCGCGGCCTCCTCGACATGGTGGCCCAGCTCTTCCAGCAGCCGAGCCGTCCGCTCGACCGCGCCGACGAGCGCGGGGGCGAGCGCGCCCTGCCCGACCGGCTGGCGCATGAACGCGACCCGCAGCTTTCCCGGCGCGCGCCTCGTCGCATCGAGGAACGTGCCTGCCGTCGGCGGCGCGCGATAGGGATCGCCCGGCTCCCCGCCGGCGATCGCGTCGAGCAAGGCGGCGCTGTCCCGGACCGAGATCGACACGCAGTGCTGCGCGCCTGCGCCAGCCAGAGTCTCGCCGATCGGCGCCAGGCTCACCCGCCCGCGCGACGGCTTCAGCCCGAACAGGCCGCACAGGCTGGCCGGGATACGAATCGAGCCGCCGCCGTCGGTGGCATGCGCCATCGGCAAGGCGCGGGCGGCGACGACGGCCGCCGATCCTCCGGACGAGCCGCCCGGCGAGAGGTCCGCCTGCCAGGGATTGATCGTGGCACCGCCGAACGCCGGCTCGGTGGTCGGCGCCAGCCCGAACTCGCTGGTATTCGTGCGGCCGACGATCACCAGCCCGGCGCGGCGCATGCGCGCGACGGCGGCGCTGTCCGCCGCAGCCACGGGCGTCCTGGCGAAGAACCTCGAGCCGACCGTGGTGGGATGGCCGGCGCAGTCGGCCATGAGCTGCTTGATGACGTAGGGCACGCCGTGGAACGGGCCGTCGGCAGGCGGCGGCGCGTCGTCGTAGAAGTCGGTGATCGCATTCAGGCGCTCGTTGACCTTGCGCAGTCCTGCCAATGCGCCATCGAGCACTTCCTTCGCGCCGAGCTTGCCGGTACGGATCAGCTCGGCGACGGCGAGCGCGTCGTGCATGGCGAAAAGATCGTCCAAGTCAGGCCCGCCAGCGATCGAGGTTCGCCGCGACGAAGGCATCGTCATGCAGCTCGGGATAGGTCCCGTAGAGCCGGTCGATGCCCTCGCTCTGCCCCGCGCTCAGTGTCTCGTGCGGATCGAGGCATTCGATCGAGGTCATCAGCCCCTGCCGGCGCAGGATCTCGTGGCAGCCGGGGATACAGCCGGCGAAGTCGTGATCGACATCGAACACCACCGAGTTGCAGTCGGTGACGAACGAATCGAGCGCCAGCACCTCGGGCGGGATCGCACCGGCCGACACCGAGAGCTTCAGCTTCTCCAGGAGCGTCACCGCGCCTCGCGTCCAGACGCTCCAGTGACCGAGCAGGCCGCCCCGGAATCGCAGCGTCACCTCACGATTGCCGGTGCGCACGACCAGCGGCGTAACCAGGTCGGCGACGATGTGGTCGTCGTTGCCGGTATAGAGCGTGATGCGGTCCTCGGCCTGGGCCGCGGCGATGCCGAAGGCCACGTCGAGCGTGCGGTAGCGGTTGAACGGCGCCACCTTGATCGCCACGACGTTGTCGATCGCGGCGAATCGCGCCCAGAAGCCGCGTGACAACGGGATGCCGCCGACGGCGGTCTGAAGGTAGAAGCCGATCAGCGGCATCTCCTTCGCCACTGCCGCGCAATGCTCGATCAGCTCGTCCTCGCTCGCGCCCTTGAGCGCGGCGAGCGACAGCAGCACGGCGTGATAGCCCAGGGTCCGTGCGGTGCGCGCCTCCTCGACCGCCTGAGCGGTCTTGCCGACGGCGCCGGCGATCATCACCAGCGGCCGGTCGGTCCAGTCGCGCGCCGTCTCGATCGCCAGTTCCAGCACCGGCCGGTAAAGCCCGACCTCGCGGATCGCGAACTGCGTCGAATGCACGCCGACCGCCAGGCCGCCCGAACCGGCATCGACATAGTAGCGGCTGATCGCGCGCTGCGACGGCTTGTCGAACTGGCGGTCGGGACCGAGGGCCAGCGGATGGGCGGGAATCACCGCGCCCTGGCGCAGCGTCGCCAGCACCGGTGCGGGAAGGTCGTTCCATTGCATGGCGGTATCCTATCCCAGTTCGGGGCCGGCGAGGGCGAAGACATGGCCCGGATCGTCGAGGCCTTTCGACGTGCCCAGGGTCATCCTCATGTAGCCACGCGGGCTGACCGCGCCCTGTGCTTCAAGGTACTGACGGACGCGGGCATGCGTCTCGGGCACGTCGATGATGAACGGTCCCGCCACCGAAGAGGCGGCCTTTCCGAGCAGCGCGAGCCCGATCTCCTCGTTGTCGGCGACCACGGGGCCGATGGAGCTGGCCATCCTGCCTTCACGCCCCAGCGTAAAGCCGGCGAGACGACCGCCCGGCGCATCCACCACCCAGGCAAGGTCCGGCCGGCGCATGGCGAGATGGGCCAGGAGCGTCGGCCGCTCCATGCCGCTCAACGGCCGATCGTAGAGCGCAAGCCTGGGCAGGTCGGCCATCGTGAAGGGACGCACGACGACGCTGGAAGCCACGTCCTGCGCATTGTCGAAATGCCAGCGCTTGATGGTATAGAGATCGCGGAAGCCGAGCGGCAGGTAGATCGGCCGCCCCTGCTCCGTGGCGTCTAGCCCGGCGACGGCGCCGCCGTCCTGCACCTCCGCGATGCAGCGCTTCAGCAGGCCGGTGCCCACTCCGCCGCGGCGACGGCCCTTTGTGACCAGAACCATGCTGATCCAGGCGAGCTTCTGGCCGAGCGGCAGGACAAGCGAGCTGGCCTCCCACGTGCCGTCGGCATTGCGCAGCCCGAAGCCGCGGCCGGCGCCCAGCATGAAGCGCCAGTCGGCGAGGTTCTGGTTCCAGCCGGCCTCGATCGAGAGCGGCCAGACCGCCTCGCTCTCCGCCGCGTCGATCGGCACGATCGGCAGCGGATCAGTATTTGCCATCGCGCACCTCGTAGTGCGTCGGCTTGTTCAGTGTCGCCATGTCGCGCGACAGCCAGTCCGCCGTCCACTCGATCATCCGGTCGAGCGGCACGGAGGGCGGCCCGAACTCCTCGACCATGCGGCCCGCATTGTTGAGCCAGCCGGTCGGCGCCGGCTTGCCGCTGAAAGTGGGGCTCCGGCCCAGCAGCTTGCCGAACGCACGCGCCAGCCATTCCACCTCGATCGTCTCGGGCCCCGTTACGTTGATCGGCGTCGTCGGCGTGGTGGCGTGAGCCAGGCAGCGCAGCGCGACCGCGTTCGCGTCGCCCTGCCAGATCACGTTCACGTGGCCCATCGCGAGATCGATCGTCTCGCCGTCGCGCACCTTCCGGCCCACGTCGTGCAGCACGCCGTAGCGCATGTCGATCGCGTAGTTCAGCCGGAACAACCGCCCCGGCGTGCCGTGACGCGCGGAGAAATACTCGAACATCCGCTCGCGGCCGACGCACGACGTGGCGTAGTCGCCGGGCGGCGGCACCGGCGGCACATCCTCGGTCGCGCCGCCGCTCTCGACCGGCACGAAAGGATAGACGCAGCCGGTCGAGAACGCGACGATGCGCGAGGCCTTGAACACTTCCGCGACCATCGCCGGCACGTGTACGTTCATCGCCCAGGTCAGCGGCACGTCGCCGGTGGCGCCGAACTTCCGGCCGGCCATGAACACGACATTGGCCGCCTTGGGCAGCCGCTCCAGCGCCGCGCGATCGAGCAGGTCGGCCGACACCGTCTCGACGCCCACGCGCTCCAGCGCCTCGCGCAGGCCGGGCTCGCTGAAGCGTGCCACCCCGATCACGCGCTTGCCGGCCCGCCTGGCCATGCGCGCCAGCGTCGGCCCCATCTTGCCGCCAACGCCGAGGACCAGGATGTCGCCTTCGAGCGCCGCCATCTCGGCGACCAGCTCGGGAGAGGGCGTCGTCATGAAATCCTCGAGAGCGTCGACGTTCTCGAAGCGCGCGGGCAAGGTCATGTCGTCACTCCCGATGGCGAGCTTCCGTCATCCCGACCAGAGCCGAGCGTAGCGAGGCGAGGTGGAGGGATCTCCTCACGCAATGCCTGCTGATACGAACAGGTCCCTCGACTACGCTCGGGACGACGGAGGATTTTATTCATCGCTGCGTCATCGCGCGGAAATCCATCTCCGCGCCGACGGCGAAGCCCGGCACGTTGAGCGAGCCGAGCGCGATCTTGCCGCCCGGAGCCTTCAGCCGCGCCGGATGGCCGTCCTTGCGCTCGTAGAGGTCGCGATGCGCGGCCACGAAGGCCTTTTGCTCGGCGTCGGAGGCGAAGGACATGCCGTCGACGAAATGATGGGCATTGCGCTCGACGTGCGTCATGCCGAGCAGCGAGACCAGCGCGAGGTCCTGCTGCAGGCTGACGCCGGGCAAGGTCGTCAGGTCCTCGGCCGACATGAAGTGGCCGGGGCCGAGCCGTGCGACGCGCGCGGCATTGAGGATCGACTTGTAGAAGCCCTTGCAGTCCTTGCTCGAGACGCCCGCGTAGCCGAGCTTGAGCGCCGCCGGGAAGGACGACAGCTCGCCGTCCGATTCGTCGATGATCACCGGCCGGAGTTTCGCCAGCGGCTCGACCGAGCGGCTGAGCGCCACGCTGCGCTTGATCGGCTGCTCGATGAACAGCGTCGATTGCGCGAGACGCGCCAGCGCCGGCGTCTCGCCGACCTTGCGCCACAGCTCGACGATACCCTCCACGTCCTCGTACTGCTCGTTGCCGTCCAGAGTCGTGAAATATTCCGGCAGGCGGTGATCGAGCACGAAGGCAATGCGGCCCAGCCGATCGAGGTCCGCCTTGATGTCGCCGGCGACCTTCAGCTTGTAGTAGCGGCCGCGATAGTAGGAGACGACCTCCTCCAGCGTCTCCGGCAGGCCGTCGTTGATGCGTTCCATCGGCGTGCGGTCGCCGGCGGTCAGCGGATCGACCAGGCCGACCGTGTGGCGCAGCTCGATGGAGCCGGCGGGCTTCAGGCCGGCCAGGAAACGCGCGAGCGGGATCTGCTCGATGTCGGGCGTGAGATCGGTCGTGCGGATGCCCGGCAGGTTGCTGGCGATCATCTGGGCGAAGGAGTTACCCGTGATCTTGCCCACCGCATCGAGGATCGCCCGGTCGAGCAGCGCCGGACCGTAGGAGGCGACCAGCGGGTTGAGCCGCAAGGCGGCGCCCTTCTTCTGCTGCTCGTTGTAAGTGCCCGTGAACAGGCCGAACGGCGTGTCGGCGCCATGGCCCTTATAGTGCGCGATGGCGAGATCGAGCGACTGCCGGAGCTGGTCGAGGTTCTGCTCGTCGGTGAATTCGGGGCTCTTCTCGAACCATTTGGCCGCCAGCGCCTCGGCCGCCACGCCCTGCCCCGACCGTCCGTCGGGCAGCGAGACGCGCACGCGGATCACCGCCTGGACGCCGCCGGTCACGGTGATGACGCCGAAGCGGAAGGCGAGCCGCATGGTCATCGGCCGCTCGTAGCGCTCGACCTCCTCGAGTTTGACTTTCATGCCTGCTCCAGAAGACCTTGAACGTAGCCGATCATGCGCGCCGCGCAGGTCGCGCCGTCAGGCTCATAGACGAAAGGCTCCATCGCGATCCAGCCGTCATAGCCGGTCTCGCCCAGTGCCCCGATGACCGGTGCGAACCTGTCGTCGCCCTGTCCCGGCCCGCGCTTGTTGCGGTCGTTGAGCTGGATGTGCGCCATCAGACCCGTCGGCATCACGCGCCGGATCGCGTCGGCTACCGGCTCCGGCTCCATGAGGCTGGCCGCCAGCGTGTCGACCATCGTGCGGAACGCCGGATTGCCGATGCGCCGCACGACCTCGCCGGCCTCGGCCAGCGTATTGATGAAATTGCAGTCCGGCGTGGCGAGCGGTTCGAGGCAATAGACGACGCCGGCTTTCCGCGCCGCCTCCGCCGCCTGCGCCCACGCCTCCTCGGCGCGCCTTGCATCCGACGGATCGCTTACCCGCCGCTGGGCCGGCGAGCCGTGCACGAGATAGGCGCCGCCCAGCTCGGCGCAGAGATCGACCGAGCCGCGCAGCACGTCGACGCTCCTCTGCCAGACGCCGCGATCGGCGCTGGTGATCGACAGTCCCGCCGGCGCCGCGAGCAGCCAGTGCAGGCCGCTCACCGCCACGCCGGACTCGCTGCAGGCACGTCGGATTTCCGCGCGCTTTGCCGCCGGCATGCGCCATGCATCGTCGCCGAAGGTGAAGGGAGCGATCTCGAGCCCGCGATAGCCGAGGCCTGCCGCCAACCCGCACTGACGCTCGAAGGGAAGCTCCCGGATCACTTCGTTGCACAAGGAAAGCTTCACCGATGATCCTTACCTTGACGGCCCAAAACGCGTTCGTCAGTCTGGCTGCGATGCGTCGCACGATATCATGAACATCAAGGCGTTAACCCGCCAGTACTGGCCGACCGCTGCACTTTTCGTCCTGCTGATCGCGATCTGGCAGGTTGCGGTCAGCCTCACCGGCATACGGGAATATCTCCTGCCGGCTCCGCTCTCGGTCTGGAACGCCATGTGGTTCGGCGAGATCGATTGGGCGCCGCACGTGTGGACGACGACCTGGGAGATCATCGGCGCCTTCGTGCTCGCCGCCGTGGTCGGCGTGGCGCTGGGTGTGGCCATCGCCTGGTCGCCGCTGCTGGCCAATGCGCTGGTACCGTTCCTGGTGTTCGTGAACACGCTGCCCAAGGTGGCGATCGCACCGCTGTTCCTGATCTGGATGGGCTACGGCATCTTCCCCAACATGCTGATGGGCG
>CAMFJT010000182.1 GCA_945957125.1 uncultured Rhodospirillales bacterium | reverse complement strand
GGAGCGGCTGTGGGGCGCGATCAGCGCCGTGGTCGGCATGGAGCGGCTGATCGACGAGACCGCCGAGTATACGCGCGAGCGCAAGGTGTTCGGCCGGCCGCTGCTCGACAACCAGATCATCCATTTCAAGCTCGCCGAGCTGCGCACCGAGATCGAGCTGGTGCGCTCGCTCTGCTACCGCGCCTGCGAGGAATATCTCGACGGCAAGGACGTCGTGCAGCTCGCCTCGATGGCCAAGCTCAAGGCCGGCCGCATGATGCGGCTGGTGACCGACGGCTGCCTGCAATACTGGGGCGGCGCGGGCTATCTCTGGGAGAGCCCGACCGCCCGCGCCTTCCGCGATTCCCGCCTCGCCTCGATCGGCGGCGGCGCCGACGAGGTCATGCTGCAGATCATCGCCAAGGGAATGGGGACGTTGCCGAGGGCGGAGACGCGATAGGACTTTTCATTCTCCTCCCCTTCGCGGAGTCCGCGAAGGGGAGGAGAGGCTAATGGAGCGACGATGGCTGACTTTTCCGACACTTACGAAACCCTGCTCCTGCGTCGCGAGCGCTCGCGGCTGCATGTGACGCTGAACCGGCCCGAGGTGAAGAACGCGCTCAACCCGACGCTGATCGGCGAGCTGAAGCAGGTGTTCGCCATCCTGCGCGAGCGGCGCGACATCAAGGTCGTGATCCTGCGCGGCGCGGGCGGCACGTTCTGCGCCGGCGCCGATCTCAAGAACATGGAGCAGAGCTTCAGTGAAAAGCCGAAGCTCGGCGAGCGCGATCCGATCGCGCTGAACAACCGCGAATACGGCACGTTCCTCGAGATGGTGAACACCACCCCGCAGGTCGTGGTCGCCGCCGTCGAAGGCTACGCCATCGCCGGCGGCTTCGGCATCCTCTGCGTCTCCGACGTGGCGATCTGCACCGAGGGCGCGGGCTTCGCCATGAGCGAGACGGCCATCGGCATCGTGCCCGCCCAGATCGCGCCGTTCGTCGCCGCGCGGATCGGCGTGCCGCAGACCCGCCATCTCGCGCTGACCGCGGCGCGCTTCAAGGGACCGGAGGCCTATCGCCTCGGCATCGCGCATTACCTCGTCAAGGATACGGCCGCGCTCGACGCCAAGCTCGAGGAGGTGCTGAAGCAGATCGACCGCTGCGCGCCGTTCGCCAACGCGGCGACCAAGGCGGTGGTCATGAAGGTCGGCACCGAGCCGCTCTCCGCCGTGCTCGACTTCGCCGCCGACAAGTTCGCCGAGGCCCGCCGCAGCCCGGAGGCCGCCGAGGGCCTGCGCGCCTTCGCCGAGAAGCGGCCCCCGAAATGGGCGGTCGAGTGATGGCCTTCTCGAAGATCCTGGTCGCCAATCGCGGCGAGATCGCCTGGCGCGTGATGCGTACAGCCAAGGCGATGGGTTATGGCACCGTCGCGGTCTATTCCGACGCCGACCGCGACGCACCGCACGTCGCCTTCGCCGACCAGGCCGAGCGCCTTGGCCCGCCGCCAGTCGGCGAGAGCTATCTCAGCATCGACCGCATCCTCGAAGCCGCACACCGCTCGGGCGCGGACGCGATCCATCCCGGCTACGGCTTCCTGTCCGAGAACGAGGCCTTCGCGGCGGCATGCGCCAATGCCGGGCTGGTCTTCATCGGCCCGCCGCCCGACGCGATCGCCGCGATGGGCAACAAGGCGGCCGCCAAGCGGCGCATGATCGATTCAGGCGTGCCCTGCGTGCCGGGCTACCAGGGCGCCGACCAGAGCGACGCCAACCTGGAGAAGGAGGCGCGCAAGATCGGCCTGCCGGTGATGGTCAAGGCCGCGGCCGGCGGCGGCGGGCGCGGCATGCGCCTGGTCGAGCAAGACGGCGACCTGCTCGACGCCATCCGCACCGCGCGCACCGAGGCGGAGAGCGCCTTCGGCTCGGGCGAGCTGATCCTCGAGAAGGCGGTGATCGACGCGCGCCATGTCGAGATCCAGGTCTTCGCCGACAATCACGGCAACGTCCTCCATCTCGGCGAGCGTGACTGCTCGGTGCAGCGCCGCCACCAGAAGGTGATCGAGGAGGCACCCTCGCCGGCCGTCGATGCCGACCTGCGCGCGCGCATGGGCGCGGCCGCGGTCGCCGCCGCCCGGGCGATCGGCTATCGCGGCGCGGGGACGGTCGAGTTCCTGCTCGGCGCCGACGGCGAGTTCTATTTCCTCGAGATGAACACGCGCCTGCAGGTCGAGCATCCGGTGACCGAAGCGATCACCGGCCTCGACCTCGTCGAATGGCAGCTTCGCGTCGCCCGCGGCGAGAGCCTGCCGCTCACCCAGCAGCAGGTCCGGCTCGACGGCCACGCCATCGAGGTCCGGCTCTATGCCGAGGACGCCTATGCCGGCTTCCTGCCGCAGACCGGCCGGATCGACATGTGGCGGCCCGCGACCGGCCCCGGCGTGCGCATCGACCACGGCATGAAGGAAGGGCTGGCGATCTCGCCGTTCTACGATCCGATGATCGCCAAGGTGATCGCCTCGGGCGCCACGCGCGAGGAGGCGCGGCTGCGGCTGGTCAAGGCGCTGCGCGAGACCGTCGTGCTGGGGCCGACGACCAACCGGCATTTCCTGATCCGGCTGCTGGAGCATCCCGAGTTCGCCGCCGGCGGGGCGACCACGGCGTTCCTCGGCAAGCACTCCTTCCCCGGCCCCGAGGTGACGGACGCGCACTGGCAGCTCGCCGCCGGGCTGTTGTGGCAGCAGTCGGCGGCGCGCTATCCCGCGGCGCTGCGCGGCTGGCGCAACTCCAACCCGGAGCCGACGCCGTTCCGCCTCGCCGTCGGCGACACCGAACGCACGCTGGAACTCGCCGGTGCGCCGTCCGCCACGGTGCCGCACGTCGTCGACGGCAACGACATCGTCGTCGATCTCGACGCCTTCACCGTGCGCTTCCAGGACCGCACCTACCAGCCGCCGGCCTCGGCGGCGGCGGGCAGCGACGGCAAGCTGCGCGCGCCGATGGACGGCCGTATCGTGGCCATCAAGGTCGCCGCCGGCGACAAGGTCGTGCGCGGCCAGACGCTGGTCGTGCTCGAGGCGATGAAGATCCAGCACCAGCTCAAGGCGGCGCTCGACGCGGAGGTCGAATCGATCGCCGTGCAGGAAGGCCAGCAGGTCGCCAACCGCACCGTGCTGGTCACGATGGCGGGCGATGCCGCTGCACGTTGAAGGCGTCTCGCATCGTTACGGCACGGTCGCCGCGCTCGAAGCCATCGACCTCGACATCGCCGACGGCGAGACGGTCGCGCTGATCGGCCCGTCGGGCTGCGGCAAGAGCACGCTGCTCGCCATCCTGGGCGGGCTTCTGCAACCGAGTGCCGGGCGGGTGACGCTGTCGGGTCCGCCGCCGGCCGATTCGCTCAATCCTTTCACCTACGTGTTCCAGGATTTCGCGTTGCTGCCGTGGCGCTCCGTCGAGGCCAATGTCGCGCTGGCGCTGGAGCATCGCGGCCTGCCGGCCGCCGAGCGGCACGAGCGCGTGGCCACGGCGCTCGCCCTCACCGGCCTCGGCGACTTCGCCGCCGCCTATCCGAAGCAGCTCTCCGGCGGCATGCGCCAGCGCGTCGGCATCGCCCGCGCGCTGGTCGTGCGCCCCGCCGTGCTGCTGCTCGACGAACCGTTGTCAGCGCTCGACGCACAGACCCGCGCGCTGCTGATGGAGGACCTGCTGGCGATCTGGGCGCGCGAGAAGAGCACGCGCGTCTACGTCACCCACAATCTGGAAGAAGCCGCCCGCCTCGCCGATCGCGTCGTCGTCCTCTCTCGCCGCCCCGGCCGCATCCGCGACGTACTTCGCATCGACATCCCCGTCGCCGACCGCAGCCGGCCCGGGCACGCCGCCCTCCTCGCCGACATCCATCGCCGCTTGTGGTCCCTGATCCGCGACGAGGCCGCCACAGCCGACCGCGAGATGCAACGTGCGTGAACGCGAATTCCCCGTCGTCCCGAGCGGAGCGAAGCGTAGTCGAGGGACCTGTTCATCCTGGCAGACATTGCATGACCAGGTCCCTCCACTGCGCTGCGCTTCGCTTCGCTCCGGTCGGGACGACAGGCAGCCAAATGCCTGACCGCCGCCCCGTCCCGTTCCGTGGCGGCGGCTTCAATCCGACGCCGCGCCGCGCGCTGCCGTGGATCGTGTTCGCGGCGGTGATCGCGCTGTGGCAGGCCGCGTCCAGCACCGGGCTGCTGCCGGCGCTCTTCCTGCCGAGCCCGCTGGCCGTCGCGAAAGCGCTGCAGGCGCTTTGGAGCGACGGCACGCTGGTCGTCCACGTGACCGCCTCGCTGAAGCGCATCGTTCCGGGCTGGTTGATCGGCACTGCGGCGGGCCTAGCCGTCGGCCTCGCGATGGGCATCTTTTCGGCGGCGCGCGCGGCCGGCATCCCGATCGTGTCGGCGCTGTTCCCGATCCCCAAGATCGCGCTGCTGCCGCTGCTGATCCTGTGGTTCGGCATCGGCGAGCCGTCGAAGATCGCGACCATCGCGCTCGGCGTGTTCTTCCCCACGACGATCGCCGCTTACAGCGCCTGCGATTCGGTCCCGCGCAACCTGATCCGCATGGCGCAGAGCTTCGGCCTGCCGCCGCTCGACATCGTGCGCAAGGTAATCCTGCCGGGCGCGATGCCCGGCATCCTGGCTGGCTTCCGCATCTCCGCCTCGGTGGCGTTGCTGCTGGTCGTCGCGGCGGAGATGATCGGCGCTGAGCACGGCATCGGCGCCTTCGTGCTGACCGCGGGCAACCTGATGCAGACCGACCAGCTCCTCGCCGGCGTGGTGATGCTGTCGGTCCTCGGCCTGCTGATCGCCTGGGGCCTCGGCGCACTCGAGCGCCGGCTGCTCCGGTGGCGCTAGCCCGTTCAAGCCGTCAAACTGCCAAAAAGGGCTGCTCATTGGACCGATGAAAATGGGAGTGAACCCAAGATGAAGCGTCGAGCCCTCCTGGCCGCCCTGCCCGCGAGCTTTGCAGCCGGCCGCGCCCTTGCCCAAACCTGGCCCAGCAAGCCGATCACGATCGTCGTACCCTTCGCCGCCGGCGGGCCGACCGACCTGATGGCCCGCGTCGTCGGCGAACGCATGGCCAAGGAGCTGGGCCAGCAGTTCGTCATCGACAACACGACCGGCGCGGCGGGCACGATCGCGGTCGGCAAGGTCGCGCGTGCCGCGCCGGACGGCTACACGATCAGCATCGGCCATGTCGGCACCCATGTCGCCAACGGCACGATCTACCGGAACCTCACCTACAACCTGCTGACCGACCTCGAGCCGATCGCCCGCCTGCCCGCCAATCCCATGCTGGTGGTGAGCTCCGACCAGCTCCGGGCCGCGACGCTGAAGGAGCTGGTCGAGCTCCTGAAGGCCAACCCCGACAAGATCCCCGGCGGCACCGCCGGGATGGGCTCGGGCTCCCACCTCGGCGCGCTCGCCTTCTTCGCGGCAACCGGCGCCCGGTTCCAGCTCGTGCCCTATCGCGGCACCGGCCCCGCCATGCAGGATCTCGTCGCCAACCAGATCCAGGTGATGGTCGACCAGTCAGCGAACTCCCTGCCGCAGGTGCGCGCCGGCAAGATCAGGGCCTATGCCGTCACTGCCAGGGCCCGGTCGGCGGCGGCTCCGGAGATTCCAACGGCGGCCGAGGCTGGCTATCCGATGGAGATATCGATCTGGCACGGCCTGTGGGCGCCCAAGGGCACGCCGCCGGAAATCGTTGCCCGGCTCAACGCCGCGGCGATCGCCACCTTCCAGGATCCCGACATCCGCCGCCGCATGGAGGATCTCGGCCAGGACATCCCGACACCCACGGAGATGGCGCCGGCCGCCTTCGCCGCCTTCCACAAGGAGGAGTACGCCCGCTGGGCGAAGATCCTCGAGGCCGCCAACGTGAAGGTCGAGTGACGCCGGCGCTCAGGCGAAGGCCGGCGGGAGCGGGCACGGCGGCAGGAGCTTCTCCAGCACCCGCGCGACGGCAAGCAGCTTCGCCTCGCCCCAGCGCCTGCCGGTGAGCTGCAGGCCGATCGGCAGGCCGTCCCTGGAAGAGCCGCACGGCAGCACGATCGACGGCTGCCCGGTGAAATTCGCGAGGTGATTGTACGCCGTGCCGGCGAAGAAGTACGGATGCGGCACGCCATCGATCGCCAGCGGCTGCCTGGGGCTCTGGTGCCTGAACGCGGCGTCCGGCATGACCGGCATCAACCAGGCGTCGTATGATTCCAGGAAGGACTCGCACTGCCGGATCGCGCGGTCGCGCCGGTCGAGGACGGCGAAGAAGGCCGCCATCTCGAGCCGCGCCGCGCGCGCGACCGAACGCGCCGACGGATCGGATGAACCGATCTTCGACGCGCGCCGCTCGCGTACCGCCGACGGCTGCAATGCCTGGATCGTGTACTGGAAGAGGTCCGACCAATCCTCCCAGCTCCGCATCCAGTCGAGCCCTTCGGGCTGGGCGCGTTTCACCTTGGCTCCGGCCTTTGCGAGCAGCCTCGCCGTGGCCTGCACGACCCTTGCCGTATCGGCCGACACGGTGACCAGCGGATTGCTTTCGAGCACTGCGATTCGCAGGTCGCCGGCCACGAGCCTGGGCGTCGCACCGACCGGCACGGGCGCCGCTTCCGCCTCGTGGCCGTCCGGGCCGGCGACGATGCGCAGCGCCAGCTCGAGATCGCCGATCGACCGCGCGAGCGGGCCGAAAGTGCCCATGTAGCGCACCGCGCGCGTGACGCCCGGCAGATCGGGAACATGGCCATGCCCGGGCACGCGCCATTCGGTGGGCTTGAGCGAGAAGATGCCGTTGAAATGCGCCGGATTGCGCACCGATCCGCCGATATCGCTGCCGAGCTCGAGGGGTGACAACCGCGCGGCGACCGCCGCGCCGCCGCCGCCGGTCGAGCCGCCCGCCGTGCGTTCCCCGTCCCATGGATTGCGGGTGAGGCCGAACAACGGGCTGTCGGTCTGGAAGTCCGCGCACAGCTCGGGCACGTTGGTCTTGCCGAGGATCACCGCCCCCGCTGCGCGAAGCCGGGCGACCAGCGTGGCGTCGGCGGCCGCGACATTGTCCTTCAACGGCGGGTGGCTCGACGTGGTGCGCAGGCCCGCCACATCGAAAGCTTCCTTGATGGTGATCGGCACGCCGTGCAATGGCCCGAGCGTCGCGCCCGCTCTTGCAACCGCCCGATCGGCGGCGCGGGCCGCCTTCATCGCCCCTGCACGGTCGACCAGCACGAGCGCGTTGATCGGGCCGTTCAGCCGTGCGATCCGCTCCAGGTGCGCCTCCGTCGCCTCCTGCGACGTGAGGCGTCCGTTTCGTATGGCGCGGGCAAGCCCGGACGCGGTCTCGAAATACGGATTCATGCATGCCTCCCCTGCGGCACCCCGAGGCTAGCCGCCCCCGCAGCGCAGGGCTATAGACCGGGAGACGGGTGGAAGAGGGCATGCCATGAGCCTCGCAGGCAAGACGCTTTTCGTGACCGGCGCAAGTCGCGGCATTGGCCTCGCCATCGCGCTGCGTGCCGCACGCGACGGCGCCAACATCGCCATTGCCGCCAAGACGGTGAAGCCCGACCCTCGACTGCCCGGCACCATCTTCACCGCCGCCGAGGAGATCGAGAAGGCCGGTGGCAAGGCCCTGCCGCTGCCGTGCGACATCCGCGACGAGCAGAGCGTCGAGAGCTCGGTGGCCGAGACCGTCGCGCGCTTCGGCGGCATCGACATCCTGGTCAACAATGCCAGCGCCATCAGCCTCACCGGCACGCTGCAGACGCCGATGAAGCGTTTCGACCTGATGAACCAGATCAATGCGCGCGGCACGTTCATGGTGTCGCAGAAGTGCATCCCGCACCTGCTGAAGGCCGCCAACCCGCACGTGCTGAATCTCTCGCCGCCGCTCGACTTCGACGTGAAATGGTTCGCCAACCACCCGGCCTACACGCTCGCGAAGTATTCGATGTCGGTCTACGCCTGGGCGATGGCGGAGGAGTTCAAGGGCAAGATCGCCTTCAACTGCCTGTGGCCCCGCACCGGCATCGCGACGGCGGCGATCGCCAACGTGCTGGGCGGCGACGAGGGCATGAAGCGCTGCCGCAAGCCGGAGATCATGGCCGACGCCGCCCATGCGATCCTCGACCGGCCGATGAAGGACTGCAGCGGCAACTTCTTCATGGACGACGAGGTCCTTGCGGCGGAGGGCGTCACCGATCTGGACAAGTATGCCGTCTCGCCGGGCACGCCGCTGATGCCCGACTTCTTCGTGCCCGCCCCCGGCGCGCGCACCGTCGTCGGGCGGAGCTGACCGGCTCATGGCGATCTTCATCCTGGTCCACGGCGCGTGCCATGGCGGCTGGTGCTGGGAGAAGGTCCAGCCGATCCTGGAGAGCCACGGCCACAAGGTCTGCGCGCCCGACCTGCCCGGCCTCGGCAAGGATACGATGCCGCCAGCCAACGTGACCCTCGCCGACAATGTCGAGAAGATCTCACGCCTGCTCGACAAGATGGAAGAGCCGGTCGTGCTGGTCGGTCACGCGCTGGGCGGCGTCACGATCGGCCAGACCGCCGAGGCGCGGCGGCGCAAGATCAAGGCGTTGGTCTATGTCTGCGGGCTGATGCCGCCGTCCGGAAAGTCGAGCCGCGAGATGACGGCGGGCGATCCCGACATGCTCTACCGCCGCTCGCGCGAGGTAAGCCCCGATGGGCTCACCTACAGCTTCGCGCGCAGCCAGCTCCCGGCCCTGTTCTACGAGGACGTGTCGCCGGAGGATCTGTACCGCGCCATGGAGCGGCTACGGCCGCAACCGATCTCGATCTCCACGACGCCGCTGACCCTCACCGAGGATCGCTACGGCTCGGTCCCGCGCTGGTACATCGAATGCACGCACGACAATGCCGTGCGCATCGCGCGCCAGCGCGCGATGGTCAAGGCGATGCCGTGCAAGGTGATCAGCATGGAATGCGGCCACACGCCGTTCTACAGCGCCCCCGAAGAACTGGCCGAGCACCTCGAGACGATCGCACGGTCGTAGGGCATTCGCATGCTCACTCCCCTCCCCCGTCTTCGGGGGAGGGAGTTGAACGGCAGTCAGTCCCAGAACGCCAACGTCCTGACCTCGATGCTCTCGCGCGGGCGGGCGTTGGGCGGCGAGGTCGGATCTTCGAACGCCGAATGGAGCGAGAAACGGGCCCGGCCGTCCTTCTGCGAATCGTAGCACTTGATCAGGACCGCCTCCTCGCGCGTCATCGCCGGGAAGTAGTGCCAGCGATGATCGGCGTTGTAGACGCCCTGGTAGATCTCGCCGGTGCGGTCGGCGTAGACCAGGTCGCACACCGCGAGGTCGCGCGGGGCGATGCTCTCGGCGTCGACGAAGCCGAGCGGCATCGTCTCGACCGGCTCATGGGAGATGTTGCGCCATACGTTGTATTGGGCGAAGCGCTTGTCCAGGCGCGCCTCCGCCTCGTCCGGCGGGAGCAGGTCGCGGACCCGCTGCGGCCCCGACCTCTCGGTGTAGTCGTTGTGGACGGACTGGACCGGGGTCCGCAGCCCGCGCTCGACGGCGCGCGTGCCGGTGCGCACGGTATGGTCGAACACCACCACCTTCGAGGCGCCAGTCTCGCGCCTGACCAGCGCTTCGACCTCCGCATAGTACGCAGACCTCAGCTCGGCTTCGTCATAGAAGTCGCGCACCTGCGTGTCGTGCGCCGCCAGGATGAAAGCCTGCCGGTCGAGCGACAGATCCTTGGCGTAGGGCCGCGCATTGTGCACGCGGACCTTGAAGAACCGGTAGTTGCCGTCGCGCCGCGGCACGCCCGTGCCCGGCGGCGGATTGTAGGTCACCGGCTTGACGCTGAGATCGGCAAGGTAGTTGACCGGCGCGTCGACGTAGGTCAGCCCGAGGCGGCCGTCCGCCGCGGAGTCGGCAATTCGGATATCAGGCATGATGCACCTGCGAGAGGAGATTGACGTCTTCTGCTTACGTCGGGGCGCACCATACGCTTCGAAAGACCCTTCGCTCACGAGAAGAATTCATGAGGTCATGCCGCCCCTCAGGCGGCCAGCTCGAGAATCTCCAGGACTTCGGCGGGACTGCGGATCGGACGCGGGTTGTTGAGCACGCCGCGATCGTGCATTGCCTTGCCGGCGATCTCCTGGAAGCGATCCTTCCCGACCCCGACCTCGCTCAGCCGCCGCGGCAGGCCGAGGGTCGCGACCAGATCGGCCACCAGGTCCGCGGCCGGTCGATCAGGCTGGCCGAATGCCTGGCTGACCCGCAACTGGCGGTCGGCATTGACCGGCAGGTTCCAGCGCAGCACGGGCGGCAGAATCACGCACGACGTAAGGCCGTGCGGCACGTGGCAGGCCGCTCCGAGCACATGGCCGATGCCGTGGCTCGCCCCGACCGCCACGCCCGAGGTGCCCGCGCCGATCGACAGCCACATGCCGAACTGGAGGTTCAGCCGCGCTTCGATGTCGTCCGGCTTTTCCTTGTGCACTGGCAACGCCTGGGTGAGCAGCTTCAGAGCCTCGCTCGCGGTGCCGAAGGTGAAGGGATTGGCCTGCGGCGAGCACAGGCGCTCGACCGCGTGGTCGACCGCCTTCACGCCGGTCGAGAGCATGAGGTCCATCGGCGTGGCCAGCGTCGCGGCCGGATCGAGCACGATGACCCGCGGCACGATCAGCGGATGGCTGAAGGTCTCCTTGATGCCGTAGCGCGGATCGGAAACGCCGGCGATCGACTTGAACTCCGCTGCCGACAGCGTCGTCGGCACGGCGAGCATGCGGATCGCGCCGGGCGGCGGGGCAATCGCATCGGACGGCGGCGCGCTGCCCTCCTTCGGTGCGCCCGCCCGGTAGGGATCGAGCTCCTCGATCGTGGTCGTGCCCTGCCACAGCGCGATCAGCATGACCTTCGAGGCATCGATCGCGGAGCCGCCACCGACCGCGACCAGCAGATCGGCCTTGGCATCCCGCGCCCTCTGCGCGCCCTCGATGACGCACGGCCGCGGCGAATGCGCGGTGATGCCGGCATAGACGCCGGCATAGCGGTCGCCCAGCTCCGCCACGACGCTGGCCAGCAACGCGCTCTGCGCCACCGATTTCGTCGTGGTGACGAACACGCGCCGCGCACCGAGCCGCTCGGCCTCGGCGCGCAAGGCCGCGCCCGCCGGCCGGCCATAGACGACGCGCTCGATGTCCTGATGGCCGTGGATGCCGTTCAGCATGACGTTCTTCCTCTGGCTAGCCGATATGCCGGCGAAACAGCGCCAGCATGCGCTCGTAGTGCTTTTCGCGCGCGGCTTCGTGGAGATTGCCGCGATCGGAAAAGGCATAGCCGTGATGCGTCCCGCGCCCGACTTCGCTGCGCGAGGGGAACGGCGCCGCCGCCAGCAGCGCCTCGAACGCGGCGACCTGGTCGAGCGGCACGTAGGTGTCGTGCTCGGCGAAGGCGTAATGGCCCTCGGCCGCGATGTCGCCCAGCATCAGGTGCGGCGAGTCCGGCTTGTCGGTAATCAGGCGCGTGCCGTAGTAGGAAGCGAAGCAGGCGATACGCTCGGGATGCTTCGCCGCCGCGACGGTGACGAACGCGCCGCTCATGCAATAGCCGACCAAGCCGACCTTGCCCGGCCGGGCATCGGGCAGCGAGGCCAGCTTGTCGAGCAACGCGCCGGTATCGGCCGCGATCTTCTCGTTGGAGATCGAGCCCACCATGCCGAACATCCGCTCGAGATTGGCCGCCGCATCGGGATGGTCGCGCGTCGGTCCCAGCACGAAGGCGCGGGTGGTGCGGTAGTAGAGATTGGGCAGCAGCACGTAGTAGCCCGACTGCGCGATCCGCCGGCAGATCTCTTTCAGGCCCTCGCGCACGCCGGGGGCATCCATCAGCATGACGACGACGGGCAACGGGCCACCGTCGTCGGGCCGCACCGTCCACGTGTTCATCGCGCCATCCGCCGTCGCGACCTCCAGCTCCCGCTCGATCATGCGTCCCCGCTCACGGCTTCTTGCCAACAGTGAAACGATAGCCGTTGAGTGCAAGAAAAAGAACGGCGCTAGCAAGCGTTTCGTCACGCTCGGCGTCAACCTTTGATCTTGCCTTTTTCGTCGTCCCGAGTCGGCACATTCACATGTGCCTTGAGCGAAGCGTAGTCGTCCCGACTGAAGCCTCGCGTAGCGAGGCGCAGCGGAGGGACGATCTCTTGTTGTGCGCGAATACCGATTGGACCCAAGAGTCGACGCCTATGATTAGTGCGCTCCCGGCGCGCATGGCAGTAGGCTATAAGCGCAGCATAAAAAGAGGAGTGAAGAGATGGGCGCCCTGGACGGCCTGAAAGTCATCGACCTGTCGCGCGTGCTGGGCGGGCCCTATTGCGCGCAGATGCTGGCCGACCACGGCGCGGAGGTGATCAAGATCGAGCCGCCTCAGGGCGACGAGACGCGACTGTGGGGGCCTCCGTTCGACAAGGACGGAGTCTCGGCCTACTTCGCCGGCATCAACCGCAACAAGCGCACGATGGCGCTCGACCTGTCGAAGCCGGCCGGCCGCGAGGTGCTGCTGAAGCTGCTCGCCGACGCCGACGTGCTGATCGAGAACTTCAAGACCGGCACGATGGAGAAGTGGGGCATCGGCTACGACGCGCTGTCGGCGAAGTTCCCGCGCCTGGTCCATGCCCGCGTCTCGGGCTTCGGCGCCGACGGCCCGCTCGGCGGGTTCCCCGGCTACGACGCGATGGTTCAGGCTTCGGCCGGGCTGGTTTCGGTCAACGGCTCGCCCGATGGCGGGCCGGTGCGGATCGGCGTGCCGGTGGTCGACCTGTCGACCGGCATGAATGCCTGCATCGGCATCCTGATGGCGCTGTACGAGCGCAACCGCTCGGGCAAGGGGCAGTTCGTCGACGCGACGCTGTACGACAGCGCCATCGCGCTGCATCAGCC
>CAMFJT010000181.1 GCA_945957125.1 uncultured Rhodospirillales bacterium | reverse complement strand
GGCAAGGCGGCCGCCCTGATCGACCGCTGCTGTCATCGCACGGCGAAGCTCAGCAAGGGCTGGGTCGACGGCGGAAACGTGGTTTGCCCTTATCACGGCTGGACCTATGGCGGCGATGGACGGTGCGTGCGCATCCCGCAGCGGCCGGGCGGCGATCCCGGAAAGAACGTCGCCGTAGAAGCGTTCCGCTGCACCGAGCGCTACGGCGTCATCTGGGTCGCGCTCGAGGAGCCGTTGCGCGACATTCCCGCGCTGCCCGAGTACGACGATCCGGCCTATCGCCGCGTCTTCGAGTTCTACGAGCCGTGGCAGGCGCCAGGGCTGCGCATCATGGAGAATTCCTTCGACAATGCGCATTTCGCCTTCGTTCACCGGGAGAGCTTCGGCATCGTCGACGAACCCGAGCCCGTCCAGCCGCGACTCGAGCCCGATCCTGCGGGCTTCGTGATGTATGCCGACGTGCCGGTGAAGAATCCCGAAATCCAGCGCGCCAATCTCGGCATCGCCGCCGACCGCACCGTGCGCCACTACGAGAAGACGTGGTGGATGCCGTTCTCGCGCAAGATGAAAGTCACCTATCCCAACGGGCTGGTGCACATCATCATGACCCTGACCGCGCCGATCGACGACCGCCGTTCCCAGGTCATCCAGTTCCTGCTGCGCAGCGACAGCGAGGCCGATGCGCCGGCGGACAAGCTGATCGAGTTTGATCGGCAGGTGACGCACGAGGACATGGCGGTCCTCGAGGCGTGCGACCACGACGTGCCGCTCTCGCCCGCGGGCGAACTGCACATGCCGACCGACCGGCCGGGCCTCGAGATGCGCCGGATGCTGGCGCGGCTGCTCGCCGAGCATGGCGAGCAGGAGGTGCGCCGATCCGGTCCCGTCTCGCCGATGCTCGCCTCGGCGGCGGAGTAGATCGATGCTTGTCACCCGCCAGCCCATCCTGCGCCGCTTCTGGTATCCCGTCATGCCGGCCGCGTCGGTGGAGAAGGGACCGCAGCCTTTCACCCTGCTGGGCCAGCCGCTGGTGATCTGGTCGCTCGGCGACGGGCAGTACGCCGCGCTGGAGGATCGCTGCGCGCATCGCTCGGCGGCGCTCAGCAAGGGCTGGGTCGACCGCGATGCGGTCGTCTGCCCATACCATGGCTGGGCCTACGACCGGTCGGGCATCTGCCTGCGCATCCCGCAGCGGCCGGAGGCGGGCCCGTCGAAGCAGCCGGTGGTCGCGAGCTTCGCCTGCGCCGAGCGCTACGGCTATGTCTGGGTCGCGCTCGGCGAGCCGTTGGCGCCGATTCCGGACTGGCCGGAGGAGCGTGATCCCGGCTATCGCCGCATCGACCAGTTCTACGAACCGTGGGCCTGCGCCTCGTTCAGGCTGATGGAGAACAGCTTCGACAACGCGCACATCCACTTCGTGCATCGCAATACGTTCGGCGACATCAACGATCCCGACCCGCCGCTGCCTGCGATCGAGCGCGGCGAGCTCAGCTTCGTCGCGCGCTCCGACGTGCCGGTGCTGAACAACGACCTGCAGAAGCAGAACCTGCGCGACGACAGCGCCGTCACCATCCGGCACATGACGGCCACCTGGTATCTGCCGTTCCTGCGCCGCTTGCACATCCGCTACCCCAACGGGCTCGACCACATCATCGTCACCGCCGCCACGCCGGTCGCCGACGGTGCCTGCCAGGTGGTCCAGTTCTGCTTCCGCAACGACAGCGAGGCCGAGGCGCCGGCCGCCAACATCATCGAGTTCGACCGCCGCGTCACCGCCGAGGATCAGGCGGTGCTGGAGACGACCGACCCCGACGTGCCGCTCGAGATGGGCTCGGGCATCGAACGGCACATGCCGTCGGACCAGCCCGGCCTGCTGATGCGCCGCATGCTGCTCGACCTCTTCGCCCGGCACGGCGAGGCCGAGCAGACGCGCCACTACGCGCCCCGCCAGGCGGCGGAATAGGAGACCTCATGGACAAGCCGTTCGTACGCCGCGCCCTCGACTGCCGCACCGCGCGCATCAAGCCGGCGGACACCAACAAGTTCGTCATGCTGGTCGACCCGCTGGCCGACAAGTCGCCGTTCGTCTCGGTGGTCGAGATCTTCGACGTCGGCGGCCGCACGCCGCGCCACCATCACGGCCAGGCGCACGAGATGTTCTACGTGCTGAGCGGCCGCGGAAAGGCCCATTGCAACGGCGAGACCTTCGATTTGGAGAAGGGCGATGCGCTGATGCTGCCGCCGGGCTTCGAGCACGTGGTCGAGAATGCCGGACCGGACAAGCTCTATTGCCTGACAGTCATGGTGCCCAACGAAGGCTTTGCCGAGATGATCCGCGATGGCGAGACGATGGCGCTTGACGCAGCTGACCGAGCGGTCGTCTCGGCGTAGAGTTCGAGCCTCAACGGAGGAGATCTTCGCATGGGTGCAAGACTGCTTGCGCTGCCCCTGATCGCTGCGACGGCGTTCGTTGCCGGGCCGGCCGCCGCGCAGCTCGAGCGCACGCCGGTGACGGCCCCGGCCCAGCCGACGGGAGCCGACGTGCCGTCCTTCCGCGATCCCAAGACGGGCCAGGTCTGGACGATCGATAACGTCGGCCGTAGCGGCCCGCCGACGGGCCCGCTGCCGCCGGACGATCGCGCCTTCGACCCGAACGCCCAGGCCGCCGCGGTCGGTCAGGTCTACCAGCAGAATGCGCAGGTGCGTGTCGTCGGCCAGGTGCCGGTCACGGCTGGTCCGACCGTGCCTCTGGTCGAGATCGACAGCCCGACCCTCGGCGTGCAACCCGGCGGGCGCTGGCGTGTCGTGATGTACCTGCAGAACAATTCCGGGAGCACCTTCGCACCGAGCCTCGATTGCCGCTTTACCAATGGCGGCAATCCGGTGATGGCGAGCTACGTCCTGGTCGCCCCGGTTGCCGGCGGCACCCGGGTCGGGCTCGTCTTCAACGGTCCACGTAGCGACATCTTCGTCGACAGCGTCTCCTGCAGCGTGCTGTCGCCGTAGCCTTTGGCCGGGTACGCGTCATCGTCTTGCCGGACCGCGGGCGTCCCGCCCGCGGTCCGGCAAGAGCATGACAGCCGACGTCATGAACGTGGTTCGTCGCCACGGCAATGAATCAGCGGTACTTCGCGCGGGCGCTCTGCGGGGTCGGCATCTTGTAGCGGTCCTGCGGATCCTTCCAGCCCTTGAAGTTGGGCTTGCGCTTCTCGGCGAAGGCGGCGCGCGATTCCATCAGGTCGTCCTTGTCGCCGTGGTTGTGCAGCGCCTCGGCCAGCATCTGCATCTCCGGGCTCGCGGCCGGCCGCATGTGGCGCATCATGTGCACGGTGTTGACGCGCGAGGCGGGCGGCAGGGTGAGCAGATGCTCGGCCATGGCCATCGCCGTCGGCATCAGCTCGGCGGCGTCGACGATGCGGTTGAGGAAGCCGACTTCGTAGAAGCGCTGCGCGGTGAAGCGGAAGCCCAGCGCCATCTCCATCGCGATCGGATAGGGCAGGTTGGCGACATGGCCGTGGTTGTACCCGCCGAGCAGCCAGCGCTTGGCCTCCGACACCTCGAACACCGCCTCGCGCACGGCGACGCGCAGGTCGGTGCGCTCGACCAGCATGAAGCCGCCGCCCATCGCGAAGCCGTTGATCGCGCCGATCACCGGCTTCTCGAGCGCGCCGCTCATGAACGGGTCTTCCATCGCCGGCCGCTGGCCGCCGGGCTTTCCCTTGGCGAGTGACTCCTTCATGTCCTCGCCGGCACAGAAGCCGCGGCCGGTGCCGGTGAAGATCGCGACCTCGAGCTCCTTGTCGTGACGGAAGTCGGTCCAGATGCGGGCGAGCTCGCTGCGGATCTCGGTATTGAGCGCATTGAGGCGCTCCGGTCGGTTCATGCGGACGACGAGCACCTGCCCGTGTCGTTCGGTTTCCACCACGGCCATGACGTTTCTCCCTTATTCGGCGGCTTGCAGCAGGTCGTAGGTGCGCTTCTGGTAAGCGACCATGTAGTCGGTGTAGGTGGTCGTCGGATATTTCGGCGGCTTGTCCGGGCCGATGCAGGTCGGCACCGCCGCGATCGGCCAGTCGATCGTGGCGTCGCAGAAGAAGGCCAGCGCATAGCGCTCGCCGCCGCTGCGGTTGATCGCGCGATGCGGCGTCGCGAGGAACCGGTCGTTGGTCCAGCGCAGCAGGAGCTGCCCGCCATTGACGACGAAGGCATCCGGGATCGCCGGCGCATCCATCCATTCACCGTTGCGCTTGCGGATGGCGAGGCCCGGCACCTCATTGGGCGCGAGCACGGTCAGGAAGCTGGTGTCGGTGTGCGGCGCGATGCCGAACTCGTCCTCTGGCGTGGTCTCGGGCTGCGGCGGGTAGTGCGTCATGCGCAGCTTGTATTGGAAATCCTCGAACGCCGTGTCGAACCAAGCCGGCGGCAGGTCGAGCGCGACGGCGTAGAGCCGCACCAGCTTCTTAACCAGCCGCTCCATCGCATCGCAATAGCCCATCACGGACTCGCGGAAACCGGGCAGTTCGGCAGGCCACTGGTTGGCGCTGCGGAAGCGCTTGTCGGCCAGCACGTCGGGATGATCCGCCGGCAGGTCACGGGCGACGAACAGCGCCTCGTTGAGGTTGGGCCGGGTGACGGTCTGCACCACGGAGGTGCGCAGCGTGTCGCCCTTCATCGGCAGGTAGCCGACATTGTGCTTGTCGATGCGGATCTTCATCTTCTCGTCGAGCGGCAGAGCGTGGAAGCGCGCGGCCTGCTCGTAGACCGCACGGATCCGATCGCGCGGGATGCCGTGATTGACGATGTAGTAGAAGCCGATCTCCGTCAGCGCATGGCGAAGCTGCCCCGCGGCCTGCTGCAACGCGCCCGGCTCGCCCGCGAGCGTGGGACCGAGATCGATGACGGGAATGGTGTCGCCGGCGGACATGCCCGACAATAGCGCCGCCGCGCTGCAAACGACAATGGTGACCACGAAGCTGTCATTGCCGGGGCACGCTGGTGGAGCGGCGCGGTCATGGGCGCTGGCTTTGTTGCCCCCTGAGGAGCGTAGCGAAGCGGAGCGTCTCGAAGGATGGCAACGCGGAGCACGCATCTGCCGCTATCATGAGCCGTGGCGGCAGTGTGCTGCTGTCGCCCTTCGAGATACTCCGCTTCGCTGCGCTCCTCAGAGTTTGCGAATGTCCGATTCAAGAGAGTTTTCCGCTGGGAGCGCGGCTCTCCAGAGCCGCTCATTCTTCAGTTTTGCGCCATCCCATGAGCGGCTCTGGAGAGCCGCGCTCCCATCAGAAGATTCTCTGGAAGTTTCAGGGCTTCTTCATCTCGATATTCCGGTTCAGCCACGAGACCAGCCAGGTCGCGAGCTCGATGCTGTTCCTGTCCTGCATCAGCATGTGCGAGTTGCCCTTGATGCCGATCTCGGGCAGCACGATCAGCTCGGTCTTGCCGCCCAGCTTCTTCATCGCGTCGGCGTACTCGCGGCATTGCTTGAGGCGCGGCGCCCAGCGCGGCGACTGGTCGACATAGTCGCCGAACAGCACCAGCGTCGGGATCTTCAGGTAGGGTTTGAGGTCGCCGGTCGGACACGCTGCCGGTTCGATCGACACGATGCCGGCGATGCCCTGGGGCGTGAGCGCGGCGGACTGGAACGGATAGATGCCCGACTGCGAATGGCTGATCAGGATCGTGCCGCCGAGCTTGATCGCGAGCTGCGACAGCGCCGGAACGGTCGGGTTGGGCGGGGCGAAGGTGGCGTTCCAGTCGGCCACCATCTGCTTCCAGAACTCCTCCTGCGCCTGCAGCGGATACTGCATGCCCTCGAACACCTTGGGATACTCCGGCCCGAAGCGGAAGATCGCCCACGCCGCCTCGTGTCCGGCCGAGAAGATCGGCGGCAGGTCGGCGGCCGGCGTCTTGCCGGTCTTCACGTCGTTGAACGGCGCGGGATCGATCGCCGAGCGGCCGCGCGCGACCTGGTCGACGACATAGGTCGGGAAGCCCGCGCGCACGAAGAACTCGTCCCAGCCCATGCGCCCGTCGGGCGTCGTCTCCCACGTCTTGCCGGTCAGGCAGCAGCCGTGGATCAGCGTCACCGGCGGTCCCTTGGGCGCGACCGGGATCTGGTAGTGCACGTACATCTGCCCGACCGTGATCGTTCCCGACGGCGCGTAGGCGGGCAGGGTCGACAGTGCGTCGGACTTCACGTCCTTGCCGCCGATGAAGAAGCTGCCCTGGCTTTCGATGGTGAGCGGCTCGGCCCGCGCGGCGGCGACGCCGGCGAGCAGCGCCAGCAAGGCGAGACGGATCGTCCTGTTCATTGCTTCCCCCGAATGCAAATCGAGACCGCGCCGTCGGGTTGAGCCGTCGGAGGGTCTTCGTTGCGTGATGAGAGCAGGTATTCGCGCCAGCGTCATCCTACACTGCCGCCGATGCGTCCCCCGTTGCTGCCTCGCCTGCTCGCCCCGCGCCTGCCCTTCTATTACGGCTGGGTCGTGCTCGGCTGCCTCTGCCTCGCCGGCTTCGCGCGGCAGGGACCGGCGGTCGCCGTACTGTCGGTGTTCGTCGTGCCGATGACCGAGGCGTTCGGTTGGTCGCGCATGCAGATCGCCGGCGCGGTGTCGCTCGGCGGACTGATCGCGGCTTTCGTCTCGCCGATGCTGGGGCCGATGCTCGACCGGCGGGGCGCGCGGTTGATGCTCTGCCTCGCCGTGCTGGCGACCGGCCTGTCGACCATGGCGCTGTCGTTCACGCAATCGCTCGTGGTGTTCTACCTGCTGTTCTGCTTCGCGCGCATGGTATGGGCCGGACCGTTCGATCTCGGCCTGTACGGCGCGCTGAACAGCTGGTTCGTCGCGCGTCGTACAATCGCTACCTCGATCGCGACCGTGGCGCAGATGTCAGGGCTCGTCGCGCTGCCGATGATCGCCCAGCTCGCCATGCACGATGGGGGCTGGCGCAGCGGCTGGATCGCGGTCGGCGCGACGGTGCTGGTCGTCGGTTTCCTGCCGGTGTGGCTGCTGCTGGTGCGCCGGCCCGAGGACCTGGGCCTTCTGCCCGACCAGGCGAAGCCCGGCGCGAAGGCCGCCGCGCCGGAGCCGCGCTTCAGCCGCGCCGAGGCCATGCGTACGCGCGCCTTCTGGCTGCTGTCGCTCTATACCGTGCTGGTCTTCCCGGTGCAGGCCGGCGTCAGCCTTCATCAGGCCGCGCACCTTATCGAGCGCGGCCTCACGCCGATCGCGGCGGCGACGGTGATCAGCGTCTTCTCGACGATGACGGCGGTGGCGAGCTTCGGCGTCGGTCTCCTGCCGCGGCGATGGCCGCTGCGCTTCACGATGTCGGCGCTCGCCGTGTTGCTGACGGTCGGCACGATCGCCCTGATCGGTGTGACGACCGTCCACGGCGCCTACCTGGCGGCCGGTCTGTTCGGTCTCGGGATCGGTGGCATCATGACCCTGCTGCCGGTGAGCTGGGCCGACTATTTCGGCCGCGAGAGCTTCGGCGCGATCCGCGGGGTCGTGCTGTCGGTACAGACGCTGGCACAGGCGGCCGGCCCGCTGCTGTCCGGCGTGCTGCGCGACTGGAGCGGCGACTACACCCTGTCGCTGACGGTCTTCGGCACCCTCGCTGCCCTGGCCGTGCCGGTGGCGTTGCTGGCCACGCCGCCCGTCGTCGTCTTGCCGGATCGCGGGCGTCCCGCCCGCTCATGAGGCCGGCGGGACGCCCGCGGTCCGGCAAGAGCTTTCAGAGCCAGGGCATCTCCTGCCGCTGGCGGGCCTCGAAGGCGGCGATGTCGGTTTCGTAGCCGAGGGTGATCTTCACCTCGTCGGCGCCCTTCAGCAGCATGTCCTTGCGGAAAGGGTCGATCTCGAAGCTGTCCTTCTGGCCGTCGGGGCCGATCACGGTCTGCGACGGCAGGTCGATGGCGATCTCCGCGCCCGGCAGCTCGTGCAGGATGACGCGGATGCGCGCCACGCGGTCGGCGGGCAGGCGGATCGGCAGGCAGCCGTTCTGGAAGCAGTTGTTGAAGAAGATGTCGCCGAACGACGGCGCGATGAAGGCGCGGAAGCCGTTGTCGACCATCACCGTGACGGCGTTCTCGCGCGAGGAGCCGCAGGCGAAGTTGTAGTTGGCGACCATGATCTTCGCTTCCTTGTAGGCCGGATTGTTGAGTGTCACGCCCTCGCGCGGCCGGCCGTTGGCGTCCAGCCGGAAGTCGTGGAAATAGCCGTCGACCTGCTCCGGCCGCAGCTTGCCGAGATAGCGCGCCGGGATGATCTGGTCGGTGTCGATGTTGGCCTGGTCCAGGGGCACCGCGACGGCGGTGAGGGTGGTGAAGGCGTCCATGATGTTCTCCTAGCCCAGCAGCTTGCGCACGTCGGTGAAACGGCCGGTCACGGCCGCCGCCGCGGCCATCGCCGGGCTGACGAGATGGGTGCGCACGCCCTGGCCCTGGCGGCCGACGAAGTTGCGGTTCGAGGTCGAGGCGATGCGCTGGCCGCGCGTGCCCACGTCGCCGTTGACGCCGATGCACATCGAGCAGCCGGGCTCGCGCCAGTCGAAACCGGCCTCCCGGAAGATCCTGTCGAGCCCCTCGGCCTCGGCCTGCTGCTTGACGAGGCCGGAGCCCGCCACGACCCATGCGGGGATCTGCGCCTTGCGCCCCTTGGCGACGGCCGCTGCGGCGCGCAAATCCTCGATGCGGCTGTTGGTGCAGGAGCCGATGAACACCCGGTCGACGGCGACGGTATCCATCGGCGTGCCGGGCTTAAGGTCCATGTACTCGAGCGCGCGCTTCATGTTCTCCTGCTTGCCCGCATCCGGCGCGGAGGCGGGATCGGGCACGCGGCCATTGATCGACAGCACGTCCTCGGGGCTGGTGCCCCAGGTCACCATCGGCGCGATCTCGGCGGCGTTCAGCGTCACCTCGCGGTCGAAGCTCGCGCCGTCTTCCGTCGGCACGGTCTTCCAGAACGCCATCGCCTTGTCCCAGTTCTCGCCCTTGGGCGCGAACGGCTTGCCTTTCAGGTAGGCGAACGTGATGTCGTCGGGTGCGACCATGCCGGCGCGGCCGCCGGCCTCGATCGACATGTTGCACAGCGTGAGGCGGCCCTCCATCGACAGGCCGCGGATCGCGCTGCCGGCATATTCCATCACGTGCCCGACCGCGCCCGCGGCGCCGATCTTGCCGATGATGGCGAGGATGATGTCCTTGCCGGTGATGTGCGGGCTCAGGCTGCCGTCGACGGTGATGCGCATCGACTTCGGCTTGCGTTGCCAGAGGCACTGCGTCGCCATGACGTGCGTGACTTCCGACGAGCCGATGCCGAAGGCGAGCGCGCCCAGCGCGCCGTGCGTGGACGTATGCGAATCGCCGCACACCAGCGTGAGGCCGGGCTGGCTCAGCCCCTGCTCGGGGCCGACGACATGGATGATGCCCTGCCGCGCGTCGCCGAGATCGAACAGCGTGACGCCCGTCTCGTTGCAGTTGGTCGTGATGTCGTTCAGCAGCCGGCGATGGTCGGGATCGGGCACGTCCTTGGTGCGGCTGTCGGTCTTGACGTAGTGGTCGGGCGTGGCCGCCGCGCGATCGGGCCGGCGCAGGCCCATGCCGCGCGCCTTGAGCCGCGTGTAGGCGGGCGAGGAGCCGTCGTGCATCAGGTGCCGGTCGACATAGAGCAGCGTGTAGCCGTCCGGCCGGTCCACCACGACGTGGCGCTGCCAGATCTTCTCGAACATGGTCCGCGGGGCGGTCATTGCTTGGGTCCTTTTCTACTCGGCGGCGGCTTTGAGTTCGTCGCGGAACGCGGTGCGACGGGCATCCCAGTCGGCGGCGCCGAACCGGGCGAAGGTCTTGGCGGGCGAGGACTCTACCAGCGGCGGCGGGAACTTGCCGAGTCGCTTCGTCTCGGCCAGCGTCTGGTCGCAGATCGCGATGATGTTGCCGAGCAGCAGGCCGGGCAGGATCGAGATCGCGTAGCCCATGCGCTCGGCGTCGGCGAGCGGCAATTCCGGCGTCTTGCCGCCGCGCACCATGTTGAGCAGGCAGGGGCCCTTGACCAGCTTGGGCACCGCCTCGATCTCCGCCATCGTCTGCGGCGCCTCGACGAACACCGCATCGGCGCCGTTGGCGAGGGCGAGCTGCGCGCGCGCGATCGCCTCGTCGAAGCCGGCGACCGCCCGGGCGTCGGTGCGGGCGATGATGGTGAAGTCGGGCGTGCGCTTGGCCGCCGCGGCGGCGCGGATCTTGGCGATGTAGTCCTCGCGGCTGACCAGCTCCTTGCCCTCGAGATGGCCGCACTTCTTGGGGAACACCTGGTCCTCGATATGGATGGCGGCGACGCCGGCGCGCTCGAACTCCTGCACGGTGCGGAAGACGTTGAGCTCGTTGCCGAAGCCGGTGTCGCTGTCGCTGATCAGCGGAATCGAGATCGCGTTGGCGATGCGCGCGGCATTGCCGACCATCTCGCTCATGGTGATCAGGCCGTAGTCGGGATAGCCGAGCGTCGCGGAGGTGCCTGCGCCGGTCATGTAGGCGGCCTCGAAGCCCGCCTGGTCGATCAGCTTGCCGGTGATGCAGTCGATCGCGCCGGGCGCCACGATCATCTTGCCGCTCTTCAACATCGCACTGAACTTCGCAGCCTGGCTCATGACGATCTCCTCTTTCGGGGTTTTGCCTGGTCTCGTACGGGAACGAGCTGGTCGGCGCCGAGCTCGAAGCGAAGGCTGAGCCGCTCGGGCACGGCCAGCATCTCAACATATTCGACGGCGCGGCCGTGCCGGTCGCGCATCATGCTGCGCAGGTCGATCAGCGCCGCGCCGACCTTCACGTCGAGGCGCTGGGCCACGGCGGGCTCCGCCAGCGTCGCCGACACGATCTGCTCGCCGGCCGCGATGTGTGCGCCGGCGCGGGCGAGGAGCTGGAACATCGGGATGCGGTCGAGCTCGGCCTCGGTGAAGGTGCTGCCGAGCGTCTCGGGCACGTAGCTGGTGAGATGCATCACCGGCACGCCGTCCTGGCTGCGGATGCGCACGGCGCGCTGCACGGGCCGGTCGGCCGAGTCCCACAGCCGCTCGCGCAGGAAGGTCGGCGCCGGGCCGTAGCCGAACTCCACGACCTGCGCGACCGTCTCTGCGCCGTAGGCTGCGATGTTGGACATCACCGACGCCATCGGCATGCGCAGCGGCCGGCCGAGCGGCTTGACGACCGTGCGCCGTCCCGCGCCGCGCTCGATCAGCCCGGCACTCTGCAGGCTAGCCATCGCCCGGCGCACGGTGATGCGCGAGACGCGGAACAGGCGCGTAAGCTGCTCCTCGGTCGGCAGCCGATCGCCCGCGCCGTAGCGCCCTTTGGCGATGCCGTCGGCCAGCACCAGGTAGATCTGGTGATGCAGCGGCGCGCCGAGGTCGCGCGCGACGGCGATGCCGTTCATGCCGCCGCTCCGCGATGCAGGCGGCGGTCGATCGCCAGCAGGATCGAGTTCGCGACCACGGCGAACAACGAGATCAGCACGGCCACGGACAGGATGGTCTTCACGTCGTTGAGGTCGATTGCCGTCATCAGCAGGAAGCCCAGGCCGCGCTGCGAGGCGAACAGCTCGCCCAGCATCGTGCCCAGCAGCGTGAGCGAGAAGCCGATGCGCAGGCCGGTGAAGATCTCCGGCAGCGTGGCGGGGACCAGGATGTGCCAGGCCGTCTGCGCCGGGGTGAGGCGCAGGGCGCGGCCGGTGCGCAGGTAGGTGCGGTTGACGTTGCGCACGGCGTTCATCGTGAACAGCACGACCGGGATGATGCCGTGCAGCGCGCCGAACGCGACCTTGGCCGACATGCCCAGGCCGAACAGCAGCAGGATCACCGGATAGAGCGTGATCTTGGGCAGCGAGTAGAGCCCGACCAGGATCGGCTCGGCGACCTCGCCCGACAGGCGATGGCCGCCCAGCAGCACGCCGAGGCCGACGCCGCCCAACCCCGCGATCGCCAGTGCCTGGATGAAGGCCAGGCCGGTCTCGGCGAGATGCGGCAGGAAGCGCTTCTGCCCGATCATCCCCCACATGTATTCGAGGGTCGGCAGGGGTGCCGTGAGCGCGGTATCGCCGGCCCATTGATGCAGGAGCTGCCAGGCCACCAGCAGGGTGAGGGTGAGCAGCAGCGGGCCGCGCAGGGAGCGGACGGCGGTCACAGGCCGCGCTGCCGCGCCAGCCGACGCTCGTAGGCGAAGACCAGCAGGTTGAAGGCGGTGGCGATGCAGAGCACGAACAGGATCAGCCCGTACATCTTCGCATTGTCGAAATTGTCGTAGGCGAAGGCGATCTCGTGGCCAAGGCCGCTGGTCGAGAGGATGAACTCGCCCGCGATGACGCCGATGAAGGAATAGGTGACGGCGAGCTTCAGCCCGGAGAAGAGATGCGGCGCGGCGGCCGGCAGGCGGATGTGCCAGATCTCCGCCGGCAGCGAGAGGCGCTGCATGCGCGCGGTCTTCAGCAGCACGCGCGGGATGCGGTCGAGGCCGCCCAGCGTCGCCATGATCATTGCCACCATGGCGAACAAGGTCGCCAGCACGATCAGCGGCAGGGCGCCCAGGCCGAAGATCACGATCAGCAGCGGATAGAAGGCGAAATGCGGCAGCGAGTAGTAGGCCGCAAGGAACGGATCGACGGCACGACGCAGCGGCGGCAGCCAGTAAAGCACGCAGCCGACGATGAACCCGCCGACGATCGACAGGCTCATGGCGATTCCGACCGAGGACAGCGTCTGGCGGATGTCGTCGTTGAACTCGCCCGAGGCCAGCAACCCGACCATCGACTCGACCATGGCCGACGGCGCGATGATCAGCTTGGGCGAGATCGCTCCGGTGCGGCACAGGACCTCGACCGCGCCGAAGAAGGCAACCAGCACCACGAGGCGGATCCAGCCGGCCTTGCTCATGCGCTGGGACCGCGCCACTCCGTGGCGC
>CAMFJT010000180.1 GCA_945957125.1 uncultured Rhodospirillales bacterium | reverse complement strand
CGAGAGCACAAGCATTGGATGGGTGGCCGAGCGGTTTAAGGCACCGGTCTTGAAAACCGGCGTGGGTTCACGCTCACCGTGGGTTCGAATCCCACCCCATCCGCCACTTTATCTTTCAACTACTTGAATCCGCGGTACTGTCGGTGCGAGGAGAGCGTGATCACCGGTGCGCGAAGGATCTGAGCATGGCGAACCGCCGTACCGTGCGATACGTCGGCGCGATCTGCTGGCCGGCGGCGCCGCGGCTGGCGTGACCACGTTCGCCATGTCTCCCCTCCAGGCCCAGCAAGGCCGCACCATCGCGCTGCTTCATCTCGATCCTCGTCCGGGGGAGATCGAGCTCAACAAGCGCCTGATCGAAAAGGCAGTGCTCCAGGCCGCGTCGCTGGGCGCACGGCTGATCGTGACGCCGGAGCTCTGTCTCAGCGGCTACGGCTTCCGCGATCGCATCGGCACGGCGTGGATCGCCGAGCAGCAGCCGGCGCTGCGGGAGTGGGCTGCGGGCCTCGCGCGGCGCACGAACGGCGCTTGCCTCGTGCTGGGCCAGCCGGAGGCGGAGGGCGATGCGCTGTTCAACAGCATGACCGTCTTCGCCCCGGACGGCAGCGTCGCCGGCCGCCATCGCAAGATCGCCGTGCTGCGGGTCGGCTCGGAGTCCTGGTCGTCTCCGGGCGATCGGCCGACCGTCGTCGACATCCCGGGCATCGGCCGTACGGGGCTGTTCGTGTGCGCCGACATGTACTCGCAACGCCTGGTCGGCGAGACGGCCGCGCTCGGCTGCGATCTCCTGCTGTCGTCGGCGGCCTGGGCGGAGGGCATGCACGGGCCGAGCGGGGAATGGGAAGCGGCATCGCGTGCGACGCAGCGGCCGGTCGTCGTCTGCAACCGGACGGGGCACGACGTCCTCGACTTCTCCGGCGCCCGCTCCGTGGCCGCGGTCGACGGCGCCATCGCTTTCGCCCACGCCTCGGCCGGCAACAGGATCGTGACGGTCGACTGGACCGCCGCGTCGCGGACGTTGTCGAGCTGGCGGACGGTGGGCCTTGATCGATAGCCCCTTCCGCTTGCGCGCGTGGCCGATGTAGGCTGCTCCCGCGGCATACCCAGACGGAGTGCAACTCCGCGGCGCGGTATCGCCGTGGAGGGCACATCATGGGATTTCGTCGCCGCGCATTCGTGCACCTGGCCGTGGGTGCCGTCGCATCGCCTGTCGTGCCCCGCCTGGCGTGGGCCCAGGCTTATCCGTCGCGAACGGCGCGCATCGTCGTCGGCTTCCCGGCCGGCGGGGCGACCGACATCCAGGCGCGCCTGATGGGCGAATGGCTGACCGAGCGCCTGGGCCAGCAGTTCATCGTCGAGAACAAGCCCGGCGCCAGCGGCAATATCGGCACCGAGACCGTCGCCAAGGCGGCGGCGGACGGCTACACGCTGCTGCAGGTCGTGACGCCGCATGCCATCAATGCCGCGCTGTACAGCAATCTCGGCTTCGACTTCATCAGGGACATCGTGCCGGTCGTCCATGTCGCGCGGCTGGCCTACGTCGTGGTGGTCAATCCGTCGCTGCCGGTAACGACGCTGCCCGAGCTGATCGCGTACGCAAAGGCCAACCCGGGCAAGATCAACTACGGATCGGCCGGCCAGGGCACGCCGCAGAACATCTCCTGCGAGCTCTTCAAGATGATGACCGGCGTGAACCTGGTCCATGTCCCGTACAAGGGCGGCGCGCCGGCCGTCGCCGACCTGATCTCCGGCCACGTCCAGGTCATCTTCGCGCCGGTCTCGGAATCGATCCAGCAGATCAAGGCCGGCAAGCTGCGCGCGCTGGCCGTCACCACCGCGGCCCGGCTGGACGTCTTTCCGGACCTTCCGACCATCGCGGACTTCGTGCCCGGCTACGAGGCCAGCGGCTTTGCCGGCATCGGCGTGCCGCGGAACACCCCGGCCGAGATCGTTGCCCTGCTCAACCGGGAGATCAACGCCGGAATCGCCGACAGCAGGATCAAGGCGCGCATCGTCGAGCTGGGCGGCTCGGTAGTCGGCGGCTCGCCCGCGGAATTCGCGGCGGTCATCGCCGAAGCCACCGAGAAATGGGCGAAGGTGATCAAGTTCGCGGGTGTTAAGGCGGAGTGACCCCGCCGGGGGACGTGAGGCGCTGCCGCAAGATCAGTCGATCTTCTCGACCTTCGCCGCCATGTCGGGGATGAGCCGCACGCGGTAGGACGCGTTCGTGCATTTCAGGATCCATCCCGATTCGTCGTCGGCCGACTTGCTGCCGTCGCGCTGCGAGCTTACCGCCTTGGCGCAGGGATATCCCTGGCTGCGCAACTGATCCGCCAGTATCTCCGGCGGCGGGATCTTCTCGACGCTCTGCGATCGTGCGGCACCGAGCGGCCCGAGGAGCGCCGCCGAGACGACGCCAATGCGAACGGCCATCAGATACACACGCGCCTCCATCCGAGCCGGCGGCCGACCGATCCCGGATTGGCGCCGAACGCGAGCAACCCTAACATCGGGTCCTTCGGGCGACCATGCACAATCGTGGGCCGGCCGGCGGCGCCCCTCGCCTGTCGATGCTGGTGCTGCACGACGATGCCGTGCGAGAGTGCGCCTACGGCCCCGCGCAGGGCCTGCCGGACTCGAAGGTCGGGGCCTCTGCCCAGGATCTCTTCACCGAGGCCGGCGACAGCGGTTGGACAGTCATCAGCATCGAGAACGACTTGAAGCGCATCTTTTCGTTTGGGCCATAGGACAAGAGAGAAAGCGAGAGAGGACATCATGAACAAGATTGGGGCGAGCCTGCTCGTTCTGGCGACACTCGGCGTCGCCGCCTGCGAGAGCCCGCAACAGCGGATCAACGACAAGGAGAACATGCTGGCGGCCGCCGGCTTCAAGGTCGTGCCGGCCAACACGCCTGCGCGGCAAGCCGCGCTCAAGCAGCTTCCGCCGAACAGGTTCTCGCGCGAGGTCCGAGGCGATCGCGTCTTCTACATCTATCCCGATCCGACGGTCTGCGGCTGCCTGTATGTCGGCAACCAGAACGCCTTCGGCACCTATCGTGCCGCCGTCTTCGCCAAGAACCTGGCCGACGAGCAGGCCATGACGGCGAACGAGATGTCGATGGATTGGGGGCCGTGGGGCGGCTATCCGATGGCCTGGTACTACTGAGGACCGTCCTCCTCGCGCATCGCGCGGAGCGACCTCCGCGCGATGCGCCGCTTCGGCCCGAGAGCCACAGGGGCGCCAAATGCCTTGACGCGGCGGCGCCCTCAAATTACCACACACGCATCGACGGTCCTCCCTAACCGGAGGCTAACAGGGAATGCCGTGACGCCCGCGAGGGCCAATCGGCGGCTGTACCCGCAGCTGTAAGCGGAGAGCGCGCGCCAGCGAGTCACTGGACCACGGTCTGGGAAGACAGGCGCAAGCAACGACCCGTGAGCCAGAAGACCTGCCGGCGATAGCGTCGCTCTTCCGATGGACGGGACAATCCAACGGGACGGTCAACCGAGCGGTGACGCGCCTTGTGCGTGGCTGTTCCGGAGGATCGTCCAATGACGTCGTTTCGCCAATTCGTGCTTTTCGCTTCTCCCCTGCTCCTGCCGTTCTGCGCCGCCGCGCAGACCGAGACCCAGGCGACGCTGCCGAGCGTCGTGATCACCACCGACCGCGAACTCATTCCGGCCGAGAAGGTGACGGGCTCGGTGACCGTCATCACCCGCGACGAGATCGAGCGCCGGCAACTCCGTACCGTGACCGAAGTGTTGCGCGAGGTGCCCGGCGTTTCCGTGCAGCAGTCGGGCGGGCTCGGCGGCCAGACCTCGGTCTTCGTCCGCGGCTCCAACGCGAACCATGTCGTCGTGCTGATCGACGGCATGAACATGAACGATCCCGCGTCGGCGAACGGAGCGATAGACTTCGCCCACTTCCTCACCGACAACCTCGACCGGATCGAGGTCGTGCGCGGGCCGATGAGCACGCTGTATGGCTCGGGCGCGATCGGCGGCGTGATCAACATGGTCACCAAAAAGGGTGCCGGCGCCATGAGCGGCGGCGGCTATGCCGAGATCGGCACGCGCCTGCAGACCAGCGCCGGCGCCTATGTCCGCGGCAGTGCCGGCCGGTTCAACTACAATATCAGCGCCACCGGCCTCTATGCCCAGGGCGAGTCGTTCGTCCCGCCGCGCTTCACGCCGCAGGGCGCCTATGTCGACCTCGACGCCTATCGCAACATCAACCTCGCCTCGAGGCTGGGCTTCGACATCAACGACAACGCGCAGTTCACGTGGTTCAGCCGCTTCATCGACACCCATGCGAACTACGATCAGGTTGGGCAGGAAGATCCCAACGCCATGGAGTACACGCAGCAGTTCTTCAACCGCCTGCAGTTCGACGGCAGCTTCCTCGACGGCCTGTGGAAGCCGACGGTGGGCATCGGCTACAGCACCATCTACCGCCACGACCTGGACTATCCCAGCATACAGGTCCCGGCCGGCTTCTTCTCCCCGTCGCCGAATTCCTCCTTCAGCGGACGGACGCTCACCGCCGACTGGAAGAACGTGGTCGAGATCAGCGAGCTGTTCAACTTCGTGGGCGGTGTCGATTTCAACCAGCAGTGGGCCTATACCAACACCAACATCGATCATCAGTTTCCCTTGTTCAATCCCGTGATGGAGAACTGGGGCGCCGCCTCGCAGACGGGGCTCTACGGCCAGGTCCGCAGCACCCTGTTCAGCGCGCTGACCCTGACGCTCGGCGGCCGCCTGGATTGGCAAAGCCGCTATGGGCAGGTCGGGACCTGGCGTGCCGGCGCCGCCTACCTGCTGCGCGAGACCGACACCAAGTTCAAGGGCTCCTACGGCACGGCGTTCAAGGCGCCGGCCCTGCTCGAGCTCTACAACACCGGCCTGTTCTGCGCCGGCAATCCCAACCTCAGGCCCGAATACAGTCGCGGCTACGAGCTCGGCGTCGAGCAGGGCATGTTCAACGGCAAGGTGCGGGGCGGCATCACCTACTTCAAGAACAACATCAGCAACCTGATCCAGTGCGCGCCGCCGACGTTCCTGCTGCTGCAGAACGTGAACAACGCGCAGACCGAGGGCGTCGAGATGTCGCTGCAGATCGCTTTCACGAGCTGGCTCGACTTCTATATCGCCTACACCCACCAGCTCGCCTTCAATGCCGATACCGGCGTCGTGCTCGTGCGCCGGCCCGAGGACACCGTCTCCGCCCGCGTCGGAATCCGCCCGTGGGACGGCGTGCGGCTCGGCGCCGAGCTCACCCAGGTCAGCGCCCGCCACGACATCGACGCGGTCACCGGCGCGCTGATGGTCCCCTCCCCCTACACGCTGCTGCGTGCGACGGCGGCATGGGACGTGCGCAAGGGCCTCGAGCTCTATGCGCGGGCCGAGAACATCCTCAATGACCAGTACGAGCAGCCGGAAGGTTTCAAGCCCCCCAGCTTCCAGGTATTCTTCGGCGCCAGGGCCCGCTTCTGACAGGAACCAGCTTCGACATGACGCTCCGGCTCGCCGCCGCTGTCCTTGGACTCGTGCTGGCGGCGGGCGCCGCTCTCGCCGACCCGCCGCGGCGTGTGGTGACCGTGAATCTCTGCCTCGACCAGCTCGCCCTGCGCCTCGCCGCGCCGGGACAGCTGGTCGGAGTCAGCTACCTTGCGCGCGATCCGCGCACCTCGGTCCTGGCCGATCGCGCGCGTGACATCCCGGGCGTGCGCCCGACGGCCGAATCGATCCTCGCCCTGAAGCCGGACCTCGTCATCTTCGGTGCCATGGCGCATGCCAATGCGCGCCGGCTGGTGGCCGCCGCGGGCGTGCAGGTCCTCGAGCTGCCCTGGGCGGAGTCGCTCGAGCAGGCAGAAAGCCTGATCGAGCGCATGGCCGGCGCCCTGGGCCGCGACGGGGAGGGGCGCGCCCTGGTCGCGTCGATGCACGAACGGCAGCAGCAGCTTGCGTGGACCGGTCCGCCGACCGCGACGGCGGCCGTTCTCGAGGCCAACCTGCGGACCTCGGGAAAGGGCAGCCTGATGGGCGAGCTGCTGGGGATGACGGGCTATCGCAACCTCGCGACGGAGCTCGGCATCTCCGCCTACGGGCGCTTCTCTCTCGAGGCCGTGCTGGCCGGTCAGCCGGACGTGATCATCCTCGACGAGGACTCCAACGCCGACCCGGCGCGTGCGACCGCCTTCGTCGATCATCCCGCGATCAGGACCCTGGCGCGACACGCGCGTATCCTCTCGCTGCCCATGCGCTACGCGATCTGCGCCGGCCCGGAGAATCTCGACGTCCTGCAGAAGCTGCGCGAGGCGCATCGGTGAGGAGCCAACATTGTTTGCTTGGCCGCTTCTTGCTGTCGTACGGAGCTGCCTCGATGACTTCAGGCGTCATGCTCTTGCCGGAGCGCGGGCGTCCCGCCCGCGCTCCGGCAAGACGACCAGGCGCCGGTAGCGAAACGAAGTTGACGCCTATGGGCGCGCCCGGGGAGTGGCGCGGCCCCAGCGGAAGACCTCTCACGACGGCGAGGGCCGCATGAGGACGGCATTGGTCCTGCTCCTCATCGCGCTGTTCCTCGTCTCGGTCGCGACCGGGCCGGTGTGGTGGCCGTGGCGGCTGGGCGACGAGGTGGGTTGGGCGATCGTGCTCGAGCTGCGCCTGCCGCGCGCCTTGCTCGGCCTGCTGGTCGGCGCGGCCCTCGGGCTGAGCGGTGCGGTGCTGCAGGCCTGGCTGCGCAATCCGCTCGCCGAGCCGGGCGTGATCGGCGTGTCGGCCTGCGCGAGCTTCGCCGCGGTCTGCGCGTTCTACAGCGGCCTGGCCGCGGCCTTCACCCTTGCGCTGCCGCTGGCCGGCATCGCGGGCGCCGCCCTCGCCGTCGCGGCGCTGATGGTGGCGGTGCGTGCCGGCGCGGGAACGGTGTCGCTGCTGCTGATCGGCGTGGCGATCAACGCCGTCGCCGCCGCACTGATCTCGCTCGTGCTGGCGCTCGCTCCCAATCCCTTCGCTTTCCAGGAAATCTGGCTGTGGCTGGCCGGCTCGATCGCCGACAGGGACATGCGCCACATCCTGGTGTCGGCGCCGTTCATCGCCATCGGCGCGGGCTTCGTGCTGATGAACCGCCGCTGGCTCGATGCGCTGTCGCTGGGCGAGGACGCCGCGCGCAGCCTCGGCGCCGATACGCGACGGCTCGGACTGTGGCTGACGCTCGCCGTCGGGCTGATGGTCGGCGCGGCCACCGCCGTCGCCGGCATGATCGGCTTCGTCGGCCTGGTGGCTCCCCACCTGATCCGCGCCCGGGTCGGGTTCAAGCCCGGCGCGACGCTCGTGCCGTCGATGCTGGTGGGTGCCATCCTGGTGCTCGCCGCGGACATCGCCGTGCGCCTGCTGCCGACCTCCTACGAGCTGCAGCTCGGCGTGTTCACCTCTCTGGTGGGCGCCCCCTTCCTCGTCCGCGTGATCCGTCGCGCCCATGCCTCGTGGCTGGCGACATGACGACTCTCGCTACCCATGCGCTGGTCCGCCGCCGCGTCGGTCGGACGGTGCTCGACGGCATCGAGCTCGCCTTTCGCGGCGGCGAATTGAACGCGATCGTCGGTCCCAACGGCGCCGGCAAGACGACGCTGCTGCGCCAGCTTGCCGGGCTCAATGCACCCGACGCCGGCGAAGCGGTGCTCGACGGAGCCCGCCTCGACCGGCTCGATCCGTCGATCCGGTCGCGGCGCATCGCCTATCTGCCGCAGAGCGCGGCGGTGTACTGGCCCCTGCTCGGACGCGACCTCGTCGCGCTGGGGCGCTTGCCCCACGGTGCCGATCTCAGCCGACCGCTGTCCGTGACCGACGCCGCCGCCATCGACCGGGCTCTGGACAGGGTCGGCGCGGCATCGCTGGCCGCTCGCCGTATCGACGAGCTGTCGCAAGGCGAGCGCGCCCGCCTCGCCCTCGCCCGCGGTCTGGCGACGGAGGCCGACGTCATTCTCGCCGACGAGCCTGTCGCGAACCTCGATCCGGCCTACGCGCTGGAGGCGATGACGCTGCTGCGGGCCGAAGCGGCACGCGGCGTCTGCGTCGTGGTCTGCCTGCACGATCTCGGTTTGACCGCCCGCTTCGCCGACCACGTGGTGCTGCTCGCGGCCGGCCGGATCGAGGCTTCCGGCCCACCGGACGCGGTGCTGCAACCTGACATCATCGACCGAGCCTATGGTGTCGGCTTCCGGTCCGTCACCGTCGACGGGATCGTCCAGCCCATCGCCTGGACTTATCGCCGGTAGCCTCGCGAGCGCTCGCGCGCGCTTTGCCGGGTTGATGGGCGAACGCCTTGCTGCGACCATCCGGCGGATGACCGATCGCCCTGTCCGCCAGCCGCATGACGACGCTGATCCCGCACCGGCCCACGCGTTGCCTCTGCGTTGCACCCTGCTGGACGAAGACCCGGCGGCGATCGTGCGACGCTACCTGGCGGATCCCCTCACCGGCTGGAGCGTCGGGACCTATGGCGCCATCGCCGAGTTCCAGTACGACGCCGACGAACCGGGACTCCAGGTCGATCTCGAGTCGATGGCCGTGCGCACCCGACGCGGCGCGTTGGCAATCGTCTCGCTGGACGGCGTTCGGCCATTCGCCCTTGTCGGCGACGGGGGCCGATTGCGCGAAATCGCCTTCTGCTCGGGCGAGCACGGCGCACGACGCGCGACGGTTACGGAGCTCGATCCGCTGACCTTCGATGTCGGTATCGCGGCGCCTCACATCGACATGCTCGTGCGCCTGCGGCCCGACGATGCGCTGACCGCCGAGGCGTTGCGCGCGGGTAGCGGCCATCCCCTGCTCGCTGCCGGCAACCCCGCCGGCTTAGCCATTGCGCGCGCCAGCCCGACCCGCATCCTCGCCTCGCCCGTGGCGCGGATCGAGGTCCACCAGCCGATCCCGCCGGCAGACGGACGCTCGCCCGAAGGACCGCATACCCACCTGCTGCCGAAGCTGCTGGCCCAGGGCCGCGCCCATCCGCCGGGATCGCCCCTGCCGGACGGCCTCTATTGCGGCCTGAGCCTCTACCCGCGCACCCGCCTCTGATTGCCTCGTCGCTGTCGCGGGGCGTTCCTACCGTGATGGCGAGGTCGACGGCGCCGCAGAGACCGGAAAGCGCATGATCGCGCTCAGCAGGTCGGTCTGGGAGATCAGGCCGAGCACGCGCTGCAGCGGATCGGTGATGATGACCGCATGCGCCCTCCCGTCGGTGAGCACCGGCAGGAGGCCCAGGGCCGGCGACGACGGAGACGCCATCGATGGGACGGAGAGCACGTCAGCAAGCCCGGCGTCGCCCTCCATCAGCTCGCGCAGGCCGACGGTTCCGATCAGGCGGCCGTCGCCATCGGTCACGGGCAGGATGCGGATGTTGTGGCGGAGCAGGAGTGACAGCGCTTCTTCGCGAGTCGTGCCCGACTGAACGGAGATGACGTCGCGGGACATGATGTCGGCGCAGGCGAGATCGCCATGCGCGCGAACGATCGCCTGAAGCTCGACCTCCTTGAGCAGGCGTTCGATGTCGTCCCGGTCGATGTCGAAGGTCTCGTCGAGCCGGGCGAGCGCCGCATCGATGTCCTGCCTGGCGAAGCCGACCCGCAGCGGCGGCGGTACGTCGGCGGTACCGTGGAGATTGGCCGGCTTTGGCGGCGGCACATGAGGGTAGTTGCGCCGGGACAGCCGATGGAAGAGCAGGCCGAGTCCGAGCAGGATGCTGGCATTCAGCGCTACCGGCACGAGCGGAAACAGAGGCCCCCAGCTCGCCACCGCCGGCCCTCCGATCACCGCGGTCAGGGCGCTCGCACCTCCCGGCGGATGCAGGCTGCGGGTGAACGACATCACGAGGATGGCAAGCGAGACGGCAAGGCCTGCCGCGACTGCCGGATCGGGCACCAGCTGCACCACCACGATGCCGACCAGCGCCGATAGGGTGTTGCCGCCGACGATCGGCCAGGGCTGTGCGAGAGGGCTGGCGGGAACCGCGAAGAGCAGCACCGCCGTGGCTCCCATCGACGCTACCATGAGCGGCAGGCCCGGACCCTGGCCGAGCAGCAGCTTGGTCGTCAGCGCCGTCAGGCCGATGCCGATCAACGCGCCGAGGCAGGCGATCATGCGCTCGCGCAGCGTGGCGCCCGCGAGAATGGGCACGAACAGGCGGCGGTGAAGTCTCCGTCGCCACGAGGCTGTCGGTTCGGAATCGTCGGACATCGATCGCCTTTCCGCGTTCCGCAACTGGACGCGGGCACAAAAGGAGGACTGAAGGGAGCTGGGGCTATCCGGTCGGAGAAGATCGGTTCCGGCCACCTTGGTGGCCGTCGGCTTCGGCCGTCAGCACGTCCATGAATGCGTCGAACGCGGACGGTCGATGGTCCGGGCGGCGAATGAGCAACGTGTCCACGCCGCCGAGGCTGTAGGTTCTGAGTGGCGACGGTCGTGGCATGAGATCGAGGACCGAACGCGGCATGACGCCGGCAGACTCCCGGGCCGCGACGCTCGCCAGGATGGCGTGGTAGGAGCCGACCTCGCGGGCACGCAGGCCGGCCGATGGCCGACTCCAGCCTTCCGCGATGCGCCGGTAGGTGCAGCCCGGCTCGAGCACCGTCAGGGTGTCGACGCGCAGGTCGGCCGCGCTGCCGATGTCCGGATGATCGTCCGGCATGACGATCAGCAATTCCTCGGTGAAGACCCTTTCGGCCGCGACCTCCGCCAGTTCCGTCGCTTCTCCCGGCGGCCGGGCGATCAGCGCACAATCCAGCCGATCCTCGATCACGTCGCGAACGAGCTCGCGGCTCGCGCCGATGGCGAGACTGATCGACACGGCGGGCCAGCGCACGTGGAAGCGCGCCAGCGCCTCGGGAAGCCGGCTGGCCGCCGCACTCTCCATGGAGCCGACGCGCAGGCTGCCTTCGGGCACCAGAGGTTTGACGGCGTCGCGGGCCTCCTGGGCAAGGGCAAGAAGGCGCTTGGCATAACCGAGAAACGTCCCCCCTTCCCGGGTCAGGGACATCCGCTTGCCGTCCCGGCTGAACAGTGCGACGCCCAACTGCCGTTCGAGTTGCTGAATGCGGATCGTGACGTTCGACGGTGCGCGGCCGAGCAGCCTGGCGGCCCGGGTGACGCTGCTTTCCGCCGCTACCGTGCAGGCGATCTCGAGAGAAGATAGATCCATATCGTTTCTATTATTGGAACCAACCTGTCCGTTAATTCCATCATTGGAAACGATATGCAAGTCGCTATCGCCAGGCGCTCCGCAGCGTCTGGTCGGTCTTCCACTTCTCCACAGCCGCAACGTCGTCACAGGGGAAGGCTTGGGCGTTCTTGCGCGGGCTGCCCTCGATCCAGGCGAACACCATGCACTGGTTGGCGCTCTTGTCGCCTTGCTTCGTCTCGAAGGTGACCTCGGCCGTGGCGACGCTGCCGGCTTTGCCGTCACCGTAATCCTCGACGACCGGCTTGACGTCGCCGATCGTGCGCCCGGCTGCCTTCGTATCGGCGTACCATTTGGCAAAGGCTGCGAACTGCTCACCGACCGGCCCCTTGCCGTCTGCGGCGACGTAGGCCTTCAGGTCGGCGACGAGCGAATGTGCGGCTGCTTCTGCCTTGGGTTCGGCCGCCTTGCGGCGCTCCGCGAGCCGGGCCTTCAGGGCCTTGAGCGCATCGGCATTCGATGGTGCGGCCGGCGTGGAAGCGACCTGCGCCGAGGGATCGAGCCGCCGGATCGGTGCCCTGGCCGCCTCGTTGTTGAGTGCCACCGCCTCGTTCGGCGTCAGCTTGCCGGTGGTCGCGAATCCATGGCCCTTCTGCCAGTCGGCAATGCCTTTGGTCGTCGCGTCGGACTGCAGGTTGCCGTCGATCGGGCCGCTGTACTTGTCGAGCGTTCGCAGCGATTCCTGCAGCTTGCGCCGGTCGGGTTCGGGGCTGTTGAGAACGGCAGCATAGTCCGGCGCTCGAGCGGGCCCCGCCGGCGCCGCGCTCGCCGTGGGCGCGGGAGCCGGCGCCGGTGCCGAAACCGGCGGACCGCCGCCCGATGGGCAGCTGCCGGGATTCTGGAAGCAGCGCTCGACCTCGCCGGCGCTCTGGGCGAGCGCCATGGCCGGCAACAGCGCGATCAGGCCAGCGAGCAACCAGCGGGACATGTCAGAGCGCGCCGTAGTTGCTGGCGGCAAGCTGCGCGGGAAGGCCGATCACCATCGTGACCGGCTGGCCGCGGCCGGTCTGGCCACGGGCGACGATGTGATCGTTGGGGGTGCCGATGCGGCTCTCGTAGGTGCCATTGCCGGCAAACTTGCCGTTGAAGCAATTGAGCGAGAAGCGGCCGGCGTGAGGGCCGTCGTTGGTGAAAGTCCCGTCGCACACCGTCTCGCCGCGCGGATTGTCGACCGAAAAAGTCACCGAGCGGTCGCGGCCGATCAGGGCGCCATAGCGCGCCACGCCGTTGAGCCGGGCGACGTTGCCGCGATCGTCGCGATAGAAGATCGAGGCCGGGCCGTAGGCCTGGTCGGGCAGCGCCTCGCGTGGCTGCACGTACACGCCGTCGCTGATCACGACCTTGCACTGGCAATCGACCGCGTAATTCTCGCCGAGCGGCCCGAGCTGGTTGAGCTTGGCCTTGCAGTTCGAGAGCGCCATGTCCTGCACCTCACGCTCGCTCATCTGGCCGCGCGTGTAGGTGTCGGCGTAGACGAAGGCGCACTGCTTGGGCAACGGCATCGCGACCGCCTTATGGCTGGAAGCCATGGTTTCGGTGTTCACCCAGAACCGCTCCGCCATTGCAGGGAAGCGCAAGAAGATCGGATCGCGCCGCTCGGCCTTGCCGTAAGGCGATTGCGCGGCGGTCTGCGCCCAGGCGGCGCCCGCGAGGACGGCGAGGCAAAGAGCGGCGGAAAGCAGCTTGCGGATCATGGCTGGATTTCACCCGAAGAACTTGACGGAAATACGACCCCTCGCCACGACAAAGGGCGTCCGCTGGGGGCG
>CAMFJT010000179.1 GCA_945957125.1 uncultured Rhodospirillales bacterium | reverse complement strand
CGCTTGGCCCAGTCCGCGCTGACGGCGATCACTTCATCGGCCATGGCTTTCCTCCGGCTTCGGCTTTGTGCCTTGAATTACCTGCGTTTTAGCTCGCGGTCGCGGGGCGGGGCAATTCGACTTTGGGCGTCACTCGCTGAACCAGGTCGTGAAGTCCTGGATCGGCGCGCGCTCGGTGATCAGGCTGTTGGGCACCACGTCGGGATCGGCGTAGCCCAGCGCCAGGCCGCAGATCACGGTCTGGTCTTCGGGAATGCCGAGCTCGCGGCGCACGACGTGCTGGTAGCGGCTGAAGGCCGCCTGAGGGCAGGTGTGCAGGCCCTTCTCGCGGGCCAGCAGCATGAGCTGGTCGAGGAAGATGCCGCTGTCGATCCACTGGCCGCCGCCCATGCGCCGCTCGACGCACAGGATCATGCCGACCGGCGCGTCGAAGAAGTCGAAGTTCTTGCGGAACTGCTTCTGCATGCCCGCCGCATCGCCGCGCGGCACGCCGAGGAGGGTATAGAGCTGCTTGCCGACCAGCTTGCGCCGCGCATCGTAGACCGGCGTGAATTCCTTGGGATAGACGTCGTATTCGGCGCCCGGCCCGTGATCGCCGCCGTCGATCGCCTGCAGGATCGCCGCCGACAGCCGCTTGCGCGCCGCACCCATCGTCACGTAGAGCTGCCACGGCTGCAGGTTGCCGTTCGACGCCGCGCGCGTGGCGTTGGCGATGATCCATTCGATGTCCGCCTTGGCCACCGGATCCGGCTTGAAGACCCGCATCGACCGGCGGCTGTTGATCGCTTCGGACACTTTCATCGAATGACGTGCTCCTTATTCTCGTGCGGGACGGTAACACAGTCTTGCCGGACCGCGGGCGGGACGCCCGCGGTCCGGCAAGAAAGCTACGATCGATTGAGATGGCGCCGCAGGAAGTCGAACATCCGGCGGCGGGCGTCGGCGCTCTGCTGTTCGGTGAAATAATGGGTGGCGCCGGGCACGATGAAGGTCTCGACGTCCTTGCCGTGGCCGCGCAGCGCTTCGGCCATGGCGAGCGTCTGCTGCACGGCGACGTTCTCGTCGCCGTCGCCGTGGATCAGCAGAACCGGCACGTCGATCTGGGCGACGCGGAAGATCGGCGAGCGCACCGGCAGGCCTTCGGGGCCGCAGAGATCGTCGAGATAGTCGCGCACGAACGGATTGCCCTCGCGCCAGCGGGCGAGGTCGGTGGGGGCGAAATACGACGCGACGGCGCGGATCGGCGCGTGATGGGCGGCGGCGAGCAGCGCGACCTGGCCGCCCATCGAGGCGCCGACCAGCCCGATCCGCTCGCGGTCGACCAGCGGGCGCCGGGCCAGCCAGTCGATGGCGGCGAGCACGTCGAGCGGCTGGCGCAGCCCCTGGTCGTTCTCGCCCTCGGAGCCCAGCCAGCCGCGCAGCGACAGGGCGAGCACCGCGTAGCCGTTGGCCGCCGTAAGACGGGCCAGCGGCGCGAGCTGGAAGGCGTGCCCGGCGAAGCCGTGCAGCAGGATCACCGCTGGATAGGGCGGCTTTCCGGCCTGTGGCTTGAAGAGATAGCCGCCCAGCGTCACGCCGTGCCCGGGCACCTTGACCAGCTCGGCATCGGGCAGGTCGGGCAGGTCGTCCCAGCGATGCGCGACCTCGATCGGCACGCCGTCGGGATCGCGAAAGGCGACCGAGTAGTAGCCCGGCGCGAAATAGTCGAGCTCCCGCGGCGGCTGCAGCATCTCCGCGCCGGCCTCGCGCATGGCGGCATGGACCTGATCGACCTGGGCGCGGCTCTCGGCCGAGACCGCGAGCCACAGCGCACCCGGCCCGTAGGAGATACCGTCCTTGGCCTGGCGCATCACGAAGTGATCGTAGCCGCGCGACCACAGCACCCGGTCCGGATTCGCCCAGACGCGATGAAAGCCCAGCATCGGCAACCACAGGCGATAGAACGCGATCGACCGCCCGAGATCGCTCACCTCGACCGCCGCCCCGGCGAAGGAGGCGCGGGGCTTCATATCGGATTTCCTCCCCATGAGAATGGGGAGGGGGAGAAGAGGCCGGCGTCTGGTGCCCCCATCAGCGCAGCGGCAGGCCGAGGGCGCGCAGCTCGTCGCGCCGCAGCGCCTCCTCGCCGGCGAGGAAGAACTCGTCGAGCTGCGGCGGCTCGACAGTCGTGCTCGACAGCATGGCGTGCGCCTGGCCGCGATGGTGGATCTGGTGCTGGAAGAGATGGGCGAGCACGAAATCGGTGCGGGTCGGCGGCGGCGTGCGGTTGGGCCGCGGCAGGAGGCAGTCGCGCGCCAGGCTCTCGTCGGTCTGCCGTTCGCAGACCTCGATCAGCCGGCGGTCGCTCGCCGCTTGCGCCTCGCGCATCGAGCGGGCGTCGGGGAAGTCCGGATCCGGCCCGTTGTAGCGCTTGAGGGCGTCGAGCCCGGCCACGGCGTCGATATAGTACTGGTCGACCCAGAGGATGTGGTTGAAGGTCGCGCGCAGCGACGGGAAGAACCCGACCCGTGGCGCGGCGAACGCCTCGGGGCTCAGCGCCTCGCAGGCGCCGAGCAGCCGGTGGTTGGACCAGGCGTTGTTGTGCGCCATGGCGACAAGATGAGCCGCCAGGCTCATGGCTGGGACCGCGCCACTCCGTGGCGCTCATAATCATGAGGCGCCACGGAGTGGCGCGGTCCCAGCGAAGACAGCACTAAGCCGCGTGCGCGAGGTTGCGCAGCACGTAGTGCAGCACGCCGCCGTTCTTGAAGTACTCGATCTCCTCGGCGGTATCGATGCGGCAGGTCACGATCACCTTCTCGCTCGCGCCGTCGCGGCGATGGATGGTCAGCGGAATGTCCATGCCCGGCCGCAGGCCTTCCTCGATGCCGCCCACGTCGAAGCTCTCGTGGCCGGTCAGGTTCAGCGTCTTGCGCGTCATGCCGTCCTTGAACTGCAGCGGCAGCACGCCCATGCCGACCAGGTTCGAGCGATGGATGCGCTCGAAGGTCTCGCAGACCACCGCCTTCACGCCCAGCAGGTTGACGCCCTTGGCCGCCCAGTCGCGCGAGGAGCCGGTGCCGTATTCCTTGCCGGCGATCAGCACCTGCGGCGTGTGCTCCTTCTTGTAGCGCATCGCCACGTCGTAGATCGGTTCGGGCTGGTCGGTCGTGTAGTGGTGCGTGTAGCCACCCTCGATGCCCGGGACCATCTCGTTCTTCAGGCGGATGTTGGCGAAGGTGCCGCGCATCATCACCTCGTGATTGCCGCGCCGCGTGCCGTACTGGTTGAAGTCCTTGGCCTCGACGCCTTCCTCCATCAGGTATTTGCCGGCCGGGCTGTCCTTCTTGATCGAACCGGCGGGCGAGATGTGGTCGGTGGTGATCGAATCGCCGAACTGGCCGAGCGGGCGGGCGCCGGTGATGTTGGTGAGCGCTGCCGGTGTCTTGCCCATGCCTTCGAAGTAGGGCGGGTTGCGGACGTAGGTCGACTTGTCGTCCCAGGCGTAGGTCAGGCTGGGCTTGGTCTTGATGCCGCGCCAGAACCGGTCGCCCTCGAAGACGTCGGCGTAGCGCTTCTTGAAGGCCTTGGCGGTCACGAACTTGTCGACCGTCTTGGCGACTTCCATGTTCGAAGGCCAGATGTCCTTCAGGTAGACGGGCTTGCCGCCCTTGCCGATGCCGATCGGATCCTTGGTGATGTCGATCTTCATCGAGCCGGCGAGGGCATAGACCACCACCAGCATGGGCGAGGCGAGGTAGTTGGCGCGGGTCAGCGGATTGACGCGGCCCTCGAAGTTGCGGTTGCCGGAGAGGACCGAACTCACGACCAGGTCGCCGTCGCCGATCGCCTTGGTGACGGGGTCGGGCAGCGGGCCGGAGTTGCCGATGCAGCTCGTGCAGCCGTAGCCGACCAGGTTGAAACCGATCTTGTTCAGGTCCTTCTGCAGGCCCGACGCCTCGAAATACTCGGTCACGACCTGCGAGCCGGGGGCCAGCGAGGTCTTCACCCACGGCTTGACCTTGAGGCCGAGCTTCACCGCGTTGCGCGCGATCAGGCCGGCGCCCAGCATGACGTAGGGGTTCGAGGTGTTGGTGCAGGAGGTGATGGCGGCGATCACCACGTCGCCGTGGCCGAGGTCATAGTCGGTGCCTTCGCAGGGGATGCGCTTGCCGTCGTCCTTGCGGTCGAACTCCTTCTCCATGTTCGCGACGAACTGGTGGGCGGCTTCCGCGAGCGGCACGCGATCCTGCGGGCGCTTCGGTCCGGCGAGGCTCGGCACCACGTCGCCGAGGTCGAGCGAGAGCGTGTCGGTGAAGACCGGCTCCGGCGACTTCTTCGAGCGCCACAGGCCTTGCTTCTTGGCATAGGCCTCGGTGAGCTTGGCGGCCTGGCCGCGATTGGTGGTCTTGAGGAAGCCCAGGGTGATGTCGTCGATCGGGAAGAAGCCGCAGGTCGCGCCGTATTCCGGCGCCATGTTGGCGATGGTGGCGCGGTTGGCGAGCGGCAGGTCCTCGAGGCCCTCGCCGTAGAACTCGACGAACTTGTTGACCACGCCCTTCTTGCGCAGCATCTGCGTCACGGTCAGCACCAGGTCGGTCGCCGTGGCGCCTTCCTTCAGCTTGCCGGTCAGCTTGAAGCCGATGACCTCGGGAATGACCATCGGCTGCGGCTGGCCGAGCATGGAGGCCTCGGCCTCGATGCCGCCGACGCCCCAGCCCAGCACGGCCAGGCCGTTGACCATCGTGGTGTGGCTGTCGGTGCCGACCAGCGTGTCGGGATAGAGCACGGTCTCGCGGCCGACCTTCTGCTGGAACACGACCTGCGAGAGGAACTCGAGATTGACCTGATGGCAGATGCCGGTGCCGGGCGGCACGACGCGGAAATTGTCGAACGCCATCTGGCCCCAGCGCAGGAACTGGTAGCGCTCCAGGTTGCGCTCGTACTCCAGCGCCACGTTGGCCTTGAAGGCCGAGTTGTTGCCGAAATTGTCGACGATCACCGAATGGTCGATCACGAGGTCGACCGGGACCAGCGGGTTGATCTTCTTCGGGTCGCCGCCGAGCTTGTCCATCGCGTCGCGCATGGCGGCGAGGTCGACCACGGCGGGCACGCCGGTGAAGTCCTGCATCAGCACGCGTGCGCAGCGGAAGTTGATCTCCTTGGTCGACTTGCCGCCGTTCTTCACCCAGTCGGCGAAGGCGGCGATGTCCTCTTTCTTGACGGTCGTGCCGTCCTCGTTGCGGACCAGGTTCTCCATCAGGATGCGCAGCGAGAAGGGCAGGCGGGAGAGGTCGCCGACCTCTTTCTCGACCGCCTTCAGGCTCCAGTAGGTGTACTTCCTGGTGCCCACCGCCAATGTCTTGCGGGCCTTGAAGCTATTGGGATGGACGGCGGGCATCGGGGCTTACTCCTGGAGGGCTGGCTGGCGAAGTGAACGGCAAAATAGGGGGCGGCGTGAAGCGAGGCAATCGGCGGATGCGGCGCGGGGAGCGCTGTGCCAGATTGCGGCGATGCAACGCCCGTGGCCCGGACTGATCGGTGCCGTCGCCGTCCTGCTGATGGCGTGCGGCGCGGCCCGGGCGCAATACCAGGGCGGCGGCGCGGATTGGGACACCACGGCGCGTGAATTCCGCAATGGCGGGACTGGCGGGCTGCCGTCGGTTCCGCGCAATGGTTCGGTCGAGGAGCTGAGCCGGATCCTGTCGGCTTCGCAGCTCTCGCCGGCCAATCGTTCCTTCTATCTCAGCCTGCGGGCCTTCGTGTTCAGCCGGATGGGGCGGGAAGCCGACAGCCAGAAGGACGTGGCCGAGATGGTCCGGATCAACCCGCAGGGCTGGCCGGTGATGATGTGGCTGACCATGCCGGCGCTGGCCGGCGGCGGCGACCGCGGTGCGGCGCTGAGGTCCCTGGCCTACGGGCTGGAGCGCAAGCCCAACGACCCCTGGCTGCTGATCGCCCAGGGCCAGGTCCAGATGCAGATCGCGGATTTCACCGACGCGCTCGCGACCCTCGACCGCGCGGTCGCCGCGGCCGCGAGCCCGGCCGAGCGCCGCCCGGCGCACTATTTCCGCGGCCACGCCAACCTCGCGCTCGGCAACTACGCCCAGGCGATCCGGGACTTCGATGCCGCGATCGAGGGCCAGACGGTGCTCAGGGGCCGCCTCGTGGGCCTGCTGTGGCGCTACGCCGCTCAGGTCCGGGCCCGCCAGGATGCGCGGGCCGCCCTGATCCGCGACGTCGGCACCGAGAACCTCGCCGAATGGCCCGGCCCGATCGTCCGCTTCCTGATCGGCCGCCTGCCGGCCGGCGAGCTCGAGGTCGCCGCCGAATCCGACGACGAGGCCAAGAGGAGCAACGGCAAGTGCCTGGCCGCCTACTTCATCGGCATGGACGCCGCGCGCCGCGGCGACCGGCAGCGGGCGCGCGAGCAGTTCCAGCTCGCCCAGGCCCGCTGCCCGACGGTGTCGGAGGTCAACTGGGCGGCCTCGAACGAGCTGAAGCGGTTGTAGGAAAGGAGCGGACCGGGCGTCCATGAGCTGAAAGTGCGCGGCCGGGACGACGATGGCCAATACATTGTAGCTCTCGGCTGGAGAGCTTGCCCGTCTTGCGGCCGGCCCGGTGACGATCAGCTCTTGCGGCGCAATCGGGCCTCGCCGCGGGAGATGATGTCGGCGGTCATCGCTTCGGCTCCCGGAGATTTCCGCAACGCGCCGCGTCCGTAAGCGGAGTTGGAGGCGTCGATTCGAGCCCGCAGGCGTGCAGTGTCGGCCTCGAGCTTCTTGCGCGTGTGGGCTGCGGCTCCCACGATTGAATCGGCCGATGTGAAGTCTCCGCTGGTCGCCTGGCGAGCGATGATCTCATCGACATCATTCTGCGGATCGTACGACTTGCCCATGGCTTGCCTCATCCCACCAGCGCCAGCGGCGCCACGAACCGCGCGATCTCACCCAGCACCCAGGCAGGCTGCTGCAGATGCGGGCTGTGGCCGCAGTCGGGGATCAGGCGGGTCTCGCAGTAGCCGCCGACCTTGCCGGCGATGAGGCCGAGCTGCAGCTCGGTGCCGTAGTCGTCGTCCTCGCCCTGGATCGCCTGCACCGGCACCTCGATCCTCGGCAGGCGGCCGTTCGCGTCCATCGGCTCGAAGCCCGGCGCCACCCAGGCGTCGGACCACAGGCGGAAGGCGCGGTCGACATTGTTGCCGTGGTACTTCGCCAGCCGCGCGCGCAGGTCGCCGGTGGCGTACTGCTCGCGCGCACGGTGGATCGCGGCGATGCAGACCGGCTCGTTGATCGCGTGCGCCGCCAGGGTCACGACGGCGCGCAGCGGCTCGGGGTCGTTGGCGGCGTAGTCGAGCGCGATCGTGCCGCCGTCGCTGTGGCCGACCAGCACGCAGTCGTCGATCGCGAGCGCGGCGAGCAGCCGGGGCAGCACCACGTCAGCCTCGATTTCCATGTAGGCCAGGCCGGGATCGGCCGGCCACGGGCTCGACTGGCCGTAGGCGGTGCGGTCGTAGACCACGCCGTTGCATTGCAGGACGTCGCAAAGCTTCTGCGGGAAGTCGCGCCACATCTCGATGCAGCCCAGCCCCTCGTGCAGGAAGACGAGCGTCGTGCGGTCCAGCCCGTCGCTGCGCTGCGGGGCGAGGCGGCGGACCCGGAGGGTGCGGTCGCCGAGGTCGATGTACTGGTCGTTGCCGGTCGGGGTCACGCCTCAGATGTAGCCGGGACGCGGCGGCAGGAGAAGAAGGGATCGTCGCCGGCACCACGGAGAAGAAACAGAATCGGCTAGCAGCAAGCCGATCCGTTCGCCAAGTCCCTGACCTACGGCGAGCTCTGGGTTGTCGCATCCGATGACAACCGCCCAGAAGAGTGACGGCAGCGGTCAGTTAGCTCCAGATGATTGGCGGGTGTCCAACGTGATATAGCTCAAGTGCTTCCGGACCTCGGTAAGACCCTGGTCGCATGTCAATCAGAATGGCTGCACTATCATCGAAGCATAGTTCAATATTGTCTTCGGTCTCTAATGCCGACTTTACCGGCTTTCCGATCAATTCTTCTATATCTACATCTGGGATGATCTTAACTGGATTATAAATAGTAAGGCCAAGCTCCGCCCCAAATGCCAATTGACAATAGTCATGCACGACCCTCGCTTCGGTTACAATTCGATCGGTCAGTATCCGTAACGGTGACAGCATCTGCATGCCTCTGGACTATTCAATAAGGTAGTGAGCCTGAGGTTTCGAGTAGCCGACCACCATGATGCTCGTTCATCTTCGCGATGCTGAGCAGCACGACGAATCGCGCTCTGCGCCAACTACGTTTCACATATTTTAGGGGTTACTCTACAAGCGGCTTTGCAACGGCATCACTCATCGAAATATCCTTTGCAGCATATCATTCGCTTCGGATCGGTGATCTTCAAATTCATCGATCGCACGGACGAAAAAGTCGAGAAGGTCGACATTGTCGACGCCAACCTGCGGTTGGCCAAACAGGATGCAAATCACCGCTCGGATGGCCGATTTCGATGGTTCATCAAGCTCACCGCCTGAAGATTCGCACAGATATTTCCAGCATTCTACACGGGTCCTCTCCAAAAGCTTATCGTCAGGAGTGCCCATTCTATTGGCTTTCGCCGCTTCCACCGAACGGCGAGCAACCTCGGGCAATGGCTTCGTAACCTTATCGAGATAACAAAACATGAAATCGCGCACTTTCCCGTACGTTCGTTCCCGTCCAAATTTTTCTTCGAAAACCTCCACCGGTTCGAGGTTCATGTTGCGATCCACACTGTCTTGAAATGCGTCACGCCTCGGATGTAACCGGGACGCGGCGGCGGGAGAAGAAGCCGATCGCTGCCGGCAGCACGGTGAGGAACAGGATCGGCGCCAGCAGCATGCCGCCGACCACGACGATGGCGAGCGGACGCTGCACCTGGCTGCCGATCGCGGTCGAGAAGGCGGCCGGGAGCAGGCCGACGCAGGCCGCCACGCAGGTCATCAGGACGGGCCGCATCTGCTGGCGGCAGGTCTCGCGCAGCGCCGCCTCGTGCTCCAGGCCGGAATCGATCAGGCGGTTGAAGCAGCCGACCACCATGATGCCGTTCATCGCCGCGATGCCGAACAGCGCCACGAAGCCGATCGCGGCGGAGATGCTGAACGACATGTCGGCCAGCGCCAGCCCCACGATGCCGCCGATCAGCGCCATCGGGATCGCGCTGCCCGCGAGCAGCGTGTCGCGCAAGGTGCCGAAGCTGACATAGAGCAGCAGCAGGATCAGGGCGATCGCGATCGGCACGGCGATCGACAGCCGGTCGATCGCGTTCTGGAAGTTGGCGAAGTCGCCCGCCCAGTCGAGCCGGTAGCCGCGGCGCAGTGACTGCAGGAGGTGTCGAGCGAGCCGTTGCCTCCAAGTGCGGAGAAGCACCGCGGGAATGAACGGCAAGGACCAGTACTGAGAAAGTTTCAACAAGCGGTGCGGCGTCTGTTTCATCGCGAGACAAATCAGAGAGCCATCGTCACGGCGATATGCTCAGCTATCCTAGATCTCTCTGATCATAGAACTCTGCTAATTCGCGAAATTGCTAAGCCCAAATACAACGATCTCGGATGCTATACCCATAAGCTGGACTATCTTATATCCAGTCGAAGAGCTAGTAAACATAATCTGTATAGCGTCCACTGAATCTGCTTGATTCTTCATTGCCCACGTGAAGCCCACCACTTCTCCAAGGTATATATTCCAGGAATTGGCCAATTTCTCTATTTGCCCTGGGTACTCTGGAAAAGCATTTCCTTCGGTGCATTTAATGGTGTCGTCATTGCAATCAACAAGGACGGATATGGTTGCACTATCGAACGTGAGCAGAATGCCGTTTAGCCCCGACATTTCCGAATCGCCAAAAACACGAACTTCTCGTAGACAGGCTCCCGTTAGCCTTGAAAGATGAAAGATCTTCATATTCGACGAGTCCACACTAGAATAGAGTCAAGATGGCGCAAGCGATTAGTATTTTTGGCCCAGACGCGCGGCTTGCTTAATTGTCTTTATGGCCGTCTTTGCCGCTTCATCGCCTTGTGCTGCCCTGTTGGCTACTTCTGCGACTGAAAGCTGCTGCAAGTCGGTCGACACATTGTTAACATTTGATGTAGTACCTCCTCTTGCGCGAATAGCGTCGGCTACCGTTCGATTCTCAAAACCACCTCCGCTTAAGTTGCCAAGGGCCCTTCGTCCACCGTCCGTAAGCTTAGGCGCATTCGAGCTACCGCTAGAGTCCCCCACCGACTTCGACAGATAGATACTATCGAACGCACGATCAATGGCCCCGCCTAATCGAGTCCCTGCGTCTATTATGAGCCCGGTTCCTACCGTCGCGCCTGCTACTGCAAGCGGTGCTGCAAGAGCAGAGCCAGCACCACCTGTCAGCGCTCCGGCTAGCAGGTCACCTCCAACAGCAGCCGCGAAAATATTAGCACCAATGTACGCTTCCACTAACGCTTTCGGCGTTTCCGGGTCAGCTATCAATCTAAACATTCCTTGCGCGAAGTTAACGGCCCGATCTGCAAATAGTCCGTCGGGATCGACCAGATTTAGCGGATCATTTCCCACGTATGCGTAAAGAAGCGGACCGCCAGCGTCTCCAATTGGGTCTGTCTGGAGAAAGCGCCCCCAAGACGGCGCGTAATGCCGTGCACGGTAATAGTAGAGCCCACTGGTTTCCACATCTAGCCGCTGTCCTGTGAAACCGAATTGGCCCGGGCGGCTGTGGTTGTTCCATAAGGCTTATAGGCGAATGAGCTTAGCGTCCCACTGCTCGCGTCCATAGAGCCGATGATTGAGCCGATGAGGTCTGGCACTGGCGTTGAGCGCGTGCCGGCGGCAACGTTCAGCTGCGCGAGTACAGAATTTGCACCTAGTTCGTAAGAGTACCAGCGTTGGATGGCGCCGGTCGTGCCGTCGTATTCGAGCACCTCGCGGTTGTCGGCGGCGGTGACGAAGATCGTCGTCGTCCCGCTGACGGTCTTGCTGGTGCGCCGCCCTCGGCCGTCGAAGGTGTAGGTTCCGATTGTGCTGCCGCCGCTGGTCTTGGACTTGGTCAGCCGGTTCTCGGCGTCGTACTCGAACTTGTAGGTGCTGCCGTCATCGGTGAGGTTGCCGTTGTCGTCGTAGGCCGGCGTGGCGCCGCCGACGGCGGTGTACTGGTTCAGGTTGTTGGCGGTGTAGCCGGTCGTGCTGGCCGAGGCGGCGGGATAGTTGATCCAGGTGTTGTCGGTGACCGCGAGGCTGCTGCGCTGGTTGGCGGCGTTGTAGCCGTGGGTGAAGGTGACCGACGAGCCGGTTACGGGCAGCGTCGGCGTCGGCGCAGGGTCGAAGCTGACACCGCTCAGGCTGTTGGTGGCGTCGTAGGAGTAGGTGGTGCTGAAGACCGTGCTGGTGGCGGCCGGCGATGCGATCGAGGCGCTGGTATCGCTGACGCCGGTCTGTCGGCCGGCCCTGTCGTAGCTGTAGGTCACCACCGTGCCGACGGGCGTGGCGCCGCAGGTAGCCGCCGTGCCGGGCAGGGTCTTGGTGCTCAGCCGGTTCAGCGTATCGTAGGTGAAGGCGATCGGCTGGCCGAGGCGGGTGCAGCGGCGGGTGACGTTGCCGTCGGCGTCGTAGGCGTAGGTCTCGGTCTTGCTGTTCGGATAGGTCGTGGTCGCCAGCCGGTCGAAGCCGTCATAGGCGAAGCCGGTCGTGTTGCCGTTGGCGTCGCTCAGCGCGGCGCGCTGGCCGTTGGCGGTGAAGCTCTGCTGTAGAAGCGGGCCGGGCTGGATGGCGGCATTGTAAGTGCGGGACGGCCGGCCCAGCGCGTCGTAGTCGAAGCGGGTCATCCGCCCGACGGCGTCCGTGACGGCGATCTTGCGGTCGAGCAGGTCGTAGGCGAAGCGGGTCTTGTTGCCGTTGGCGTCGGTGATGGTCGCCGGCTGCCCGGAGGGCGTGTAGGTCGCCGATGCCGTGCGCAGGACGCTGCCGAGGGACGATTGCCGGGTCTGCGTCACCTGGCCGGCGGGATCGTAGCTGTAGGCGGTGAGGATGCCGACAGGCGCGGCGGCGGTGGCGGGTGCGGTCGTGGTCAGCACCCGCCGGCCGTCGTCGTAGGTGCTGGTGGTGACGTTGCCCTTGGCGTCGGTCATCGTCAGCGGGTCGCCGCGCGCGTTCCAGCTCCAGGCGGTGGTCAGGTTGAGACGGCCCGCTCCGGCGTCGCGCACGGTCGAGAGCAGGTTGCCGGAGGGATCGTAGCTGTTCTCCGTCACCACGCCCATCGGGTCGACCTGGGTCAGCAGCTGGCCGACGGCGTTGTAGGTGTAGCGGGTGGTGGCCTTGATCGTGGCCGTGTCGGCGACGACCGACAGCAGGTTCCCGTTCCGGGCGTCGTAGGTCATGGCGGTGACCAGCCCGCGCGGATCGGTGACGGTGAGCGGCTTGTTGAAGGTCGCGTCCCACGTCGTCGTGGTGGTGAGCGGGCTCAGCCCCGAGCCGGGCTTGGCCGTGCGCGTGACGGTGAGCGGGTTGGAGGCGAGGTCGTAGGTGTAGCCGACCGTGTTGCCCTCGGGCGCCGTCGCGAGGCTGAGGCGGTTGTGGGCATCCCAGACGTTGGTCGAGACGGCCTGGCTGGCGCCCCGCCAGTCCTGCACTTCCGTCCGCGTCCGCCCCCGGTCGGTGAAATACAGCACGTGCCGCGTGCCGAGCGCGTCGACCTCCTCGGTCCGCGCTCCGGCCAGATAGTACTGCCACACGCCGCCGTTGATGCCGGTCTGGATTTTGACCCGGCCGAGGCCGTCATAGACGTTTGTGACGAAGGGCTGGTCCGGCGTTGCAGGATAGTAGATCTGGGTCAGCCGGCCGGGCAGGTCGTAGCTGTAGGTCGTGGTTTGCCCGAGCGTATCGATGCAGCTGGTTGTTGCCGATCGGGGTCACACCTCCGACGGAACCGGGACGCGGCGATGGGAGAAGAAGCCGATCGCCGCCGGCAGCACGGTGAGGAACAGGATCGGCGCCAGCAGCATGCCGC
>CAMFJT010000178.1 GCA_945957125.1 uncultured Rhodospirillales bacterium | reverse complement strand
AGCTCGGTTGTGCGCGTTGCCACCCTTCGAGACGCTCCGCTTCGCTGCGCTCCTCAGGGTGAGGTGATTGGGTCGCGGGACCGCTATGATCCAATGTCCGGCAATAAATTCACAGCCACGGAGTGGCGCGGTTCCAGCGGATGAGGGCTATCCGTCGGCCTTCAGGCGGGCGACTTCCTCTTCGAGCTCGCGGATCCGGGTGGCGAGCTTGTCGATGCCCGGGGCGATCTCGGCCTCGCTGTAGCGCGGCACGATGTGCTGTGTGCAGTTGATATCCCAGGCTTCCAGCGCGAAGACGATGGCGCGCTGCGGTCTTGCCCGGTAGGCGGGGTCGACCAGCCGCTCCATCAGCGCGAGATCGTTTTCCACCACGCGCGCGCGGCCCCACAGCTTGACCCGCTGCTGGGTGGCGAAATGCAGGATGAAGATGTGCGCGCGGTCGTTCTCCTTGAGATGACCGAGCGTGATGTACTGCCGGTTGCCGGCGAAGTCGGCGAAGGCCAGCATGCGTGGGCCGATCGTCTTCAGGAAGCCCGGCGGCCCGCCGCGATGCTGGATGTAGGGCCGGCCGTCGGCGCTCGCCGTCGCGAGGAAGAACGTGTCGATGACGGCGAGGAACTGGCGCAGATCGTCGCCGATCTCCGTCTTCCACTCGCGGCCCTCGAACATCGCGCGCGATCCCAGACGAGTCTGCTCCGCCTTCACCGTGGGCGAGAACATCACATCGTCGGGATCGCTCATCGGCTACCCCAGCTTCTTGCCGAGTTGTCCGGCGACTTCCTGGATGAACTGCCAGGCGACGCGGCCCGAGCGGGAGCCGCGCGTCACCGACCATTCGACGGCCTGCTTGCGCAGTTCCTCCGGCGGCACGTCGAGACCGTACCGTTTGGCGTAACCCTCGATCATGGCGAAGAACGTATCCTGGTCGGCGTTGTGGAAGCCGAGCCAGAGGCCGAAGCGGTCCGAGAGCGAGACCTTTTCCTCCACCGCCTCGGACGGATTGATCGCCGTCGAGCGCTCGTTCTCGATCATGTCGCGCGGCATCAGGTGGCGCCGGTTCGAGGTGGCGTAGAACAGGACATTCTCCGGCCGGCCCTCGATGCCGCCGTCGAGCACCGCCTTCAGCGACTTGTAGGCGGCATCCTGGCCGTCGAACGAGAGATCGTCGCAGAACACGATGAAACGCCGGTCGGTCTCGCGGATGCGGCTGAGCAGCGCGGGCAGGGAGGGGATGTCCTCGCGGTGGATCTCGACCAGCGCCAGCGGTCCCGGCGGGCCCCCCATCTCGCGGTTCACGTAGGCGTGGACGGCTTTGACGATCGAGCTCTTGCCGGCGCCGCGCGAGCCCCAGAGCAGGGCGTTGTTGGCCGGCAGCCCCTTTGCGAAGCGCCGGGTGTTCTCGAGCAGGGTCTGCTTCTGCCGGTCGATTCCCTGCAGAAGGTCGAGATCGACCCGGTTGACCTTGGGCACCGCTTCCAGGCGATGGCCGCCCGCGTGCCAGACATAGGCCTCCGCGGCGGAGATGTCGGCGCTGGCCGGTGCCGGGGGAGCCAGGCGGTCGAGCGCCTCGGTGATACGGGAGAGAGCAGCTTTTAGGTCTTGATCCATCGTCGTCCGGGGCCCATCTGGGCCGAAAAGGGGGGCGACCATATCGCTCCGCACTTGCGTTGCAAAGCGGCCAAGGGCCGCTATAGTCCGCCCGCTTTTCGACGGCCGGAAGAATCGGAGCAGGGGATGTTCATCACGGAAGCTTGGGCGCAGGGCGCCGGCGCGGGCGGCGGCTCGGACTTCCTCGTCCAGCTCTTCCCGCTGGTTCTCATCTTCATCGTCTTCTATTTCCTCCTGATCCGTCCGCAGCAGGCCAAAGTGAAGGCGCAGCGCGAGATGCTGGCCGGCGTGAAGCGCGGTGACCGGGTCGTCACCGGCGGCGGCATCATCGGCCTGGTGACCAAGGTGATCGGCGACAACGAGCTGCAGGTCGAGCTTGCAGACGGCGTGCGGGTACGCATCATCAAGGCCACCATCACCGACATCCTGACCCGCGGCGAGTCGGTGCGCGGCGCCAAGGACTCCGAGGAAGACGACAAGCCCATGCTGCCGCCCCCGGCGCCGGCTCCCGAGCGCAAGAGCCTGCTCGGCAGTCTCCTGGGCGGCAAGAAGTAAGGGCCTCCAGGCTCCGTCATGCTGAATCTTCCGCGCTGGCAGGTCATTGCGATCATCCTCGTCACGGCTCTGGCCGGGCTCTTTGCCTTGCCCAACGTGCTGCCCGGCAGCGTGCTCGACCGGTTGCCGGCCTGGTACGCGCAGAACCGCATCAATCTCGGCCTCGACCTGCGCGGCGGTGCCTATTTCCTGCTCGAAGCCGACCTGCGCGGGGTGCTGAACGAGCGGCTGACCAACCTGTCCGACTCGGTGCGCGGCGAGCTGCGCAAGCAGCAGATCGGCTTCAAGGACGTCACCGTGCAGAGCGGCGCCTCGGTGACCGTCGTGCTGCGCGACGAGACGCAGCGCGCCAAGGCGCTCGAGGCCATCCGCACCATCGATTCCTCGCTCACGGTGTCCGGCCAGGGCGACACGATCCAGCTCGCTTTCGGACAGCAGGAGCTGACGCGCAAGAAGAAGGAAGTGATCGACCAGTCGATCGAGATCCTGCGCCGCCGCGTCGACGAGACCGGCACGATCGAGCCGACCATCGTGCGCCAGGGCGACGACCGCATCGAACTGCAGGTGCCGGGCATCAAGGACACGACGGACCTCAAGCGCAAGATCAACCAGACCGCCAAGCTCACCTTCCACCTGGTCAACGAGGACGTGGCGCAGGCCGGCCAGAACATTCCCGCCACCCTGCCGCCGACCACCTTCCTGGTCCCGACGCGCGAGGGCATGCAGGCGCTGCGCGCGGCCAATCCGAAGGCCTACGAGGAGATCCAGAGCGCCAATCCGCGGCTCACGCCGGAACAGGTCTGCCGTCGTTTCCAGCCGCAATGCCTGCCGGTGCTCAAGCGCGTGGTCGTGGGCGGCGAGGATCTGGACGACGCCAAGTCGACCTTCGAGAGCCAGCAGGGCGGCCGGCCGATCATCTCCTTCACCTTCAATACCGCCGGCGGCCGGGCGTTCTGCAACGCCACGCGCCAGAACATCGGCAAGCGGCTGGCCATCCAGCTCGACGGCGAGATCATCAGCGCCCCGGTCGTGCAGAGCGCGATCTGCGGCGGCAGCGGCATCATCACCGGCCAGTTCACCACTCAGCAGACGCAGGAGCAGGCGTTGTTGCTGCGTTCGGGTGCGCTGCCGGCCACGCTGACCATCATCGAGGAGCGCACGGTCGGCGCCGATCTCGGCGCGGACGCGATCCGGTCCGGCACCATCGCGGCGCTGGTCGGCACGGTGATGGTCGTCATCTTCATGCTGGCCGTGTACGGCCCGCTGTTCGGCGGCTTCGCCTCGCTCGCCATGATGGTCAACATGCTGCTGGTGTTCGCCGGCATGTCGATCCTCGGCGCCTCGCTCACCCTGCCCGGCATCGCGGGCCTGGTGCTGACCGTGGGCATGTCGGTCGATTCGAACGTGCTGATCTACGAACGCGTGCGCGAGGAGAAGGCCAACGGCCGTTCGCCGTTCAGCGCGCTCGCCGAAGGCTATGGCCGCGCCCTGACAGCGGTCATCGATTCCAACCTGACTGCGCTGATCGCGGGCGTGATCCTGTTCGGCTTCGGCTCCGGCCCGATCCGCGGCTTCGCCACGTCGCTGACGCTCGGCCTGCTCACCCATCTGTTCACCGCCACCATCTTCACCCGGATGCTGCTCGCGCTCTGGGTGCGCTGGCGGCGGCCGACCGAACTCCCGATCTGAGGCGACGCCATGTTGTGGAGGCCTCATCATCTCGTCCGCGCCAAGACGAACTTCGACTTCCTCGGCAAGCGCCGCTTCGCGGTGGTCTTCTCGACAGTGGTCAACGTCCTGGCACTGGTCGGCGTCGCCGTGTTCGGGCTCAATTTCGGCATCGACTTCGAGGGCGGCATCGCCATCCAGGTCCGCGCCAAGGAAGGCACGATCCATCTCGACGACCTGCGCAACACGGTCGGCAATCTCGGGGTCGGCGAGGTCACGCTGCAGGAATTCGGCGACAGCCGCACCGCGCTGATCCGCGTCCAGCGCCAGGAAGGCAATGCCGCCTGCGTGGCGCATGCCGACCAGGTGATGCGCACGCGCGCCGGCGCCGGCTGGAGCGTCAAGCCGTCCGGCCCGCCGACCGGCGGCGACGTCGAGTTCACCGCGCCCGGTGCGCTCGACCCGGCCGGCTGGCGCGACGTGGTGAGCCGCGTCGGCCTCACCATCCAGGAACGCCAGCTTCCGCGCGGCAACGCCAACACCGCGAAGATCGAGATGAGCCACGACCAGCGCGCCGAATGGTGCCAGCAGGTCGCGATCAAGCTGGTCGAGGACACGATCGGCGGCAAGTACGAGCTGCGCGGCACCGAATCGGTCGGCCCCAAGATCGGTGCGGAGCTGATGCAGCACGGCATCTACGCGGTGCTCGCCACCCTGGGCGCGATCTGTCTCTACGTGTGGTTCCGCTTCGAATGGCAGTTCGGTGTCGGCGCACTCGTCGCGCTGCTGCACGACGTGATCTCGACCCTGGGCCTGTTCGTGCTGCTGCGGCTCGATTTCAGCCTGACGGCGCTGGCCGCGCTGCTCACCATCGCCGGCTACTCGATCAACGACACCGTCGTGATCTTCGACCGCGTGCGCGAGAACATGCGCCGCTACAAGAAGATGAGCCTGATCGACCTCCTGAACCTCAGCGTCAACGAGACCCTGGCCCGCACCATCATGACCTCGGGCACCGTGTTCGTGGCGGTGCTGGCGCTGGTGCTGTTCGGCGGTCCGGTGCTCTACAGCTTCTCGGTCGCCATGCTGTGGGGCATCATCGTCGGCACCTACTCCTCGATCTGGGTCGCCTCGGGAATGCTGGTCTATCTCAAGCTTCGGCCGGACCAGCTCCGCGAGAAGGACAAGGACGAGACCGCCGCGGCGAAGGCGTGAAGCCGCCGGTCCCCGGACCGCTCGACAAGACCCTGCCGGCCCCCGATCCGGCTCAGGTCCAGCTCATCCGCACCTACAGCCCCGGCCGCTTCCTGATCAGCGACCGCGAATGGCGCGAGCCGGTGCTGGTGACGCCGACCGCCACGTCGCCGTGGCCGGTCGCGCGCGCCGAGGAACTCTCTCTCGCCAGCCTGGCTGCGCTGAATGGGGCGCAGCTTCCGACCGAGTTGCTGGTGCTGGGCTGCGGGGCGCGGGCGATCTTCGTTCCGCCGGCGCTGCGTGCCGAGTTGAAGGCCGCAGGGCTCGCGCTGGAGGTGGTCGATACCGGGTCGGCCTGCCGCATCTACAACGTCCTGCTGGCCGAAGGACGCCGTGTCGCGGCAGCCCTGATCCCGCTGTGATGCCGTCCGCGTGATCTCGATCGAGCTCTACCTCGCCTTCATCGCCGCCACGGTGATCCTGATGGCGATCCCGGGCCCGAACGTGGCGCTGATCGTTGCCAACAGCATGGCGCACGGCACGCGCTTCGGCCTGCTGACCGTCGCGGCGACCAGTTGCGCCGTGATCGTTCATCTGACGCTGACGGTCGCGGGGGCGACCGCCGTGCTCGGGATGCTGGCTGCAAGCTTCGACTGGCTGCGCTGGGCGGGGGTGGCTTATCTGGTCTACCTCGGTGTTTCGGCCTGGCGCGCGCCGGTCGCCGATCTCGCCCGTACGGCGGCGCAGGCCCGATCCTGGCGCCTCATCTTCGCGCGTGGCTTCCTGGTCGGGCTGACGAATCCCAAGACCCTGCTGTTCTACGGGGCGTTCTTTCCGCAATTCATCACACCCGGACCGACCGCGGCCGATCAGCTCCTGCTGCTGGCGGTGACGTTCCTCGCGGTGGCGATCGTCTGCGACAGCAGCTGGGCAATCCTCGCCGGCCGCCTGCGCGCACTGCTGGTCGCCCATACCCGGCTGCGCAATCGGCTGACCGGCGGATTGCTGGTGGGAGTGGGCGTCGGCCTCGCCTTCGCGCGCCGCCCCTGAGCGCCGGCAGCCGTAGCGCCTCGGCGGCACTCGCTGTTAGACTGACTCCGGTGCGTCGCCGGGCAGGCCGTTCGCACGCCGCGATCCTGCGGGTTGGGAATGAGGACATCATGACGGTCAACGTGAAGGCGCGCGCCTTGCGCGAGCGGCTGGCGAAGGGCGAATTCATCCTCGCCCCGGGCATCTACGACGGCATCTCGGCCCGGGTCGCCGACAGGATGGGCTTTCCGGCGCTCTACATGACGGGCTACGGCGCCACGGCATCGATGCTCGGCCTGCCCGATGCCGGCCTCGCCACATACTCCGACATGGTGGGACGGGCGGAGATGATCTGCTCGGTGATCGACACGCCGCTGATGGCCGACGCCGACACCGGCTATGGCGGCCTGCTGAACGTGCAGCGCACCGTGCGCGGCTACGAGGCGGCGGGCGTCGCGGCGATCCAGATCGAGGACCAGGAGATGCCCAAGAAGTGCGGCCATACGCCGGGCCGCCGGGTCGTGCCGGCCGAGGACATGGTGCTGAAGCTCAAGGTCGCCTGCGAGGCGCGGCGCGACGAGGCGACCCTGATCATCGCGCGGACCGACGCGCGCACCGCGCTCGGCCTGGACGAGGCGCTGCGCCGCGCCAAGCTGTACGAGCAGGCCGGCGCCGACATCATCTTCGTCGAATCGCCGGAGAGCGAAGCGGAGCTCGAACGGATCGGGCGCGAGGTCGAGAAGCCGCTGCTCGCCAACATGGTCGAGTTCGGCAAGACGCCGCGCGCGGAGGTCGACAAGCTGAAGCAGTGGGGCTTCGACCTCGCGATCTATCCCGGCCTCGGCTTCAGCGTCGCCGCCGAGGCGATGCGGCAGGCCTGGGAATTCCTCAAGGACAAGGGCACGAGCAGCGGCGTCGCGGTGCCGCAATATCGCGACATGCACGGGCTGATGGGCTTCTCCGAGGTTTGGGACTTCGAGAAGAAGTGGGCGCAGCCGTGAACGGCCAGCGGCCCAGCCTGTTCGAGATGCTGGCCCGCCTGCCGCCGCGCGTGTGGCTGCAGGCAGGCCTCGGGCTGATCGGCTTCGCCGTGCTGGCCGTGCTGGGCTTCGCCGTGATCGCCGGCTTCGTCGCCGTCGCGCTCGTGATTCTTCTGCTCTACCGGCTGCGCGCTTGGGTCGCCCGTCTGTTCGGCGGCCAGTCCCCGCCGGCGCCGCCCGCGCCCATGGATTCCCGCGGCGATGCGCGCAACGTGACCGACGTCACCTACGAGATCGTCGACCGCCGCGACGACCGGCGGCCGTAGAATTTATGATTTGAGAGGGTCTTCCGCCGGGGGCGCGCCACTCCAGTGGTGCGTCATGGGGTGTTGCAGCGGAGAAGAAGACGCGCCACTGGAGTGGCGCGCCCCCAGCAGAAGACAGCCATCTACACCCGGATCACCTTTCCGGGGTTCATGATGTCTTGCGGGTCGAGGGCGCGCTTGAGCGAGCGCATGACGTCGAGCTCGATCTTGCTGCGATAATGCGCCAGCTCGTCGACCTTGATCCGGCCGATGCCGTGCTCGGCCGAGATCGAGCCGCCGTAGCGCGTGACCAGGTCGTAGATCGCGCCGCTGATCGCCTCGCCGTGGGCCATGAACTGCGGCTTGGTCCAGCCGGGCGGCGACTGGCAGTTGAAATGGAGGTTGCCGTCGCCGACATGACCGAACGGCACCGGCCGGCAGCCGGGCAGCGCCTTGTGCATGGCGGCCAGGCCCTCGGTGACGAAGTCCGGCAGCTTGCCGACCGATACCGAGATGTCGTGCTTGATCGACGGGCCTTCGCGCTTCTGCGATTCCGAATGGTTCTCGCGCAGCGCCCAGAAAGCACGCGCCTGCGCCTCGTTCTGGGCGACCACGGCGTCGAGCACGAGGCCCTTCTCCATCGCCTCGCCGAGATAGGCTTCCATCTTCTCGCGCAGGCCGGACTGGTTTGCGCCCTCGCGCGGCGGCCGCGCCGACGACCATTCGAGCAGCACGTACCAGTCGTGCCTGTCCGCCAGCGGATCGGCGGCACCGGGAATGTTCTTCAGCACCAGCTCGATGCCCTGGCGGCCCATCAGCTCGCAGGAGGTGACGTTGTCCTCGGAGGCCGCGTAGGCGCCGCTCAGCAGCTCGACGGCGGCGGCGGGCGAGGGTACGGCGTTCCACGAGGTCGCCACGTCCTTGGGCTTGGGCCAGAGCTTCAGCACCGCCCTGGTGATGATGCCCAGCGTGCCCTCGGCGCCGAGATAAAGGTCGCGCAGGTCGTAGCCCGTATTGTCCTTCTTGAGCGCGCGCAGGCCGTTCCAGATGTCGCCGTTGGGCAGCACGACCTCGAGCCCCATCACCAGGTTCCGCGCGTTGCCGTAGTGCAGCACCTGCACGCCGCCGGCATTGGTCGAGAGATTGCCGCCGATGGTGCAGCTTCCCTCGGCCCCGAGGCTGAGCGGGAACAGCCGGTCGTTGTCCGCCGCCGTCTCCTGGATGGTCTTCAGGATGACGCCGGCCTCGACGGTCATGGAATAGCCGACCTTGTCGATGTCGAGGATGCGATTCATGCGCGTCAGCGACAGCACGATCTCGCGCCCGTCTTCCTGCGGCGTGGCACCGCCGGACATGCCCGTGTTGCCGCCCTGCGGGCAAATCGCGACCTTCTCCGCCACGCAGAGCTTCACCACCGCGGAGACCTCCTCCGTCGTCGCCGGCCGCACGATCGCCAGCGCAGACCCGAGATAGTTCTCACGCCAGTCGGTGAGATAGGGATGCATGTCCTGCGCGTCGAGGACGAGCCCCTTGTCGCCGACGATGGCGCGCAGCTTTTCGACGAAGGTCATGCCCGTCGTCCCGACTCGCGCGGACGAAGTCCGCGCTTGAGCGAAGCGGAGTGGAGGGACCTGCTCTGGGTCTGGCTGAATGAGGAGGCCCCTCGGCTTCGCTCGGGGCGACGGGGAGAACTAAACACGCAGCACCTTGCCCGGGTTCATGATGTTCTTCGGGTCGAGCGCGCGCTTGATGGTGCGCATCGTGTCGAGCTCGATCTTGCTGCGATAGTGCGCCAGCTCGTCGAGCTTCTCGATGCCGATGCCATGCTCGGCCGAAATCGAGCCCGCCATCGAGGTGATGAGGTCGTTGACGGCGCGCGTCACGGCCGGCGCGTATTGCTGCAAGGTCGCGCGGTCCATGCCCTTGGGCGCGCCGAAGCCGAAATGCACGTTGCCGTCGCCGATATGGCCGAGCGGATGGGGCCGCAGCCCGGGCAGGATGGCGAGAGCGGCCTTGACGCCCTTGTCGATGAACTCCGGGATCTTCGAGACCGAGACGGAGATGTCGTAGCTCAGCCCCGGCCCCTCGGCGCGGCCGGCCTCCGCCACGCCCTCGCGGATCTTCCACATGTTGCGCGCCTGGCTCTCGCTCTGGCTCAGCACCGCGTCGAGCACGCGGCCGGCTTCCATCTGCTCGCCGAGGAACTGCTCCATCTTCTCGGACATGCCTTCGGCGCCCTCGCTCCGGGGCCGCGACGACGACCACTGCATCAGCAGGTACCACGGCGTGTCGGCCTTGAGCGGGTCCTGCACGCCCGGGATGTGGCGCAGCACCATCTCGGTCGCCTCGCGGCTCATCAGCTCGCAGGATTCGACGTTGTCCTCGGAGGCCGAATGCGCCTCGGACAGGATCTCGATCGCCGCCTGCGGGTCGCGCACGGCGAGCCAGGCGGTGGCCACGTCCTTGGATGCCGGCCACAGCTTCAGCACCGCCTTGGTGATGATGCCGAGCGTGCCCTCGGCGCCCATGAACAGGTGCTTGAGGTCGTAGCCGGTATTGTCCTTCTTGAGCGAACGCAGCCCGTTCCAGATGTCGCCGTTGGGCAGCACGACCTCGAGGCCCATGACGAGGTTGCGCGCGTTGCCGTAGCGCAGCACCTGCACGCCGCCGGCGTTGGTCGAGAGGTTGCCGCCGATCTGGCACGAGCCCTGCGCGCCGAGGCTGAGCGGGAAGAAACGGTCGTGCGCGGCTGCCGTTTCCTGCAGCGTCTGCAGGATGCAGCCCGATTCGACCGTCATCGAGTAACCGACCGGATCGACGTTCAGCACCTTGTTCATGCGTCCCACCGACAGGACGATGCCCTGGTGCGTCGGCCACGGCGTGGCGCCGCCCATCAGGCCGGTGTTGCCGGCCTGCGGCACGATGGCGATGCCGTGCTCGTGGCAGAGCTTCACGACCTTCGAGGTCTCCTCGACGCTGGCCGGCCGGACCACGACCGATGCGGTCCCGACACGGCTGCGGCGCCAATCGGTGACGAAGGGCTCCTTGCCCGGCTCGTCCGCGATCAGGCCCCTGTCGCCGACGATGGCCCGCAGGCTCTCCAGGATGGCGGGCGTCACCGGCGTGGTGGGGATGGTCGGCTGGATGATGGTATCGGGCATGTTTCCTCGCTTTTGCCGGAGTCTAGCGTTGTCGGCGGGAGCCGTCATCCGTGGCCGCCCGGCGCAGTCGGTCGTTGATCGCCAGCCCCAGCCCCTGCTGTGGAACGGGCATGACGGCGATGCAGGCGATCTCCGGCCGGTCGAGCGCGCGGAGCTGGGCAAAGAGGTTGGCGGCGGCCTCGGCAAGGTCGCCGGTGACACTGAGATTGAGCGTCTGCTTCGCCCCCTCCAGCGGATGGGGACCGAATGCCAGCAGTGCCTCGTCGGCAGCAACGCTGGTCGCGCCCAGTCGCACCGGCCGGGAGGGGGCGTAATGGCTGGCAAGCTGGCCGGGCGATTTGCGCGCGGCCTCGCCGGTCGGCAGGGCGTGGCTGAGGGCGATCGGGCCGATCGCGGCCTCGATCGCCTCGCGCGTGGCCCCGCCGGGGCGCAGCAGGGTCGGGGTCTCGCCGGTGAGATCGAGCACGGTGGATTCGACACCCACGGTGCACGGCCCGCCGTCGAGGATCAGCGCAACCCGCCCGCCAAGAGACTCCGCGACATGCTCGGCGCGGGTCGGGCTCACCGCGCCGCTGCGGTTGGCCGAGGGCGCGGCGATCGGGCAGCCGGCAGCGCGGATCAGCGCCAGCGCCATCGGATGGTCCGGCGCACGGATCGCCACCGAATCGAGCCCGGCCGTCGTGAGCAGGGCGATGGCCGATCCGCTGGCGCGCGGCAGCACGAGCGTCAGGGGCCCCGGCCAGAACGCCTGGGCGAGGCGGTCGGCCGTCGCGTTCCAGGTCACGAAGCGCTGCGCGTCGCCGGCATTGGCCACGTGAGAGATCAGCGGGTTGAAATGCGGCCGGCCCTTGGCTTCGAATATCCTGGCAACGGCGCGCTCGTTCGTGGCGTCGGCGCCGAGGCCGTAGACCGTCTCGGTCGGGAAGGCGACCAGCTCGCCCGCGCGGATGAGCCGCGCGGCCTCGGCGAGGCTCATCGCGCCGCCTTGCTCCGGGCGATGAAATGGGGATTGCCGAACTTCGGCTTGCCGTAGGTCAGCGGACGGCCGTCGGTGGTGACGACCTCGCCGCCTGCCGCCTCGAGCACGCCCTGGCCCGCGGCGGTATCCCATTCGTTGGTCGGTCCGAACCGCGGGTAGATGTCGGCCTCGCCCTCGGCGATCAGGCAGAACTTCAGGGAGGAGCCGGCGGCCTTGCGCTCGATGACGGTGAGGCCGTTGTTGCGGAACCAGATATCGAGGTCGCTGTAGATCGCCGTCGAGCGGCTGGCGCACGCCGTCAGGCCCGCGGCCGGCGGGGTGCGCACGGAGATCGCGCGGAATGCACCGCCGTTCGCGCTCATGTCGGCACCCAGCCCGTCGGCCCCGCGCCACACCGTATCGGGCACCGGGGCCAGAACGATACCGAGCGTCGGACGGCCGTCCTGGACGAGCGCGATGTTGACCGTGAACTCGCCGTTCCTCTTGATGAACTCCTTCGTGCCGTCGAGCGGATCGACCAGCCAGAACGGCCGGCCCTTCAGCTCCGGCACGTGGCCCGCGGCCATCTCTTCCTCGGCGACCACCGCAAGGTCGGGCGTGAGCTTGCGCAGTCCCGCGACGATGACCGCCTCGGCGGCGTGATCGGCATCGGTGACCGGGCTCTTGTCGGCCTTGGTGCGTTCGCCGAGATCGCCGGCATAAATGCGCATGATCTCGCGGGCGGCATCGCGCGCGAGGCCGGTGCAGGCGTCGCGCAGGGAGGAGAGGTCGGGAAGGGTCATGGACATGGCGGCGGCGACCTTATAGCCCATTCGTCCATGGCAAACAGGTTTCTTGGCGTCATATCGGCCTTGCCCGAGGAGTTCGTCCATCTTTCCGATCGGTCGGGGGCGGCGCATGAAATCGGCGGGCTGAGGTTCTGGCGCGGGCAGATCGCCGGCCGCGAGGCGATGTTCGTCGAATCGGGCGCCGGGAAGGTCAATGCCGGCGTGGCCGCATCGCTGCTGCTCGACCGGTTCGAGTGCCGGGCCCTGATGCTGTGCGGCGTAGCGGGTGGCCTCGACCCGGCGCTCGGCGTCGGCGACGTCGTGGTCGGCACCAGCCATGTCCAGCACGACTACGGGGTGCACAAGGAAGAGGGCTTCCTGACCATCCAGCCCGGTAGCCGGCCATCGCTGGGCGACGACCCGACACCCGGATATCCCGAGGAGGCGGCGCTGGTCGCCCGCCTGCGCGATGCGATGAAGGGGCTCGCACTCGATCCATTGCCCGAAGCCGTGGGAGTCGGTCGGCGCCAGCCGACGACGCATTTCGGCACAATCCTCACCGGAGACAGCTTCGTGAACTCCGATGCGCTGCGCGCGAGGCTGCATCTGCAGTTCTCGGCGCAGGCCGTCGAGATGGAGGGCGGTGCGGTCGCTCAGGTGGCGCGGCGCTGGGGCGGCGACATTGCCTTCGTCAATGTCCGTTGCCTCAGCGATCTCGCCGGCCGGCGCAGCCATCTCGATTTCCGCGCCTTCCTGCCGATCGCCGCCCGCTACGCCTCGCAGGTCGCGCATCGGCTCGCGCCGGCCATCTGAGGGGCTTCGCTGGGACCGCGCCACTCCGTGGCGCTCTTGATCATGAGCGCCACGGAGAGCTTGTGAATTTATCGGCCGATGGCAAGAAAGCG
>CAMFJT010000177.1 GCA_945957125.1 uncultured Rhodospirillales bacterium | reverse complement strand
CGCCGGCGTGATCGGCCTCAAGGTCGCCGCCGACCAGGCGAACGAGCTCGGCATGGAGGCGGTATGGGCGCGCCTGCGCGAGTTGGCCGATGGCTTGCGCGCGCGGCTCCGGACGCTGAAGGGCGTAACCCTGACCGACCTCGGCGTCGTCAAGGGTGCGATCGTGACCTTCGCCGTCGCCGGCACCGACCACGCCGCGCTGAAGCAGGCGCTACGCGCCAGAGGCATCAACGTATCGGTGTCGACCCAGTTCTCCTCGCGCCTCGACCTCAAAGGGCGCGGCCTGAAGGACGTGATGCGCGCCTCGGTGCATGTCTACAACAGCGAGGAGGAGCTCGACCGGTTCGTCGCCGAGCTCGCCGCGACGATCGGCGGCGCAGGGCCCTAACCGACGGCCCGCGCCGCTTCCTTCAGGATATCGGCGACGGCGGCCTTGTAGGACTGGAAGATCGCGCCGACACCGTCGTCCGGTCCGGTCCAGTTGATCGTGAAGCAGAAGGTGACGGGGACCCTGCCGACGATCATCTGGCCCGGCAGGCAGAAGCAGTGAAAGCCCTGCCAGTCGATGCTGCCGCCCTTGCCCCAGGCCGGCATGTCGGCCGGCACGACATGGACCAGCGGATCGGCCATCGCCTGGATGCGCTTGAACTCCACGAGCGTGCCCGGCTTCTGGAAGAAGGCGCCGGAAAGCGCCTGGCGATACCAGCTCACCATGTCCTCGGCCGTGCTCGCCATCGTCTGGCGGTCGTTGAGCGCGGGACGGCTCGCGGGGACCGACGACGCCTCGGCGAGCCGCTGCATGCCGGCCCAGCCCACGTCCTCGCCTTCCGCCGCGCCGGCGAGATAGGAGAAGAGCCGGCGCGTCGAATCGGGCACCTGCGTGCGCGTCAGGCCGGCCTGCGCGACCAGCGCGCGCACGCGATCGGCGCCGACCGCCGCCATCGCGACATCGGTCGCAGTGTTGTCGCTGTGGGCGATCATCGCCTCCAGCACGGCGACGGCGGGCGTCGTGCCGGTGAGATGGAGGAACACCGGGCTGCTCAGCGACCGCACCGCATCGTCGATCGTCTGTTGCGTGCCCTCGGAAACCCGCCCGGCCTCCACGTCGCGCAGGTATTGCGCCAGGATGAATGTCTTGATCGCGCTGCCGACGAACAGCCGCGCCGCCGGCTTGTGCGAGACCTGCCACGGCTTTCCGGGCTGGTCGGCGGCGACGAGGCAGCTCGCGGCCGGCAGCTTGGCGAAGCGCTCGACCGCGGCCTGAACGCCGTTGCCCGCCGGCGCCTGGGCACGCGCCAGGACCGGCGCGGCCACCAGCATCGATGCGGCGGCCGCCGTCAGCCGACGGCGACGCAGATCGGTGGTCAATGCAGCCGCCGCACGTGCGGCGTGCCTTCGCACGGCCGGTAGCGGACGCCGTCCTTCATGATCAAGGCGAAGCGCTTCCTGTCCTGCAGCACGCGGATGTCGGCGAGCGGATCGCCGTCGACCAGCAGAAGGTCGGCGAGATAGCCCGGCTTCACGAGGCCGAGCTCGTGGCCGCGGCGCATCGCCTCGCCGCCGGTGCGCGTGGCGGCCTGCAGCGCCTCGCTCGGGCTGAAGCCGAAATGCGTCACGAACAGCGCGAGGTCGCGCGCGTTGTTGCCCTGCGGGTTGTCGGCGAAGCCGTAATCGCCGCCGACCAGGATGCGGATGCCGCGCTTGCGCATCTCGACATGCACGCCGCAGCTCGCCTCGTAGAGCGCCTTCAGGCGGTCGGAGATGACCCGGCCCCTGGGCGTGTTGTCGCCGCGGATGGCTTCGAGCCGGTTGGCGATCAGCGAGAAGGCCGGGCCGGTGAAGATGCGGTCCTTGACGCCCTCCAGCATGTCGAGCGCCTCTTCGTCGGCGAAGTCGCAGTGATAGATTATGTCGACTCCGTGCTGCACCGCGCGCTTTACCGCTGCAGAAGCGCGGGCATGTGCGGCCACCCTGCGGTCGATCGTATGTGCCGCCTCGACGCCCGCGGCAACCTCCGCATCGGTCATGACCGCGACATCGGACAGGGCGGACTCGGTGCCGATGTCGCCCGAGATGTTGAGCTTGACGGTATCGACGCCCTCGCGCAGGCAGAGCCGCGCCATCTTGCGCACCTCGTCCGGCCCGTCGACCGCCACGCCGAAGCTCTGCAGGTCGAGATGCAGCCGCCGCCCGTCGCCCAGCCCGCCCGTCACCGTCAGCTCCGGGCTCGCCGCCAGCAGGCGCGGCCCGTCGACCACGCCCTGCTCGATGGCATCGCGCAGGGCGACATCGAGCCGGATCTTCGCCGCCGCGCCGGACACCGCGCTGGTGAAGCCCGCGCCGAGAAGCTTGCGCCCCGCATCCATGGCCATCAGCGTGTGGTCTTCGGGCGGCAGCTCGCCCAGCGCCGTGCCGCGCGGCGTGTCCACGAAGGACAGGTGGGCGTGGCCCTCGACCATGCCGGGCATCAGGAACTTGCCGGCCGCATCGAGCCGTTCGGCACCGGCGGCGTCTGCCAGCGTCTCCGCCTGCGGCACGACCGCCGCGATCCGGTTGTCCTCGACCAGCACCTTGCCGGGGAACGGCGCGGCGCCGCTGCCGTCCCAGACCCGCGCATTGTCGATCAGCAGCCTCATCCGTGCCTCCCGATGTGTTTGCCCGACTATGGCACGAATCCTGCTGCCCACACGCCATGACGGTCCAGGAAAAGCCGCCGACACCCGGCCAGCCGGCGTTCGTCTCCTATATCCCCGAGTCTGCGCCCTTCTCTCCCGAGCAGCGCGACTGGCTGAACGGATTCTTCGCCGGCTTCCTCGCCGAGCAAGCCGCGACTCCGCCGCCGTTGCCCGCCGCCGCTGACCCAGCCTTCGCCGATCCAATGGCGGGAGCCGAGGACGATGAGGCGCCCTGGCACGACCCGACCATCGCGCTCTCCGAGCGCATGACGATGGCGAAGGGCAAGCCGCTGCGCCGGCGCATGATGGCCGCCATGGCGCAGCAGGATTGCGGCCAGTGCGGCTATACCTGCGAGACCTACGCCGACGAGATCGTGCAGCAGGCCGAGGAGCGCCTGAACCTCTGCGTGCCGGGCGGCAAGGAGACCGCCCGCATGCTGAAGAAGCTCATCGAGGAGATGGGCGGCGGCGCGACCGATCCCGACGAGGAGAAGGCCAAGGCCGAGGCGCGCGCTGCCGCGCGGCTCGAGCCCAGGGCACCGGTCGAGCGCGGCTATTCGCGCGAGGCGCCGGTCGAGGCGCGCTTCCGGTCGGCGACCCTCCTGAACAAGGGCGCCTCGGAGAAAGCCACCTGGCACATCGAGTTCGATCTCGCCGGGTCGGGCCTCGCCTACACGGCGGGCGACAGCTTCGGCGTCTATCCGAGTAACGACCACGAGCTGGTCAAGGCCGTGATCGCGGCGATCGACGCGCCAGCCGATTTCCCGATCGCCGGGAAGACCCTCGAGCAGGTCCTCACCGAGGACATGTCGCTGTCGCCCGCGCCCGACATGCTGTTCGAGCTGATCTCCTACATGGTCGGCGGCGAGCGCAAGGCGAAGGCCAAGGCACTCGCCGCGGGCGAGGACCCCGATGGCGACGCCGCCACGCTCGACGTGCTTGCCGCGGTCCGCAAGTTTCCCGGCATCCGGCCCGATCCCGAGGCGTTCGTCGAATGCCTCGAAGGGCTGCAGCCGCGGCTTTACTCGATCTCCTCCTCGCCGAAAATCGACGCCGACCGCCTGTCGCTGACCGTCGACCATGTGCACTACGAGATCGAAAGCGAGGGTCGCCTCCGGTTGGGCGTCGCCTCGACCTTCCTGTCGAGCGCGCTGGTGTCGGGCACGCCGCTCAAGGTGTACGTCCAGCGCGCCCATGGCTTCGCCCTGCCGGCCGATCCCACGACGCCGATCGTGATGGTCGGCCCGGGCACCGGCGTGGCGCCGTTCCGCGCCTTCCTGCACGAGCGGATGGCCGTCCAGGCACCGGGCGATGCGTGGCTGTTCTTCGGCCATCAGCGCAAGGCGTGCGACTTCTTCTACGAGGACGAATTCCTCGGATTGCAGGAACGCGGCGTGCTGACCCGTCTGTCGCTCGCCTGGTCGCGCGATGCCGATATGCCGAAGACCTACGTCCAGGACCGCATGCGCGCGGAAGCGGGCGAACTATGGTCGTGGCTGCAGCGCGGCGCGCACTTCTACGTGTGCGGCGACGCCAAGCGGATGGCCGCGGACGTCGAGAAGGCGCTGATCGAGATCGCCATGACGCACGGCGGTCACGACGAGAAGAGCGCCAAAGCCTTTCTCGCCGACCTCAGGAAGGCCGGCCGTTATCAGGCCGACGTCTATTGAAGCCGGCAGAACGGGCCTGACCGGGATCCTCTCGCGAGGACGCCCGATGACAGGACCGCGCCGGAAAGCCATCCTGCGCCTCTCATGGACGACGATGTAGAAGCGCTCGCCCGGCGAGGCAGCGCGTTGCGCGCGGCGGGTCGTGTCGCCGAGGCGATCGACTGCTTCCGGCGTCTCCTCGCGCGCGACCCGGAGCTGGCCGAGGCATGGTACAATCTCGCGAACGCCCAGGCCGCCCACGGCGCGCTGGCGGATGCCGCTGAAGCCTATCGTCGCGCGCTCGCCCTCCGGCCCGACCTGGCGCCCGCCCACTTCAACCTCGGCAACACGTTGCGCGACCTCGGGCAGCTCGACCTGGCGGTGGAAGCCTATGGGCGGGCGCTCGAAATGCTGCCGCAGCACGCCGCGCTGCACATGAATCTCGGCAACGTTCTTCGTCGCCTCGGTCGTCTCGACGAGGCGATCGCCCATCATCGCAGGGCCACGGCGCTAGCACCCGACCGGGCCGAGACGCAGTACAACCTCGCCAACGCGCTCGGCGCCAGAGGCGAGCGGCTCGAAGCGATCGATCTCTATCGCAAGGTGCTCGCCCTGCGGCCCGACTTCATCGATGCCCTCCAGAACCTCGCCGGCCTGCTGCTGGCCGACATCGCCAGCGACGAGGCCGATCGGCTGATCGATCGCCTGCTCGGGAGCACCCCGCCGTCGGCCGCGACGCTCCTGTTGTCGGGGCGCCGCCGCATCGCACAGCAGCGATGGGCGGAGGCTGCCGAGGCACTACGCGGCGCGATTGCGGCCGGCGGCGGCGGAGCCGAGCCGCATCGCCTGCTCGGTGTCGCGCTCTACAACATGAAGGAGCACGAGCCGGCGGTCGCGGCCTTCCGGCAAGCGCTGGCGCGCGAGCCCGGCACGGTGCCGGCGCTGAACGGCCTGGCCCTCGCCCTGCAGGCGCGCGGCGAGGTCGGAGCGGCTATCGAGGCGCTGCGCGAAGCTCTGAGGCTGAAGCCCGCCGACACCGAGATCGCGACCAATCTCGGCGCGCTGCTCGTCACCGGCCGCAATGTCGACGAGGGAATCGCGCTGCTGCGGCGGGCCATCGCCGACGACCCGACCGACGCCGTCGCCTTCACCCGGCTCGCCCACGCGCTGTTCCAGATCGGCCAGCTCGGCGAATCGATCGCGGCCGCGCAAGCCGCGCTTCGCATCGATCCCGACCATGCCGACGCCCATTCCGCGTTGGCGATCTCGCTCGGCAACCAGGGGCACATCGTCGAAGCGAGCACCGAATTCGAGCGCGTGCTGGCGCTGGAGCCCGACAACGCGACGGCCTTCTCGAACCTGCTGTTCCTCGGCAATTACGACGCCGACCTGCCGCTCGAAGCGCTGGCAGAGCGTCACCGCGGCTACGGACGGCGCTTCGAGCGCGAGGCTGCCGTCGCTCGAAGCGCCGCCCTTGCGCGCGATGCCGGCCGGCGCCTGCGCATCGGCTACGTGTCGCCCGACTTCCGCCAGCACTCGGTCTCGTACTTCGCAGGCTCGCTCCTCGCCGCACACGATCGCTCGGCCGTCGAGGTCATCGGTTACGCCAACGTCCAGCAGCCCGACGCGACCACCGACCGAATGCGCTCCCAGGCCGACGGCTGGCGCAGCATCTACGGCCTCACAGATGCAGCCGCCGCCGAGCGCGTGATGGCAGACCGCATCGACATCCTGGTCGATCTCGCCGGCCATACCGCGGGCAACCGGCTCGGCCTCTTCGCCCGCCGGCCGGCGCCGATCCAGGCCACCTGCATCGGCTATCCCAACAGCACCGGCCTGGCATGCATGGACTATCGGCTCGTCGATGCCATCACCGATCCGCCCGGCGACGGCGACGCGCTCTACACGGAGCGCCTGGTCCGCCTGCCGCGCTGCTTCCTCGCCTACCAGCCGCCGCCCGACGCGCCGGCGGTCGCCGCCCGGGCGGGCAGCACCGGCCCCGTCACGTTCGGCTCGTTCAACACCCTGCCCAAGATCAATGCCGGCACTGTCGCCGCGTGGGCCGCCATCCTCGACCGCGTGCGCCACTCCCGCATGCTGATCAAAGCGCCGTCATTGGCCGACGCCGGCACGCGCGTAGCCCTGGAAGCGATGTTCGCGCGTCACGGCATCGCCGCGTCCCGTCTCGAGCTGGTCGGTGCGCTCGAGAAGCGCGGCGACCATCTCGCCCTCTACAATCGCATCGACCTCGGCCTCGACTGCTTTCCCTACAACGGCACGACGACGACCTGCGAAGCGATGTGGATGGGTGTGCCGGTCGTGACCTTCCGCGGCGACCGCCATGCCGGCCGGGTCGGCGCCAGCCTTCTGCACGCCGTGGGCCTCGACGCGCTGGTGGCCGAGTCGGTTGAGGGCTTCGTCGATCGGGCCTGTGCGCTGGCGGCCGAACCGACGCGCCTCGCCGCCCTCAAGCAGGGCCTGCGCGCACGCATGGCGGCCTCACCGCTATGCGACAGCGAGGCTCTCGCCCGCGCGGTCGAGACGGCCTATCGTGAGATGTGGGCGCGGCTCTGACGTCGCGCCGGGGTACGGCCCCTTCCCCGTCACCGCCAGGCCACAACGATTCGGCGCAAGAGCCCGGGCCGTCGCGGGTCGCGCGTCGAAAGCCCACTCTGCTACGTGCCGGTAGCGCTATCCCGAAAAAGCGACCGAGAGCGCCCGACGCGTCGCCTCCGCGCCCTGCCGCGCGGTCTCGGCGGCAGGCTGCTGCCAATGCACGGGATTGGGGGCCTCGTAGGAAAGCCAGCCGCGATAGTCCTTCTCGGCCAGCAGCCGGAACAGCTCGGTCCAGCGCACCACGCCCTCTCGCGGCGGCAGGCGGTCGACGGGCGGCAGGCCGGGCGGGGGCGCATCGGGCACGTCGCTGAGCTGGACGTAAAAGATCTCCGCACCGGGCACCTCTTCGAAGCCGCGCCCCGGCCGACCGCCGCGCTGTAGATGATAGGCGTCGAGCAGCAGACCGACATTCGCCGAACGGGCACGTCCGAGCAGCTCGCGCAGGATGTCGAGGCTGCGCACGACGGGATGCTGGAACTGATATTCGATCGTGAGCTTCAGCCCGGAGCCGTCGGCGATCTCGCCGGCGCGCCGGATGTTGTCGACCGCCTCATCGGTCGTTGCCGACCCCGGACCGATCGCGCTCATCATCATGCCGCAGCCCAGTGCGACGGCGTTCGCGCAGCTTTCCCGAAACACGCCGAACAGACGCTCGCGCTCCGCGCCGGTCGAGAAGATCCAGCCATACTCGACACCCATCGCGCTGACCGGCAGTCCCGATGCCCGCACGAGGTCGAGCACCGCTTCGTTCGGCAGCCCCCGCGCCGCGCAGCGCTCGAAGTCGACGCGGCGCAACTCGACCGCATCGAAACCGCCCGCGAGAGCAGCAGACAGCGCCTCTTCGAGAGGCGTGGTATCGACGGTCCAGGTATGGAGCGCGAGCCCGCGGAAAGGATGCGTCACGGCTGTCCGCTCCCGGCCCTTTCAGATCCTCTGGTCCATCTCCAGCGCCGGCTCCGGCACGTCGACGCAGCCGATGATGCGGGCCGGCACGCCCGCGGCCGTGCAGCCTGCGGGGACGGCCTCGAGGACGACGCTGCCGGCGGCGATCTTGGCGCAGGCGCCGATCTCGATGTTGCCCAGCACCTTCGCGCCGGCACCGAGCAGCACGCCACGGCGCACCTTCGGATGGCGGTCGCCGCGTTCCTTGCCGGTGCCACCGAGCGTCACGCCGTGCAGCATGGAGACCCCGTCCTCGACGACGGCGGTCTCGCCGATCACCACGCCGGTGCCGTGATCGATGAAGATGCTCTTGCCGATTACCGCACCGGGATGAATGTCGAGGCCAAACAGGGCGCTGGCACGGCTCTGCAGGTAGTGCGCGAGATCACGACGGCCGCGCACCCACAGCCAGTGCGCCGCACGGTAGGTCTGCAGCGCGTGATAGCCTTTGAACCACAGCAGCGGATCGAGATACGAGGTGCAGGCCGGGTCGCGGTCGGCGACGGCGACGATGTCGGCGCGCGCGGCATAGCCGATCGCCGGATCGTCGTTCAACGCCTCGTCGAAGATCTGTCGGATGAGGGCGGCAGGCACTTCGGTCGTGCCGACCAGGCGCGCCAGATGATAGCTCAGCGCGCCCTCGAAGCGGGACTGGCTGAGAATCGTAGCGTGCAATGTACCGGCGAGCACCGGCTCGGACGCGGCCGCTTGCTGGGCTGCTTCCCGAACCCGGGTCCACACCGGATCGACCGCCCGGGTCTCCAACGACCTCGGCTCGGCGGTATTCTTGATGACGACGCTTTCCATGGCGCTCTCCCTCGACCAACCTTCGGCCGGGCAAACCGCCTCCCGCCGTGAAGTCTAGGCCGAATCCGTCACCGGCTCAATTGGCCGCGCGCTTCTCCAGCTCCTCGATCAGCGGCTCGACCTTGCCGCCGTGGCCCTGGATGTAGGAATTGAAATCCGAACGACGAGTCATGACCATGCTGACGCCTTCGATCTTTACGTCGGTGATGCGCGGGCCCTGGCCGGCGTCACGCAGCTCCCACTGGATGGCGATCGGCTGACCGTTGGTCTGGCTGAGCTTGCTGTCCACGACGGTGACGCCGTTGGAACGGGTACTGACGCGCCCGACCGTGAGGGTCTGGCCGCCATATTGGCCGAACCGCTCGCTGTAGGCGCGCGCTTCAGCGCTCACCACCGCCTTCAGGAAGCGGTCGCGCTGCGCCGGAGCGGTGGCGGCCCAGTGCGTGCCGAGGGCCGACTGGCCCATGAACGGCATGTCGAAATAGGTCAGCAGGATGGTGCGAATCCCCGCCTCCCGATCCCGCCCGGTCTTGGCCTTGATCAGCGCGATGACCTCGGCCGAGGCCTTTTCGATGACAGCGGCGGCCGGGCCGTCGGCGGCGTGCGCAGGCATGGCGAGGACTGCGACGGCAAGGCACAACACGGCACGACGAGAGGCGAATGGCATCACCGGTCGCTCCTGATCAGATGGAAAGGGGGAGAAGTCCTAGCGCACCAGCGCGAGGTTGTCGCGCCGCTGCAGCTCGCTGCGGGGATCGGTCTTTTCCCGCTTCTGCCGGATGATCTCCGCACGCTGCTGCGTATAGGCACTGCGCAAGGCTGCATAGTAATCGACGCTGTTCTTCTCGAGGTCGTCCAGCGCGAACAAGGTGCGCGTCCGCACATCGACCACGGTCGCGCCCCAGCGCGGACCGCTGTAGAGCAGCCAGTCAACGTTCAGCGCGAACGTAAGGATGCGGAACGGATCGACGGCATAGTCGGCCATCAGGCCGGCGGCATCGCGGGCATTGGACGGGCCGGCCAGCGGCAGGACCATATAGAAGCCGCCGTTCTCGGGCTCGACACTGGCATAGTAGCCCACCGTGTTGCCGGCGCCCTCCTTGGTGTGCGTGAGGCCAAAGCTCGTGGCGACGTCGAAGATGCCGGCGAGGCCGATCGTCGAGTTGACCAGGAAGCGCGCCATGGTCGTGGCGGCGCGGCTGGGGTCGCCCTGCACCACCTCGTTGATCGCCGTTACCGGCTCGCCGAGATTGTCGAGCACGTTATGGATGCCGCGCTGCGCACGCGCCGGCATCCAGTCGCGATAAAGCACCGCGATCGGCCGGATGGCGATGATGTCGACGGCGCGGTTGATCGAGAAGATGAACCGGTTCGGAGTCTCCAGCGGATCCCAGGGTTCGTTCGCCCCGGTATCGCCAGTCGCGCAGCCGCCCAGCAATGCGGCCGCGGCGAGCACGGCAACGGTCGAGCGGCGGGCGCCGGCAGCCATTGTCTTCAAGAACCCTTCGGCCATCGAGGTGAACGACTCCCAACGCGGCAATGCAGCCGCTGTAGTCCCGAGTGTCGCATACGCGCAGCCGACTTTGAAGAGCACCCGGAAGGGCATGCGCAGTTTGTGGCGGAGATGTCACTTTTACGGCTGGCGGGGCACCCCATGATTCTTCTTGCAAATATAAAGATATAATTATATCCATGAATAATGGATCATCTCCTCACCCTATTGCGGGCGGCAGCGGAGGACACCCGCTTGCGGATCCTCGCCCTGGCCGCGCGGGACGATCTGACGGTCAGCGACTACGTTCATGTGCTGGGGCAAAGCCAGCCGCGCGTGTCGCGCCATCTCAAGCTGCTGGTCGAAGGCGGCCTGCTCGAGCGTTTCCGGGAGGCCCAGTTTACGCGCTTCCGGCTGGTCACGGACGGCGACGATGCGGCCCTGGTGCGCGAGTTCGTCCGCCGGCTCGATCCCAGGCACCCCCGCCTGGCCACTGACCGCGCCCGGCTCGACGCCCTTCAGCAGCGCCGCCAGACGGCCGCCGTGCGGTTCTTCCGCGACAATGCCCAGCGCTGGGACGAACTGCGCGCCCTGCACGTCGCCGACCGCGAGATCGAGCGCGCGCTCGTCCATCACCTGCCCATCGGCGCTCGCCGTCTGCTCGACATCGGCACCGGCACCGGCCGCCTGCTCGAGGTTCTGGCGCCGAGGGTCGAGCAAGCGGTCGGCGTCGACCAGAGCCGCGAGATGCTGGCGCTCGCCCGCGCCAACCTTGCTCGGGCCGGCCTCGACAACGTCGAGATCCGCCAGGGCGACATGTATGCCCTGCCGTTCGAAGCCGACAGCTTCGACGTCGTGACGATCCACCACGTGCTGCACTATGCCGACGATCCTGCCGCCGCCCTCAGCGAGGCGGCGCGCGTGGTCCGGCCGGGTGGCGCGGTTCTCGTCGTCGACTTCTCGCCGCACGACCTGGTCGAGCTGAAGCGCGAGCACGCCCACGTCCATCTCGGCTTTGCCGACAACCAGGTCCAGGGCTGGCTGCGCAGCGCGGGCCTCGCGCCGCTGGAGCCGATCCATTTTCCCGGCCGCCGGCTGATGACCGGTATCTGGCGCGGCGAGCGCGAGCCCGTCCAGCGCACGGGTCCGGCAACGACGACCGCAACGACGCTGGCACAAGGAGCAGCAAGGTGAGCCCGTCAGACTTCCCCGCCCGTGCCGCGCAACGGCTCACGGTATCGTTCGAATTCTCGCCGCCCAAGACCGAGGCGGCCGAACGCAGCCTGTGGGAGACCATCGAGCGCCTCACGCCGCTGCGGCCGACCTTCTTCTCCGTGACCTACGGCGCCGGCGGCTCGACCCGCCAGCGCACGCACGAGACCGTGGTGCGCCTGAAGAAGGAGACCGGCATCGACGCCGCCGCTCATCTCACCTGCGTCGCCGCCACTCAGGGCGAGATCGACGAGATCGCGCGGGAATACTGGGATGCCGGCATCCGCCACATCGTGGCACTGCGCGGCGATCCGCCGACCGGCATGGGAACGGCGTATTGCCCTCATCCCGGTGGCTACGAGAACGCCGCGGCACTGGTCGGCGGCCTCAAGCGCATCGGCGACTTCCAGATCAGCGTCGCGGCCTATCCCGAGAAGCATCCGGCATCGGCCGACGAGGCGGCCGATCTGGATAACCTCAAGCGCAAGGTCGATGCCGGTGCCGACCGCTGTATCACCCAGTTCTTCTTCGAGGCCGACGATTTCCTGCGCTTCCGCGACCGCGCCGCCGCGGCCGGCATCGCCGTGCCGATCGTGCCGGGCGTCATGCCGGTCTCGAACTTCAAGGGCATCACCCGCATGGCCGCGCTCTGCGGATCCAAGGTGCCGGCGTGGCTGGCCGAGATGTTCGACGGGCTGGACGACGACGTCGAGACCCGCCGCATGATCGCCGCCACGGTGGCGGGCGACCTCTGCCGCCGCCTTCAGAAGGAGGGTGTCGAGCAGTTCCATTTCTATACGCTCAATCGCGCCGACCTCACCTTCGCGACCTGCCATCTGCTGGGAGTCCGCCGCCATGACGCGCACTGAGAAGGCCGACCTCCTGCGCGAGATCGCGCAGCAGCGCATCCTGGTCAAGGACGGCCCCTACGGTACCGCGATCCAGAATTACCGGCTCGACGAGGCAGGCTACCGCGCCGGGCGCGACTTCGCGCACGACCAGAAGGGCAACAACGACCTGCTGAACCTGACGCGGCCCGAGATCGTCGGCGAGATCTGCAACGCCTACATCGATGCCGGTGCCGACCTGCTGGCGACCAACACCTTCAACGCCAACGCCATAAGCCAGGGTGACTACGGGCTGCAGGACAAGGCGTACGAGATCAACGTCGCGGCGGCGAAGATCACGCGTGCCTGCGCCGATGCGGCGACCGCGAAGAACCCGGCCAAGCCGCGTTTCGTCGCGGGCGCGCTCGGGCCGACCAACAAGACACTGTCGATCTCGCCCAACGTCAACGATCCCGGCTATCGGGCCGTCACGTACGACGAGGTGAAGGGCATCTATCGCGAGCAGATCGACGGGCTGCTCGACGGCGGCGTCGACTTCATCCTGGTCGAGACCGTTTTCGACACGCTCAACGCCAAGGCCGCCATCTTCGCCGCCGACGAGGCAGGCGAGGCGCGCGGCGAGATCATCCCGGTCATGGTCTCGATGACGCTGACCGATCTCGCCGGCCGCAACCTCTCGGGCCAGACGGTCGAGGCGTTCTGGCATTCGGTGCGCCATGCCAAGCCGATCACCATGGGCCTGAACTGCAGCTTCGGCGCCACCGAACTGCATCCCTACGTGCAGGCGCTGAACCCGCAGGTCGACAGCATGCTGTGCATCTATCCCAATGCCGGCCTGCCGAACGAGCTCGGCGCCTATGACGAGCCGCCGGAGATGACCGGCAAGCTGGTCAAGGGCTGGGCCGAGAACGGCTGGATCAACGTGGTCG
>CAMFJT010000176.1 GCA_945957125.1 uncultured Rhodospirillales bacterium | reverse complement strand
TCAGGAACAGCCGGAACAGATGGTGGGTCGCCACCATCGCGATCTCGATGCCGAGCGACAGGCCGATCAGGCTCATCTCGGCAAAGCCGCCGGGCGCATAGCTCAGCACCGTGGCGTCGAGGTTGAGGCCGGTGAGGGCGACCGCGATCTTGGCGAACAGAACCGCGATGGCGATCATGATCAGCGCCGCGCCGATCGACGCGGCGATCTCCTTGTGCAGCTTGTCGAACACCGCGCCGACGAAGCGGCAGCCGATGGCGGCACCGACCACGACCTGCGCGGCCGCCACCAGCTCGCCCGGCGGCTTGGAGTCGGTCAGGCCGCCGAGATGGGCGGCGGCGCTGACGATCATCGGGCCCATCATGAACGCCGCGGGCAGGCGCAGCAGCTTGCCCAGCGTGGCACCCATCAGGCCGCAGCCGATCAGCACGGCATAATCGCGCCAGTCGTTGCCGGTCGGGCCGTGGACGATCGTCAGCACGCTGCTCTGCGCGCCGTTGACCAGCCGGTACCAGATCGGGATCGTCATCACGACCGTGAGGATGCGCAGCGCCTGGGCAAGGGCGATGCAGCGCTCCTCGCCGCCCATTGCGCCGCCCAGGATCGTCATGTCGTTGAGCCCGCCCGGCATGGCGGCGAAGTAGCAGGTCTGGCGGTTCCAGTCGGTCGTCCGACGCAGCCAAAGATAGCACGCCGTTGCCGCGGTCAAGGTCATGAACGTGACCACGCCGAGGCTGATCGCCCATTGGCCGAGCCGCTGCACGAGGTCGGGACTGAAGCCCGAGCCCAGCAGCACGCCGAGGACAATGATCATGCCCTGGCGCAGGCGCGCCCTCATGCCGACCCGCAGGCCGGCAAAGGCGGCGATCGTCGTGAACAGGCACGAGCCCAGCATCCAGGCGAGCGGCATCTTCAGCCAGTTGAAGACGAACCCGCCGAAGCTGCCGATCGCCAGCGCGAGCACGATGGGCCCGATGCCGTCATGGCCGATGATGTGCTTGCGCTCGGGCTTGAAGGGAATCTCTTGCTTCACCAGCCGGCGCCCCGAGCGAAGGCGAAGGGCCTCGTGTCATCGGTGAGGGTGGTGCGATGGACAGAATGCTCTTCCACTGCGCGTCGACTGAGCCTCATGGCGTGAACTGTTCCTTCAGGATGCGTTCCTCGAGATCGTGCTCGGGGTCGAACAGCAGGGTGAGCGCGATGTCGGTAGCCTCGGTCACCACGACCTTCGCCACGTTGGGGATCTCGACCGAATCGGCGGCTGCCGCGACCGGGCGCTTGCGGGAATCGAGGATGGTGAACTCGACCGTCGAATGGCGCGGCAGCAGCGCCCCGCGCCAGCGCCGCGGGCGGAAAGCATTGATCGGCGTCAGCGCGAGCAGACCGGCCCCGAGCGGCAGGATCGGCCCGTGAGCGGAGAGGTTGTAGGCGGTGGATCCGGCCGGAGTGGCGACCAGGGCGCCGTCGCAATAGAGGTCGTCGATCCGCGTCGTGCCGTCGATAGCGACGGCGATGCGCGCGGTCTGTCGGCTCGAGCGCAGCAGCGAGACCTCGTTGATCGCCGTCGCCTCGTGGCGCTTTCCGCGGGTGTCGATGGCGACCATGCGCAAGGGTGTAAGAGTGACGCTGCGAGCGTTGCGGATCCGCCCGGGCAGGCCGCTTGCGCGGTACTGGTTGAGCAGGAAGCCGACGGTGCCGAGATTCATCCCGAAGATCGGCGTCTTGCGGCGCATGTTGCGATGGAGCGCTTGCAGCATCAGCCCATCGCCGCCCAGCGCGACGATGATGTCCGCTTCGGCAGGCGGAACGGCGCCGTAACGCTGCTCCAGCGCCGCCTTGGCTGCACGCGCCGCCGCGGTGGCGGCGGCGACGAAAGCAAGGCGGGGAGTCTTGGGTGAACGGGCTGCCATCTGCGATGCTTTCGGTGCAAGATTCGTACTATAGCGACTCGGGGATTCGATGCGATAAAATCCCCCGTGCACGAGGTCGCGAGGAGGAACGTGATGGAGCTGGTGCCGCTGGGACCCGGATTCGGGGTCGAGGTGCGAGGCGTGAGCGTCCTCGACGTCGCGAGCGACGCCGACGCTTACACGGCCGTTCGTGCTGCGTTCGAGGAACACTCGCTGCTGCTGTTCCGCGACCAGCCGATCGCCGACGATATCCAGGTGGGCTTCAGCCGGGCCTTCGGGCCGCTCGAGCTCACGAAGATCGCCTCGGTCGGCGCCGGCAGCTTTTACTCGCGGCTGACCAACATCGGGGCGGCCGGCGAGATCGTGCCGCCGACCGATCGCCAGGTGCTGGTCGCCCAGGCCAACGCCTTGTGGCACACCGATTCGTCCTTCAAGAAAATCCCGGCCCTCGCATCGGTGCTGACCGCGCGCGTGCTGCCTGCCGAGGACGGTGACACGGAGTTCACGTCGACGCGCCTTGCCTGGGAGCGCCTGCCGGCCGACCTGCAGGGCAAGCTGCAGGACGCGGTGGCGACGCATTCCTACGCCAACAGCCGCGACCAGATCCATCCCGACCTGGCCAATGCCGTCGAACGCAAGGCATTGCCGCCGGTGCGCTGGCGCATGAACTGGCTCAACCCGAGCAACGGCCGTCGCGCGCTCTACATCGCCAGCCATGCCTACGCCATCGACGGGATGGACGACCGCGACGCGCGCCAGCTTCTGGCCGAGCTGATCGACGAGACGACGCGGCGTGAATTCGTCTATGTCCACAAATGGCGGACCGGGGACGTAATGATGTGGGACAACCGAGCCATGCTGCATCGTGGCCGGCCGTGGGACTACAGCAAGGAACGCTCGATGGTGCGCACGACGATCTCGGCCACCGGCGCTGACGGCCTCGGCCAGGTGACGCCGCCGCCCACGCTGCATTGAGTGCCGTCGTAAGCGAAGCAAAGGACAGCCCGCTGGGCCCGAAGAGCGACCTTGGCGAGAAGCGCGGGTATCGCCGCTGCTCTCAGGAAGCCGGGACGCCTTTCAGTCCGAATATCGCCTGCGGCCGGTCGATATCCTTGAGGGCGTGCGCGCCGAGCGGCGTGAGCTCCTCTTCCGGCAGCAGCGCCGCCATTGTCTCCGACACCAGCACGGAGCGATCGAGCGCACGGCAGAGCTTCTCCAATCGCGCCGCGTAGTTCACTGCCGGGCCGATGACCGTGAAGTCGAGCCGCCGGCTGGCGCCGATATTGCCGAACGTCACCTCGCCGAGGTGGAGCGCCAGGCCGAAGCGTACGGCCGGCGCACCCTCTGCGGCCCGGATGCGGTTCAGCACCAGAATCGCGTCGATCGCCGAGCCGGCGGCTCGGATCGCCCTCGATGCCGTTGCCGCGCGGTCGGCCGGCGCGGCGACGGGAAAGATCGCCAGCATGCCGTCGCCCATGAACTTCAGGATCTCGCCGCCGGCATCGGTGACGATGGTGCCCATCGTGTCGAAGTAGTCGTTGAGCAGGGCGATGACCGTGTCCCGCGGCAGCCTGTCTGAGGCGCGGGTGAAACCGCGCAGGTCGCAGTACCAGATCACGGCCTCGATCGTCTGGCCGTCGCCGCGCTTGACCTCGCCGGCCAGGATGCGCTGCCCCGCGGCGCGGCCGACATAGGCATCCAGCAGGTTCGCGGCCGTGTCGCGCAGGGAATGAATCTCCACCAGCCGCGTGAAGGCAAACTGCAGCAGGAACATGCGGTCGAGATCGCCATCCGAGAAGCCGCCCGGCTTGTCGGACACGATGCTCAGGGCATCGACGTGACCGTTCGTGAAGAGCAGCGGCAGCGCGACATAGTCGGTTGCCCCCTCGTCCTTGAGCTGGCGCAGCAGCGGCGCCTGCGGCTCGACGCGGTCGAGGCGAACGCGCACGGTCCTGCGCTCCTCGAACACGGTCGGCAGCGGGTTGTCGCGATATTCGGCGTCCTGGTTATCGCCGTGCGGGCGGGTGCCCGTCTCGACTCCGCGGCCGCGGCGCCAGAAATGGGCTGTTCCCTGGAACTCAGGGTGAAGCGTGAGCTGGAAATAGGCGAGCCGGTAGAGCGGGATGCCTGCCAGAACGAGCTGCTCGCCGGCTGCGGCGACGAGCCGGGCTGTATCGGTGATGCGATAGGCTTCGGTTGCGAACCAGCGCGCGACGGGATCGCCATAGACTCGCTCGGCGACAGGGGCATCCATGGACGAATTCCGGCGCCCCCGTTTGTGTCGTCCCGTCGAGAGCCGGGAAAGCTTACTCCGCGGCTTCCAGGCGCTGGTTCTGGGCCGCGGCGACCTTGGCGCGGGCGAGGTCCTCGTTGCGCACCTTGCTCACCGCACCCCCGCCACCGGCGGTCTCGGTGAACATCGAGAGCTTGTCCATGTCCTCGTCGTCCACCGGAGTCAGGGCGAGGTCCGTGTATTCGTAGCGCTTGGGATCGTTCTTCACCCGCTGGCCGATGCGCCAGCCCTGCCAGGCGAGCCGGCCGTAGATCTTGAGCTTCCGGATGGTCTCGAGCGCGAGCTTCCAGTGGAACACGCCGATCGGCTCGATCGGCATGCCGTGCCGACGGTCGCGGCGATATTTCATGCGGATCACGCCGCCTTCGAGCGGATGGATGCCCTCGGCCTCGAACATGATCTTGAACATGGTCATGAACTGGGCCGGCTCGGCGGGATTGCGCCCCTTGATCGAGCCATGGCGACGCGCGACCGTCTCGATGTGCTCGGGCGTGTAGTAGGCGCGCCAGCAGTCGAGATAGGTCTGGTAATATTCGTCGTCGCTCATCTTCGGATGATGCACGACGCGGTGGTGGAGGTCGTACTTGTTGAGGTCCGGGTCCATCCACACGCCCTGCTTCCAGAGCTTCTGGTGGTCCTCGGAGCCCGGCAGCGGGGTCAGCATGAACAGCTCGAGAATGTCGAGCGGCAGCTCCTTCTTGATGATCTCCATGTCGCGCAGGATCGATTCGCGCGTGTCGCCCGGGAAGCCGAGGATGTAGCCGGCCCAGGTCGAGATGCCGGCCTTGTGCCAGGCCTGCAGCATCTTGCGGTACTCGGTGATCTTGTTCTGCCGCTTCTTGGCCGCCATCAGGTTGTCGGGGTTGATGTTCTCCAGCCCGATGAAGCAGCGGTAGACACCGGCCCACTGCGCCTTCTGGATGAAGCGCGGGACGCGGTGGCACTGGGTGTCGACCTGGATGAGCAGGGAGACCTGGATGCCCTCGTTCTCCTTGAGCTCGATGATCCGGTCGAAGAACTCCTCCCAGTGGCGGTTGCGGGCCATGTTGTCGTCGGTGATGAAGAACGACGTGATGCCCTGCTTGTAGTTCTCGCGGATGATGGCTTCGAGATCGTCGGCGGTGCGGAAGCGGCTCTTGCGGCCCTGCACGTTGATGATGGTGCAGAACGAGCACTGGAACGGGCAGCCGCGACCAAGGTCGAAGCTCGACTTCTTGCCTTCATTGCGCGAGAGCGCGGCCTGCGGCAGGTGTGGCGTCGGCGCGTTCTCGATGCCCGGCAGGTCGTCCATGTAGTTGTACAGGCGCTTCAGCGTGCCGTTCCAGGCATCGCGCAACACCTCGTCGAACCGGCCTTCCTCGGCCTCGCCGGCATAGATCGAGATGCCCATGTCCATGGCTTCCTGGATCTCGGGCGGCACGACTGGCAGCATCGACAGGCAGCCCGCGGCGTGGAAGCCGCCCATGGCGACCGGCAGGCCGGCGGCGATGAACTTGCGGGCCAGATCGACGGCGTGAGGGAACTGGTTGGACTGGACGCCGACGAGGCAGATCAGCCCTTTGCCGCCGCCGCGCTTGAAATCGGCGGCGATCTTGTCGGGGCGGACGCGGATGTTGGTCTCGTCGAACGGCTTGATGACGATATCGACATCAGGCCCAAGAACTTGACGCTGGCGGCAATCTTCCCCCAACCCATAGAGGGCCGCGAGGGTATTGGACGGAATGTGCGACTTCAGCCAGGTGATCGGATAGCCATCGTCGTCGTAATGAGTCGGCTTGATCATGACGAGCTGGAAGGTCTTCTTGCTGCTGCCGCCCATTACGGACTTTCTCCCACCAAGCCCCTAAGGGCTTCGACTTGCCTGACCACTGACACCTGAATCACCCTGCGCCGCGCGACGCCCACGCGCAAGTCTCCTACCACGGAACTCGGAAAATAAAGTTCGTTTATCGAGGCCTTGCGCGCAACGGATCTCCGCCTGAGCGTGCCGTCGCCTGTCTCGGCCCGAGCAGTTCGCGGTCCGTCGGCATGCCGGCATGCGCAGGAGGTCGTTGCGCGACCGCAAGCAAAGCGTCACGGTGGGGAGCAAGGCGCGCCAACAGCGCCGCGAGGACACTAACCAGACTGTGACCGTCATCGAGCGTGTACCGGCGCTGGCTCCGTTCCGGATCAGGAGCTTCCGCTTCCAATGGCCGGCGGACCTGCTCGCCTCCTGGGCTTTCGAGATGGAAGGCGTCATCCTGGGCTGGTTCGTGCTGGTCTCGACCGGGTCGGTCCTGGCCCTGGCAGTGTTCGGCTCGCTCCAGTTCCTCGGCACCTTGATCTCGCCCTTCTTCGGCATGGCCGGCGACCGGATCGGCAACCGCAACCTGATCTGCCTGATGCGGCTGTTCTACATCGCCGCCGGTGCGGTGCTTGCGGGGCTCTTCCTGACCGATCGCGCCACGCCAGTCCTTGTCTTCGTCGTGGGCACGATGATGGGGCTGGTCCGGCCGTCGGACATCACGCTGCGCAACCTCCTGGTGGGCGAGACGATGCCGTCCGACCTCTTGATGCGGGCCATGGGCGTGTCGCGCACGACGGCGGATTCGGCGCGCGTCGTCGGCGCGCTGTCGGGAGCGACCCTCGTCGCCGCCATGGGGTCGGGGGCGGCATACGTCGTGGTCTGCCTGGTCTACGTCGCGAGCCTGCTGCTTTCCCTCAACGTCGGTGTCCGCCGCCTGCGGGTGGTCGGCGAGTCCGCTCAATCGCCATTTGCCGCGCTGAAGGCGGGTTTCGCCTACGTCTGGTCGACGCCCGATGTCCGGGCGGCCACCCTGCTGGCGTTTCTGATGAACTTCGCGGCCTATCCATTCGTCGGCACGCTGCTGGCCCATGTCGCCAAGGATGTCTACGCCCTCGACCAGCGCGGCCTCGGCTGGCTGATCGCCTGTTTCGCGGCCGGCGCCCTGATCGGCTCGATCGTGCTGGCCACGCACGGCGCGCGCATCCGGCCGGCTCGCACCATGATCGTCAGCGCATTGCTGTGGTTCGCGGGCAATCTCGTTTTCTCCTGGATCACGGCGCCGGCCTGGGGCGAAGCGCTGCTGGTTGCGATCGGCTTCGTGCAAAGCTTCTGCATGGTGCCGATGGCGGTGATCCTGTTGCGCACCGCCGAACCGGCCTTCCGCGGGCGGGTGATGGGCGTGCGCATGCTGGCCGTCTACGGCCTCCCGCTCGGCATGCTGCTCAGCGGACCGCTGATCGAGCATGTCGGCTTCGCGGTGACCGGCACGCTTTTCAGCCTCGTGGGGATTGGCTTCACGATGTTGATCGTCTCGCGCTGGCGACGCCATCTCTGGCATCCCGAAGCGGCCGCGAACATGCGCTGAGCGCAGGAGAGAGTGGGGCGCGATGCAGGCTTCGCGCCCCCAATTTCTAGATCCTCCCCATCAGGAGCAGGACGACCACGATGATGAGAATCAGGCCGATGCCGCCGCTGGGGTAGTAACCCCACCCGCTGCTGTACGGCCAGCTCGGAAGGGCACCGATCAGGATCACGATCAGAACGATCAGCAGAATGGTGCCCAGCATCGAAAATCTCCTATCGGTTGAGCTTGATGAAGGTCCTTCTCCGCGAAGGCCCGGCTCGCGGGTTGTGCCTTCCCGAGTCCGAGTGGTGGCTCAACGCCGCCGCGGCGAAGATGTTCCGCGGCGCAACCTTGATCGAAGCGCAGACGGTGAGTGCGCGCGAGGCCTCGACCGTGGAGACGTGGCGCCGGCGAGAAAGATCGGCTGTCGAGGCTTACGCGGGCGAGAGCGCGAGCCGCAACGCCTCGAGCGCGCCCGGCATGTCCGATTCGGGCGTGCCGGCGTAGCCCAGGATCAATGCGTGTTGCTTCACGGGTCCGCAATAGCAGGCGGACAAGGGGGCGACGCTGATGCCCCGCCGGGCGGCCGCCACGGCCACGGCGTGATCGTCGAAGGTCGGACCGTACGTTGCCGCGGGACGCGCGATGACATGCATTCCGCCGAGATCGGGCGCCATGTCGAGCAGCCCTCCGAGCGGGCCTTCCGCGGCGGCAAGCAGCGATTCCTGCCGGCGGGCATAGAGCGATCGCGTGCGCCGCAGATGAGCGGCGAGATGACCGTCGGCGATGAAGCGGCCGAGTGCGCCTTGCCCGAGCAACGACGCGCGGGCCGAGGTCCCTGCCATGATCCTTTCGGCGGCAGGTGCGAGGGCGGCAGGCAACACGACGTAGCTCAGCCGCAGAGCCGGAAAGAGCAGCTTCGAGAAGCTGCCGAGATAGGCAACACGGCCGGTTCGATCGAGGGCGCGCAGGGGCGCGAGCGGCCGCCCGGCATAGCGATACTCGCCGTCGAAATCGTCCTCGGCGATCCAGCTCCCGTTGCGTTCCGCCCAGCTCAGCAGCTCCAGCCGCCGTTGCAGCCCCATCACCGTGCCGAGCGGGAACTGGTGCGACGGCGCCACGACGGCGAGCCGAGCCTTCGGCGCCTGTATCGTCGCCGCAGCGACGGAGAAGCCCTGATCGTCGATCGGCACGGGCACTGCCTCGATCTCGGCCATGGCCATCGCCTCGCGCGTGCCGACGAAGCCGGGCTCTTCGATCCATGCCTGCTCGCCGGCATCGAGGGTAAGACGTGCGAACAGTGACAGGCTCTGGCGCATGCCCGACGTGACGACGATCGCGCCGGCGTCGCAGGCGAAGCCCCGCGCCATGCCGAGATAGGCCGCGATCGCCGTGCGCAGGCCGGGATGTCCGAACGGATGCGGCGCCCCCGCGATCGTCCACGACGGCTTGCGCCATTCGCGCTCGAGCAGCTTGGCCCACAGCGCGAACGGGAACGCCGCACGATCGGGCTGGCCGGTCGGAAAGGCCAGGGGTGAAGTGTCGGACGGGCTTTCGGGAGCGGGCGAGGCGAGGGCGGCGGCCGTGCGGCGCGACAGGGAGGGAGCCGATGGGCGCGCGGGAGCGCGCGGCGCCACCTTAGGACGCGCCAGCATCTCGTCCGGCAGGTTGGCGGCAACCGACAACCCGGACCCCGCCTGCGCCAGGACGTAGCCCTCGGCCACGAGCTGATCCATCGCCTGCAGGATCGTGCCACGCGCGCAACCCAGCTCGGCTGCCATCTGCCGCGACGACGGCAACTTCAGCCCCGCCGCGAGGCGACGCTCGAGGATGGCGGTCCGGATCTGCTCTCCGATCTGGCGATGGAGAGGGCTTTGCGCGGCGGGATCGAGCGCCACGCCGAGAGGGGCGGCTTTGCGGGACATGACTGGTACAGCCTGATTTCGTCAAACTGGCTCTTTCGTATAGACCACGCCGTCGTCATGGTCGCGGCGAAATCGCGAGGAGTTCCGCTTGAGCGCCATGACTACCGAGAACACCGCCGAAGCCTTCGGCGTCACCAACGTCAACAAGGTGAAGCGTGTCCACGAACGCGGCCGCTACGACCGCAAGACGGTCTACGAGATCCTTGATGCCGCCCTGGTGTGTCACATCGCCTACGTGATCGACGGCCGGCCATATTGCACGCCGACCAGCTTCTGGCGCGAGGGCGACCATCTCTACTGGCACGGCTCGTCGGCCAGCCGGATGATCCGCAAGCAGAAGGAAGGCATCCCGGTCTGCCTCACCGTCACCCATCTCGACGCACTGGTGATGGCGCGCTCGGGCTTCCACCATTCCGTGAACTATCGCGCGGTGATGGCGTTCGGCACGGCGCACTTCATCGAGGATCCGGCTGAGAAGCTCAAGCTGATGGACCGCTTCATCGACCGCATCTATCCCGGCCGCTCGAAGCTGATCCGCCAGCCCAATCCGCAGGAATTCAAGGCCACGACCATGATGGGCATGGAGATTGAGCATGCCTCGGGCAAGATCCGCGACAAGCACGTGGCAGACGAGGAGGAGGACTACGAGGGCGTGCGCGCCTGGTCGTCGCTCTACCCGGTGACCCAGGTGATCGGTGCACCTTCGGAGTGTGTCCGCCAGATCCCGGGCCTCGAACGTCCCGAGGAAATGGCCGACTTCGAGCCCGGCGCGCGGCTCGACGAGATCATGACCCGAACCCATCGCCGGGCTTTCGGAGGGTAGCTTCTTCCCCCGCGACGGGCGAGGGGAAGTGTGCTATCTCCACCATGTGTTGTGGGTCGGGGGACCGTGGTGGGAATCGGCGCAAGAGGAACGGTGCTGGCGGGCTTGTGCGTGTGCGCGCTTGTGCCGGACGCACGAGCGCAAGAGGCGGCGCCCAAATGGGGCGCCTTCCTCGATATCGGCGGCAAGGTCGGGACCCAGCGGAGCATCGGCCAGGCGACCCTGTTCGTGCCGGTCCTGCAGGACGAACGCTCGATGCTGTTCGGCGACGTGCGCTTCCAGGCCGACGACCAGAACAGCCAGGAAGGCAATTTCGGCCTCGGTGCGCGCCGCATGCTGGCCGAGGGTTGGAACGCCGGCGTCTACGGCTTCTTCGATCACCGGCGCACGCCGCTGGCCAACCTGTTCAACCAGCTGACCTTCGGCGCCGAGATGCTCGGCACCAACTTCGACTTTCGCGCGAACACCTATTGGCCCGTCGGCGCGGTGAGCCAGGCGGTCGGGACGGCCTCGCCCGGCACCCCGACGGCATCGGTCGTGGGATCGACCGTCCAGGTCTTCACGCCGGCGACGCTTCAGCGCGTCGAGTATGCATTGCGCGGCTTCGACGCGGAGGCGGGCGTGCGCATTCCGATCACGCCGGCCGAGAGTCCCTACAACCTGCGTTTCTACGCCGGCGGCTTTCGCTTCGACGAACCGGGCGGCGCGGTGCCGGTCGTGGCGGGCCCGCGGCTGCGTATGGAATTCACCGACTACCAGGTGGCGGGCCTGTGGAACGGCACGCGCTTCACGGTGGGCGCCGAATGGCAGACCGATGCCGTGCGCGGCAGCCAGTTCTTCGCCGGCCTTCGGCTGCGCGTGCCGCTGCAGCCCGAACCACGCCGCGCCAGCTTCACGTTGCAGGAGCGTCGCATGACCGACGCCATCGTGCGCGACGTGGACATCGTGGCCAATGCGCAGGTCAAGTCGGTCTCTCCCGCCGTCACCGAGACGGCGAGCGCGACCGCGAGCGGCCGGCCGCTCGCGGTGATCGACAGCGCCTCGACCTCCGGCGCGGCCCTGCCGGCGGCGGTCGCGAACGCCGGGGCCAACGCGACCGTCATCCTCTCGGGCACGTTCAACACGACGGCGACCACGACCCTGCAGGCGGGACAGACGCTGGTCGGCGCCGGTGCGCTTTCTGTCCGCACGCCGTCGGGACGGACCGCTACGGCCTACCTCCCGGGCGGCGGCATCGCCGGGACCACGGGCGACAGGCCGACCGTCACCCTGGCGAGCAACAGCACCTTGACTGGCCTGACCATCAGCAATGTCTCCAGTGGCGCCGACTTCTCCAGGGCGGTGCAGGCGATCTCCATCGGCGGCGCCACGATCAGCAACTCGACGCTCTCGGCGACGGCGACAGGCACCGGCATAGCGATTGCATTTCAAAGCTACAGCACCGTGACTGACCTGACGGTGACCGACAATACGATCACAGCGTCGGGCGTGGGGGGCTCGGGAGCATTTGGCCTGTCGGTGAGCAACACGTCGATGGTTCTGACGAGGAACATCATCAGAGCCACAGGACGCAGCGGCTTCGGTATCGATATCGACAGCTCGAGCACGGCGACGGTCAGCAATAACACGGTGACGGCCATCGGTACTCCGGAGGGCTACTATGTGCGAGCTCTGTCGGTTTCCGGTTCGACGGCGACGGTCAGCGGAAATACCTTGTCGGCAAGCGGTGTCACCGCCCCGGACAGGAACTATGTGGTCGACATGGCGGACGCCGTCTTCAATCCGGGATCGACGGGCAACATCAACCATGGCGGTATCTGCAACACCAGCTACGGCTCCTTTGGCACGATCGGTTTCACTGACGGTACGCCGTGCCCGTCCGGGATCAGCTACGGTTCAGGCGGCGGCGGGTCATCACCTCCGCTTCCTGCTCCTCCCCCTCCCCCACCCATTCCTCCACCTCTTCCCGGGCCGTAGCGTCGAAAAATATCCCTCATTGACCTTTGCCTCGACGCACTGCCTGATAGGGTGACTTCAGACAGGGAGGGCGTGTCATGAAGTCAATCCTGACAATGGCCTGGACGGCAGAAGATCCGTCCGCATTCGACTTGGCGGCAAAGCTGGCGCGCGACTTCGGGGCGCGCCTCATCGGGTTGGAGCCGCCGTCCTATGGCGTGATGAGCATGGCATGGGCCGATGCGGGCATGGGTGCGCCGATCGGCGGCGGGCTGGCCGAGGATGCCGAGGAGCGCCAGCGCGTGGCCGCGGTGAAGCTGGCGTTCGAGACGCGCGCCGCAGGCCTCAAGGCCGAATGGCGCTCGGCCGACGACAGCGGGCCGACGGCGATCGGCATCATCGGCCGCGCCTACGACCTGATCGTGATGCCGCAGCCCGGGGCGCTGCCCAAGATGCCGGAGAGCGTCTTCGAGACGGCGCTGTTCGATTCGGGGCGGCCGGTGCTGGTGGTGCCGCCGGGCTTCTCCGGCATGGTAGGCAAGCGGGTGCTGTTCGCGTGGAACGGCTCGACCGAGAGCGCGCGGGCAATCTCGCTCGCCATGCCGATGCTGAGCAAGACCGAGGCGATCGACGTGCTGAGCGTGGACGGCGCCATGGTGCCCGGCCCGACCTCGGCCGAGATCGCCGACTCGCTGCGCAGCCACGGCCTCAACGTCACCAGCCAGCACGTCAAGCCGGGCACCCGTACGGCCGGACAGACGATCGTCGACACCGCGATCGCGGGGAAATGCGACCTGATCGTCAAGGGCGCGTACACCCAGAGCCGGCTGCGCCAGATGATCTTCGGCGGCATGACGCGGCACCTGATCCTCAGCTCGCCTCTGCCGGTGCTGTTCTCCTACTGACGCCGCCGTCTATCCCTCGAG
>CAMFJT010000175.1 GCA_945957125.1 uncultured Rhodospirillales bacterium | reverse complement strand
AACCAGTTCATGGTCCGTGCGCAGCGCCTATGGCGCTGGTGGCTCAGGGTGAGGTCGATGGGTCGCAAAGCCGGCCTATTTCGCTATCGCTCGAACAAACTCTCAAACCCTGAGCGCAGTGAAGAACCTTACCGCCCCGTCCGCTCGACGCCCCAGAAGACCGACGAGGACGGCGGGCGTTGCCAGTTGGTGGTGCGGGTGCTCACGGCGGACGCCGAGTACCATTCGCCGAGCGGGTAGTGGGTGCCGATCTGCAGGCCGCGCACCTGGATCTCGGCGGCCAGCGCCTTGCTTTTCGCAGGGTCGGTCTCGCGGGCGAAGGCGTCGCGCAGCTTCTCCATCTCCGCGTCGCACGGCCAGCCGGCCGATGCCTTGTCGCAGGCGGCGTTGAGGTACAGCGAGGTCACCGGATTGACCAGGTCGATGATGCCGGTGCTCGACAGGGTGATGTTCCAGCCGCGCTGGGCGGGCGGCTCGCGGCGCATGACGCGCGCGATGTGGGTCTGCCAGTCGGACGATACCATGTCGACCTTGAAGCCCATCCGCTCGAGCTGGGCCTTGGCGACCGGCGCGAGGTTGGAGAGCACGGCGATGTCGGTGATGTGCAGCAGCACGACCGGCGTGCCGTCGTAGCCGCCTTCCTTCACCAGCTCGCGGGCGCGCGCCACATTGCCCTCGAGCAGGCCCGCGGTGCCGGCATCGGTCGCCAGCGGCGTGCCGCAGCCATAGTAGGTCTTGCACAGCCGCCAGAATTCCGGATCGCCGACCGCCGACTGGAGGAACTCCTTCTGGTCGAGGCCATAGGCCAGCGCGAGCCGGAGCTTGGGATTGTCGAACGGCGGATGCAGCCAGTTCGGCCGCAGCGCGTATTGGCTGGGGTAGGCGCCGCGCACCACGGTCACCGACTTGTCCTTGGCCAGGAGCGGCATCAGATCGTGCGACAGCGATTCGACGGCGTCGACCTCGCCGTTCTGCAGCGCGCTCACCGCGGTCTGCGGATCGCTGATCGACGGCCATTCGACGCGGTCGATCTTGACGACCTTGCCGCCGGCGAAGGCCGAGGGCGGCTCGGCGCGCGGCACATACTTGGGATTCTTGACGTAGACGACCTTCTCGCCCGGCCGCCATTCGTCCGATTTGAAGATGAATGGACCCGAACCGGTCGGATCCTTGATCTGCTGGGTGAACGGCGTGTCGGCGATGCGCTTGGGCATCATGAAGGGCACCACGCCGGCCGGCTTGGCGAGCGATTCCAGCACCATGCCGTAGCGCTCCTTGAGCTCCAGCCGGATGGTCTTCGCATCGGGCGCCGCCAGCTCCTTGACGTAGGAGAAGAGCTTCAGGCCCATCGGGTCGCGGCCGCCCCAGCGCTTGAGCGAGGCGATGCAATCCTCCGCCGTGACCAGTGCGCCGTCGTGCCAGGCCAGCCCGTCGCGTAGCACGAACTCGTAGACCAGGCCCGCGTCGTCGACCTTCCAGGAGCCGACCATCTGCGGCTGCGGCCGGAGCTGCTCGTCGAGGCCGAACAGCGTGTCGTAGACCATGTAGCCATGCGTGCGGCTGATCTGGGTCGAGGCCCAGATCGGATCGACGATCTTGAGATCGGAGTGCATGACGATCTTGATCGTCGACTGCGCCGAGGCGGGAGCGGCGAGCAGCAGGAGGCCGGCGAGAGGGAGGAGAAGACGGGAGAGTTTCATGAGCTGCTCAATCCGTTGATGGTCTGGAGCGCGAAGGCGCGGAACTGGCCCAGGATCATGCCCTTCCAGTCGTCGGCGTCGACGAAGAAGGCATCGCGTACGGCGCGGCGGATCGCGGCGGCGCGATCGGCCGGCGCGTCGGGATGGCCGGCGAGCCAGGCCTCGCCGCGCAGGGCATGGCGCACCTCCGCATTGGGGACGGTGCCGTATTCCATCGTCGAATGGGTGATGGCCGTTCCGGGGCATTCCTCGCGGGAGCAGGCCATCATGTAGCCCGCCGTGCGCGGCGAGACCGACTCGGCTGCCGTGGCGACGATCAGGTCCTGGCCCCACCATGCCTTCGCCCGTGCTGTTGTCTCCGCATCGTGCTGGCCGAAGATCTTTTCGCCGTGGCCGTAAGGGCCAAGGCCGGTATGGACGTCGATCCAGGCGAGGTGCCGGCGGTTGCGGCCGTATCGCTGGAGGATCGAGCGGATCGCGCGGTTGCTCCAGCTCGGCCCCGTGCCGGCATAGAACAGGCCGTCGGGATGGCGGTCCTGCCCGCTCGACACACCGGGCGAGCGCTGGCCGGCCAGGCGAACCATTGCGGCGGCGAGCTTCGCCTCGTTCTCCTCGCTCGGCGGCCAGGCGGATGGGACCAGGAGAGGGTGGATCTCCTCGTAGACCGGGTTGGCCGGGTAGGGTTGGCTGAAATCGTTGAAGTTGCGGTTGAGGTCGATGTTGTCCTCGTTGGTCCGCTTGAGATGCGAGAAGCCGAACGGGTTCACCGCATGGATCAGCAGCAGCGCGATGCCGCGCTCGGCGGCGCGGCGCGACAGCTCGTCGTTCAGAAGGGCGAGCTGGCAGGCCGATCCGGAGAAGCCCTCCGCCCCGTGCGTCCCGGAACTGACGATGAAGAGCCGGTCGGCGTCGGCCGGGCCGAGCAGGGCGGTGTCGAGCGCCAGTTCCTCGCCCTCGGCGCCCTGACGCGCGTGGCGATGCGACTCGACGGCGGCCGCGCGCTCGCGCGCCGCCTCGAGGAAGCGACGGCGGGCCTCGGCGTAGGTCGCGGAGAAGAAGGCGGCGCTCATCGGATCCTTTCGTCGAAGTAGTCGAGGGCGCGAAAGGCCCCGCCGATCGCCGGCAGGAACCACGGCTTGCCCGAATAGAGTGGAATGGCCGGCAGCGGAACGTCGGCGAAGGGCAGCCGGCCGCGCAGCCGGCCGGCCAGCGCCTGGCCCATCGCATTGCCGAGATAGGGCATCATCGAGACGCCGCTGCCGTTGCAGCCGACGACGAAGTGCAGTCCGTCGACCTCACCCGCATGGGGCAGGGCGTCGTAGGTGAAGGCGACGTTGCCCTGCCAGCTATGCGTGATGCGGGTGTCCTCCAGCTCGGGGAAGCGCTGGAGCAGCAGGCGGCGCAGCAGCCGGGCACGCTGGCGGCCGTCGACCTCGGTGAAGCGGGCGCGGCCGCCGAAGATCACGCGCTTTCCGTCGGGCGAGAGGCGGTAATAGTTCAGCACACGCCGCGTTTCGGAGAAGGTGCGGCCCTTCGGCGAAAGCCGGAGCGCGAGGTCGCGGGGAATTTCCTCGGTCGCGATGATGTGGCTGGCGACCGGCACGAGGCGGCGCTGCAGGTGCGGCGTCAGCTCTCCGGTGTAGCCATTGGTCGCCACCACGACGTGCTTCGCCGCGATCTCGCCGGCCGAGGTGACGACGCGCCAGCCGTCGCCGCTGCGATCGAGCCGGGTGGCGCGGCACTGTCCGGCCAGGGTGATCGAGTTGCGCCGCCGCACCGCCGCGAGCAGGCCGCCGTAGAACAGGGCGGGATGCAGCTTGCCGGCGGTCTCCAGCACCAGCCCGCCGTGGTAATAGTCGCTGCCGATCTCGGCGCGCTGCTCCTCCCGGCCGACGAGGTGGCAGTCGGTGGCGCCGCCGGCGCGCAGCTTGTCGTGGCGCACGCGCAGGGCGTCGAAATGCGAGGCCGCGCAGGCGCCGAGGAAACGGCCGCGCTGCTCGAGATGGCAGTCGATCTTCTCGCTCGCCACCAGCTGATGCAGCGCGCGGTAGGCGGCGATCGACCAACCGACGACCTCGCGCACGAAATCCGGTTCGTAGGCCAGCGTCTTGCCCGTGAAGCTCTTGCCGATGCTGAGGCCGGCGCTGATCGCTCCACCGCTGCGCGTGCTGGCGCCCGAGCCGAAGTCGTCCGCCTCGACGACCACGCTCTCGATGCCGCCGTCGGCCAGGGCGCGGGCGGTCGACAGGCCGGCATAGCCGCCGCCGATCACGACCACGTCGGTGCGCCGCGGCAGGGCGGGTGCTTCGATCGCCTGCGGCCGGAAGGCCTCCCACCAGTAGGGCTCTTCCTTGTAGTCGCTGGCGAAGATCCGGTGGTCCCGGTCGGGCATGAACGCGCGTGCTCCCCAAAAGGCCGTCCCAAAGGCCGTCGTCGTGCACTCTCGGCTTGCCGGTCCGGAGCGTCAAAGTCATTGTCGGCTTCAATCAATTCCCTGGAGTTATGATGATCTCGCCGCGCCAGCTCGAAGCCTTCCGCGCCATCATGGAGCGCGGCAGCGTGACGGCGGCGGCCGAGCGGCTGGGCGTGTCGCAGCCCGCGGTCAGCAAGATCCTGGCCGGGCTGGAGGCGGAGATCGGCTATCCGCTGTTCACGCGCATCAAGCGGCGGCTGGCGCCGACCAGCGAGGCGCACCTGCTCGCCGCCGAGGTGGCGCGGCTCTATCACGGTCTCGAGCAGGTCAACGAGGTGGCGCGCGCGATCCGCGACCGCCAGGTCGGCGACCTGCTGATCTATTCGACGCCGGCGTTCGGCCGCAGCGTGCTGCCCGACGTGCTGGCGTCCTTCGTGAAACGCCATGCACGGGCGCACATCCTGTTCCACGTGCGCAGCTCGACCTACATCAACCAGAAGGCGGTCGACCAGCAGATCGATCTCGGATTCTCGATGATGCCGTTCGAGCATCCCTCGGTGGTGAGCGAGGAGCTGAGCCGCGCCGCCGCCGTCTGCGTGCTGCCGGGCGATCACCGGTTGGCGCGGCGCAAGGTGATCCGGCCGGCCGACCTGCGCGGCGAGCGCTTCCTGTCGTTTCCGCTCGACGGCCGCATGCGCCACCTGATCGACGCGGTGTTCGAGCAGGAGCACATCGAGCGCAAGCTGCAGGTCGACGTCTATTCCAGCGCCGACGCCTGTGCACTGGCCGCGCGCGGCATGGGCGTGTCGATCGTCGAGCCCTTCACGGCGCGCGACTTCAAGCGCGACGGTATCGCCATCGTTCCGTTCGAGCCGCGCATCCGCTACCTGTTCCGGGCCATGCGCCCGCGTTTCCGCAAGCCTTCCCGCCTTGCCGACGCCTTCCTCGACGCCGTGAAGGCGCACTTACGTGGAAAGGGCGCGGAGTGAGCCAAGCGCCGTCGTCCCGAGCGAAGCCGAGGGACCTCTTCGTGAGGTCGCCGGCGGAAAGAGCAGGTCCCTCGGCTTCGCTCGGGACGACGGGGTCAGGGCGCGAAGCCCGGCGGAAACAAGGTCGAGGCGTGCGTCTCCGCATCGAACGCCCCAGCCAAAGCGATCAGCGCGGCCTCGTCGTACCAGGGCGCCACGAAGTGGATGCCGATCGGCAGGCCGGCCTTGGACTGGCCGAACGGGATGCTGATCGCCGGATGGCCAGTCATGTTGAAAGGGATGGTGTAGGTATACCAGGCCGCGCGCAGGTCGCCCAGCGGCTTGCCGTCGACCACCAGCGGCGCGAACTGGTCCTGCGAGGCGAGCGGCGCAGGCGTCGCCACGGTCGGAGTGAGCAGCAGATCGGCGTCGGCGAACAGCTTCTGGACCGAGCGGAAGGCCAGTGTGCGGTCGGTCACGGCGCGGCGCAGCGCCACGACGTCGATAGCGTCGCCCTCGTCGAGCGTCTTCGCGAACGACGGGTCGAGCTCGTCGCGGCGGTTCTTCAGGATTTCGCTGAAACGCTCGATCTGATTGGCGCGCAGGATGATGCGGGCCACGTCGAGCTTCCAGTCGATCTCGCGACCGTCCAGCTCCGTGATGCGCGCACCGCGCTTGTCGAGGAAGGCGAGCGCCGCTTCGAGCCGCGCTTCGACATCGGGATCGAGATAGCCGCCGGTCATGCGGCGGATCACCGTGACGCGCTTGCCGGCGATCGGATCGGCGGCGCTCTGCGGCGGCCAGACGAACGGCGCACGGCCGACGGCAAGGCTCCACGGATCGTCGCGATGGCCGCGCGACATGGCGGCGAGGCCCGCGCCGAGGTCGGCGGGATGACGCGCCATGACGCCGAGATAGGTGAGCTGGCCGAACTGGTCGGGCGGCAACTCGTGCGGTACGCGGCCGAGCGTCGCTTTCAGGCCGTAGACGCCGCAGCACGCGGCAGGGATGCGGCCCGAGCCGGCGCCGTCGGTCGACATGGCGATCGGCCCCAAACCGAGCGCGATGGAAACCGCGGCGCCGCCGCTCGAGCCGCCCGGCGTGTGCGCCGGATTCCACGGATTGCGTGTGACGCCGTGCAGGCGGCTGTCGGTCAGCACTTTGTGGCCGAACTCCGGCGTCGTCGTCTTGGCGAACAGCACGGCGTCGGCGTCGCGCCACTGGGCGATGGCGTTCGCGTCGCTCGCCGGCACGTTGTCCTTCATGGTGAGCGAAGCGAAGGCGGTGCGCAGCCCCTTGGTCGCGATCAGGTCCTTGGCCGAGACCGGCACCGCGGCCAGCGCGCCGAGTTGTGCGCCGTTGCGGCGCCGCGCATCGAGCGCATCCGCCGTCGCGCGTGCGCCGTCGGCGTCGAGCGTGGCGATGGGATTGAACGGCCCGGCCCGCTCGACCCGCGCCAGCACGCCTTCCAGGATGCCGCGCGCCGTCGCCTTGCCCGACCCGAAGGCGGCAACGATATCGGCCACGGTACGGCCGGCGAAGTCATGTAGCGGCATGAAACCTTCTCCCTTCCGGCGACCATGCCAGTGGAAGGGAAAACGGAGAAATTCCTTCGCTCCGGGTCTTCATTCTTGCAGGTTATGGAGACTTCATGCCTCTCACTCATGCTCCTCTCCCCCGATCGGGGGAGAGGTTGGGTGAGGGGGTTGCAGGTGATGTCGACCGAGTGTCACCCCCTCTCCCCGCCTCTCCCCCTAGCGGGGGAGAGGAGCATGAAGGGCTACCGGTCGAGCCAGACATCCTCCATGCGCCAGCCGTTGTAGATGCTGTTGACCATGATGGTGAGGTCCTTCACCTCCGGCCGCCAGCAGGTGCCGCCGCGCATGTAGTAGAGCATCGGCCGCACCGCCTCGTCGGTCAGCTTGCGGTCGATCGACCAGGCGATCTGCTTGCGCTTCTCCTGGTCGCGCTCCGCGGACTGCCTGGCGATCAGCGCGTCGATCTCCTTGTTGCAGTAGTCCATGTAGGTGCGCGAGCCGCAGGCGTAGTTCTCGGGATAGGTCTGGTCGGGATCGTCGACGCCGTTGCCGACCTGGCTCAGGCCGAACTGGTAGTCGCGCCGGATCAGCTTGGGCACCCATTGCGCCGTCTCGACGATCTGCAGCTCGGCGTCGATCCAGATCTCCTTGAGCTGGCTGATCAGGATGACCGCCGCGTCGCGGTAGGTCGGCAGGTTGCGGCTCGAGAGCTTGAGCTTGATCTGCTTGTTCGGCCCGTAGCCGTGCGCGGCCATGATGGCGCGCGCCTTCTCCCGGCTCTTCGCCACGTCGGGATCGTAGCCCGGCATCTCGCGCAGGACCTCCGGCGGCAGGCCCCAGCGGCCCTCGGGGCCGGGCTGCATGGCGCCGCCGGCATCGCCCTTGCCCTGGGTCATGATCTCGATGAACGCCTTGCGGTCGATCGCCATGGCGACGGCGCGGCGGATCTCGATATTGTCGAACGGCGGCACCGGGTTCATCAGCAGGTTGGCCGCGACGTTCATCGGCGAGAGGTCGCACTCGGCCGTCGGCATCTGCGCCTTCACGTCGGCGAGCAGCGGCACGGTGATCTCGAACGGGAAGGTCATGTCGAACTTGCCCGAGACGAACGACAGGATCGCCGTCGAGCGGTTGGCGATGATGGTGTACTCGATGCCGTCGAGATAGGGCCGGCCCGGCTTCCAGTAGTTCGGATTGCGCACCACCTTTATGCCCTGGTTGGGCTTGTACTCGACGAACTTGAACGGGCCGGTGCCGATCGGCGCGCGGCGCATCTCGGCCTGCGGGACGTGGCAGGGGTAGACGGGCGTGAAGCCCGAGGCGAGCAGGGCGAGCAGCGCCGGCTGCGGCGTCTTGAGATGGACCGCCGCCTCGAAATCGCCGTTGGTCGTCACGTTCTCGACATTGGCGTACCAGCCCTTGCGGAAGTTGACCTTGAAGTTGTCCTTGGCCGTGCCCGCCAGCAGCTCGAAGGTGCATTTCACGTCGGCGGCGGTGAAGGGCTTGCCGTCGTGCCACTTGACCCCCTGCCGCAGGCTGAAGGTCAGGACCCGGCCGTCCTCGCTCCACGTCCATTTGGTGGCGAGGTCGGGCACGATGCCTTCCAGGCTGTTCTGCCGGACCTTGGGGTCGAACAGGACGAGGTTGTTGAAGACGCCCATCATCGGCATCACCGCCGAGATGGTGCCTTCCTCGTGGATCGACATGCTGGCCGGGCTGTCGCGATGGGCGACGCGCAGGACGCCCCCCTGTTTCTGCGCCCAGGCGGGGTCAGGCGGAAAGGCGGCTCCGGCGAGGAGCAGGAAAACGGTGCAACGCAACCACGCTGGAAACGCGAACGCACGCTTGGACAGGACGCGTACCATGACGGCCTCCCTGGCGCTTCCCGGCAACTGCCGGTGTGGTCCGTTGATTCGGACTCACTTCTCCCTGCGTGTGTAGTGAGACGCGGATCGCCGCCGGCGTCAACTACGAGCCATCGGCCTTGATGCCGAGCTGCTTGATCATGGCGCCAAGCCGATCGTGCTCGCGCGTCATCGCCTCGGCGGTCCCGGCGGGCGTCATGGGCAGCGGCTGGATATAGGCCGCCTCGAGCCGCCTGCGCGTGTCGGGATCGGCCAGCGTCGCGGCCACCGCCTTGTTGAGGCGCTCGACGATCGGGGCCGGCAGGTCCTTCTGGCCGTAGAGCGGCAGAGAGGAGCGCACCTCGATGTCGCCGACGCCTTGCTCGGCCATCGTGGCGACGTCGGGCAGCTCGGCCAGCCGCTGCGGCCCGACCAGCGCGATCGCCTTCAGGCGCCCGGCCTTGACGTGCTGCATCACCAGCGTGGTGCTCACCATCGCGAGATCGAGCCGGTTGGCGAGGAGGTCCTGCACGCCGGGCGGCAGGCCCTTGTAGGAGATCGAGGTGATGTCGAGCCCGTACTTGATCTTGAGCAGCTCGGGAAGGAGATGCGCGCCCGTGCCGTTGCCCGAGTTGAGGTAGTTGAGCTTGCCGGGATTCTGCTTCGCGTAGGCCACGAACTCGGCGACCGTGGAGGCCGGCGATTGCGGCGGCACGCAGAGAAGAGCGGTGCTGATCCCGACCATGGCGATCGGCCTGAAATCGCCGACCACGTCGTAGGGCACCTTCATGATGAAGGGCAGCGCGACGTGGCCCGACACGGTGAAGAACAGCGTGTAGCCGTCGGCCGGCGCCGACACGAACATCTGTCCCGCCATGATGCCGTTGGCGCCGGGCCGCGGATCGATCAGCCAGGGCTGGCCGAGCTCGCGCTGCATGCCGTCGGCCATGGCGCGGCCGGCGATGTCGATCAGCCCGCCGACCGGCCCCGGCAGGATCACCCGGATCGGCTTGCTCGGATAGGTCTCGGCGCGCACCGCGAACGGCACGGCCATGGCTGCGCCGAGCAGCAGGCGCCGGCCGATCGGAGAGAAGCTCTTCATATGGCAAGTGTTGGCGTCGCCGGCCCGCTTGGCAAGCCGGCTTACGCGCCTTCGGCCTTGATGCCGAGCTGTGCGATCAGCTTGCCCAGCCGGTCGTGCTCGCGCTGCATCGCCTCGCCGACCTGCTCGGGGGTCATCGGCAGTGGCGTGATGTAACCTGCGGCGAGACGCTTGCGGGTTTCGGGGTCGGCAAGGGCGTGGGCCATCGCCGCGTTCACCCGGTCGACGATCGGGCGCGGCAGCGCTCTCTGGCCATAAAGCGGCAGGAAGGAACGGACCTCGACATCGCCGACACCCTGTTCCGTCATCGTGGGGACGTCCGGCAACTCGTCGAGCCGCGCCGGCCCGATCACCGCCAGGGCCTTCAGGCGGCCGGCCTTGACGTGCTGGACGACCAGGGTCGAGCTGACGACGGCGAGGTCGAGCCGGCTGGCGAGCAGATCCTGCACACCGGGCGGGAGGCCCTTGTAGGCGATCATCGTCACGTCGATGCCGAACTTGAGCTTGAGCTGCTCGGGCACGAGATGCGTGCTCGTGCCGTTGCCCGAGTTGAGATAGTTGAGCTTGCCCGGATGGCGGCGGGCATGCTCGACGAAGCCCGCAATGTCGTTCGCGGGCGAATCGGGCGGCACGCAGACCAGCGCCGTGCTGACGCCGATCATGGCGATCGGCTGGAAGTCGGCGATCACGTCGAACGGCGTCTTCATCAGGAAGCTCAGCGCCACGTGGCCCGACACGGTCTGGTAGAGCGTGTAGCCGTCGGCCGGCGCGCCCAGCATCATCTGCGCGCCGACGATGCCGCTTGCGCCCGGCCGCGGGTCGATCAACCAGGGCTGGCCGAGGTCGCGCTGCATGGCGTCGGACACCGCGCGGCTGCCGACGTCGATCAGCCCGCCCGCCGGTCCCGGCAGGATCACCCGGATCGGCTTGGCGGGCCAGCTCTGGGCGCGCGCGGAGAGAGGGGCGGCAAGCGCCGCCCCCAGCAGCAGCCTGCGGGCGAGCATGGTCAGGCGGCGCGATGGAACGGCTTGTCGCCGCGCACCGTCACGCGGTGGCCATAGCGGCGGTGCGGGAAGTAGTCGAACATCGCGTGGTGCTGGGCGCAGCGGTTGTCCCAGAAGGCGACGGAATTGGGCCGCCACTGGAAGCGGCACTGGAACTCGGGCGTCTCGATGTGGCGGTAGAGCATCTCGAGCAGCGCGTCGCTCTCGTGCTTGCGCAGCTGCGGGATGCGCAGCGTGAAGCCGCGGTTGACGAACAGCCCCTGCCGGCCGGTCACCGGATGGGTCCGCACGACGGGATGCTCCGCGTTGGGAAACTGCATCTGCTGCCGGTCGGTCGCCTTGGTCCGATAGTAGTGCGCCTTGCTGCTGTCGTGCAGCGCGGTGAGCCCCTGCAGCATGTGCTTGATCGGCTCGGACAGCGTCTCGTAGGCACGGTACGTGTTGGCGAACAGCGTGTCGCCGCCGCCATCGGGCGGCACTTCCGTCAGGTAGAGGATCGAGCCCATCGGCGGTTCCGCGTCGCACGACACGTCGGAATGCCATTCCTCGCCGGCGACGCGCTTGCTCTTCTCGTCGGCCTTGATCACCAGGATCTCGGGATGCTCGGGCAGGTCGATCGGCGCGTTGGGATGGACGTGCAGCGGGCCGAAGCGGCGGCCGAAATCCTTGTGCTGGTCGACGGTCATCTTCTGGTCGCGAAAGAAGATCACCAGGTTGTCCATCAGCGCGTCATGCACCTCCTGGAACTGCTGGTTGCCGAGCGGCTTGCCGAGGTCGACGCCGAAAATCTCCGCGCCGATGGTCGGCGTCAGCTTGCGCACTTCGATCGATTGATAGGACATCGTTGTTTCCTCCGTTGGCCCGGAGAATACGCCCGTCGCTGTCCGGTGCGCGGGCAAAGTCGACAAAGTCCGTAATGCGGACTAGGTTCCGCCGATGACCGATGCCGTCATCGAGCCGGTTCGCCGCAGCTTCGTCCTGCTCGAGGCGCTGAGCCATCGCCGCACCTCGACGCTCGCGGTGCTGACCGGCGAGACCGGGCTGCCGCGGCCCACCGTGGTGCGGCTGCTGCACACGCTGATCGCGCTGGGCTATGCCGCGCGCGTCTCGCGCGAGCAGGGCTACCGCCTGACCGACCGCGTGCTCGGCCTCTCCGAGTCGATCCGCTTCGTCGACCATCTCGTCGACGCCGCGATTCCGCACATGCGCCGCTTCACCGAGGAGCACGGCTGGCCGCTCTACCTCGCCACGCTCGGCCATGGCGCGATCACGATCCGCCATTCGACCGCGCCGGAAAGCCCGATGTCGTTCGAGGGGGCCAGCCTCAACTCGCGCCGGCCGGTGCTGATCAGCGCGCTCGGCCGCGCCTGGTTGGCCTTTTGCCCCGACGAGGAGAGGCGCGCGATCCTGCGCGACATCGGCCGGCTGACGCGGCGGCAGGAGGCCGCGCTCGACGCGGTGCTCGAGCGGGTACGGCGCGACGGCGTCGCCTTCACCGAGCCGCCGCGGCCGACGCGATTGCAAGGCATGGCGGTCGCCGTTCGCCGCGGCCCGAGGGTGCTCGGCAGCCTGTCGATCCGGTTCCCCCGCTCGGCCATGACGGAGCAGGTCGCGGCCCAGCGCTTCGGCAGGCCGCTGGGCCGGCTCGCCCGGGCGATCGCCGCCGATGTCGCGCGGACCGGTCGGGCCGGAGAGGCGCCGCGATGAAGCTGGTCCTTCGCCTCCTGCCGGCCGGCGCGATCCTCGCCGCTGTCCTGTCGTCCCTGGCGCCGGGCCGCGTCGCGGCGCAGGAGGCGGCGGCCACCCCTGCGGGCAGCGAGTCTGCGAAGAGCGCGCGCCTGTCGGTCGACGAGACCTGCCGCACCCTGGCCCAGGCCGCGGCCGACAACGACCTCCCCGAGGAATTCTTCACGCGCCTGATCTGGCAGGAGAGCCGCTTCGATCCGTCGGCGGTCAGCCGCGCCGGCGCGCAGGGCATCGCGCAGTTCATGCCGCAGACCGCCGCGCTGCGCGGCCTGGTCAATGCTTTCGAGCCGATGCAGGCGTTGCGCGAGTCGGCCAGCTACCTGCGCGAGCTGCGCACGACCTTCCGCGGCAATCTCGGGCTGGCGGCGGCGGCCTACAATGCCGGCCCCGGCCAGGTCGAGGCCTGGCTCGCCGGGCGCAGCATGCTGCCGCTGGAGACGCAGGCCTATGTCCGCATCGTCACCGGCTACGGGGCGGAGACCTGGAAGCTGCAGCCGCAGCAGCAGATCGAAGCCGCGGCGGCGCCGGCCGGCACACGCTGCATCGAGCTCGCCAAGATGATGAAGGAGAGCGCGCGCCGGCGCCTGGCGATCACGTCCGATCCGGCCTGGGGGCCGTGGGGCGTGCAGCTTGCGATCAACTGGTCGGAGGGCGGCCTGCTGGCCAGCTACGAGCGGCTGCGCCGCAAGCACGAGGCGGTGCTGGGCGACCGCCTGCCGCTGATCCTGAGCGCGCGCCGCGGGCTGGGGCCGCCCTACATCGTGCGGGTATCGGAAAAGACCCGGCCGGATGCCGATGCCCTGTGCGCGCGACTGCGCGCCGAGGGCGCCCCCTGCCTCGTCATCCGCAATCCGAACGGCTGACCGGATGCGCGCTGGTGGTCGGCATGTCGTCGTCTTGCCGGAGCGCGGCAGGTCATGGCGCTCGTCTGCCGCGCGAAGCTCGGCTAGTAAGGCGCCAACGAGGA
>CAMFJT010000174.1 GCA_945957125.1 uncultured Rhodospirillales bacterium | reverse complement strand
CTTTCTTCGGTCTTGCGCCATCCCATGAGCGGCTCTGGAGAGCCGCGCTCCCAGCTGTCCGATGAGTTTTGCTGGGGGCGCGCCACTGGAGGGGCGCGCCCCCAGCACAAGACCCTCTTGAATCAAAAATTCACAAGCTCGGAGCGGCGCGGTCCCGGCAAAGACGCCGCCCTCACTTCCCGGCGGGCTTCGCGGCGGTGACGAGGATGTAGTCGGACGCGGCGAACGGGTTGTTGGGATGGCTCATCGCGCGGCGGATCATCGGGTGGAAGCGGCCGGCTTCCTTGGGATCGGCCAGCAGACGGTGCATGAACTTCACGTACGGCACCGTCACGTCCTCGGCGATCGAGCGCAGGCTGCACCCGGCGAAGCCGATCGCGCGCAGGATCTCGCCGTAGCGCGTCACGCCGTAGACGTTGGCGCCCGGCGTCTGCGAGGCCCAGCGTTCCAGCGCGCCCTTCAGCCCGCCGGTATTGAGCCGGCCGGCCTGCTCGACCGGCACCAGGTCGATCACCGCGAGCCGGCCGCCCGGCTTCAGCACACGGAACGCCTCGCGCAGGAAGGTCTCGCGCGTGTCGAAATGGAAGGCGGCCTCGAGCGACACGACCTTGTCGATGCTGCCCGCCCCAAACGGCAGGGCGGTCGCCGAGCAGACATGGTACTCGATGCGCGGATCGGCATTGTGCCGCCGCGCGTGCTCGACCTGCAGCGCGGTGACGTTGATGCCGTGGATCTTCGCCGGATCGCGGGTCCGCGCCATGCGCAGGTCCTGGTCGCCGAAGCCGCAGCCGGCATCGACCACGACGTCGCCCGGCGCGATGCCCGCCGATTCGGCGAGCAGGTCGACCATCGCCTCGGCGGCCTTCGGATATTCCGTCGTGCCGCGCCAGTAGCCGAGATTGAGGTAGGTGCAGTCGGTCGAGGGGCAATTGCGCGTGCCCATGAACTCGTAGCAGAGGTCGGCGCGATTGCGGCCGCGCGCGGTGAGCAGGCGGCCGAGCAGCGCCAGCGCGCTCATCGGCGGCGCGGGGGACGGCGCGGAGGCGGGCGGGACGGTCTGGCTCATCTGGTCGCAACCCCGTAGAATCCACAGCAGGAGACCGGCACACCATAGCGCCCGAGACCATGACAGCAACGACCATCGTCCGCGGCCTGCCGCCGGGCCCGCCGCTGCGGATGCTGCAGCTCATCCGCTACGTGCGCGATCCCTATGCCATGTTGCGCGGCTACGCCCGGCGCTACGGCGACCTGTTCACCGTGCGCACCGCGCGGGTCTGCGTCATGACCGGCCGGCCCGACTTCGTGAAGCAGATCGTCACCGCGTCGGTCGACCAGTTCGACGCCATCCACGAGCCGGGCCCGGCGCGCGTGCTGGGCCTGCACGGCACCACGCGCATGGCCGGCCGCGCGCTGCGCCGCGACCGGCGGCTGCTGGTCCCGCATTTCCAGGGCGAGGCGCTCAACGTGCTGGGCGGGATGATCCGCGAGGCCGCGATCGAGGCGTTCGCCGGATTCCGGCCCGGCGAGACGATCGTGGTGCGCGAGCCCGCGATCGCCGTCGCGCTCGACATCATCCTGCGCACCGTGTTCGGCGCCGACACGCCCGAGCGCCGCCAGGAATTCCGCACCGCCGTGCGCGCCTTCAGCAAGGGGTTCGGCAACGCGCCCTTCATGCTGCTGACGGCGCTGAAGTTCGACAACGACGAGCTGCCGCCCTACCGCCGCTTCGGCGCCGCGCGCCGGCGGCTCGAGGACTTGCTGCAGGACGCCATGCGGCGCGCCCGCGCCACGAGCGCGGACGGCGATGGCGGGCCGCCGTCGGTGCTGAGCCGCGTCGTCGCCGCGCGCTACGACGACGGCACGGCCATGAGCGACGAGGCGATCCGCGACAACATGATCACCGCGCTGATCGCCGGCCACGAGACCTCGGTCGTGTCGCTGTGCTGGGGCCTGTACTGGCTGCATCGCGAGCCGCGCTATCTGCAGATGCTGCTCGACGAGCTGGCACCGCTCGGGCCGGACGCCGATCCGATGGCGTGGGGCCGCCTGCCCTTCCTCGACGCCGTGATCAAGGAGACGCTGCGGCTGTGGCCGGTCGTCACCGACATCAACCGCAAGCTCGCCCAGCCGATGCAGCTCGGCACCTACGAGCTGCCGGCCGGCACCAACATCGCCGCTTCCTCGGCGATCCTGCACTACGATCCCGACCTCTACCCCGACGGCGAGACCTTCCGCCCCGAGCGCTTCCTCGAACGCCGCTTCGGGCCGCACGAATACCTGCCGTTCGGCGGCGGCGAGCGCATGTGCCCCGGCTCGCACTTCTCGGTCTACGAGCTGAAGATCGTGCTCGCCACCCTGCTCACCCGCTGGCGCTACACGCTGCTCGACGAGGGCACCATGCGGGTCAAGCGCATGGGGGCGATGATGACCCCGGCGACGGGAGTGAGGCTGCGACTCGACGGGGCGCGATGGTGAGCGATCGCCATAAGCGCTTTGACTTGCATCAAGGTCGACGCCCCGGATGCCGTTAGTCTCGAAATCCTCGTTTTCAACGGGGCATGCATCGCGCTAGAAGCAGGCGCTCACTTTCGGGGGAATGAGAAATGTTGACGAGAATCGTGATGGCATCTGCAGCCGTGCTGCTGCTGGCTGCCTGTGACCAGAAGCCCGCGCCGGTTGCCACGCCGCCCGCGCCACCGACGGTGCAGAAGAACTACACGGTTCTTTTCGACACCGGCAAGGCGACCCTGTCGCCCGAGGCGGTGTCGACGGTTGCCCAGGCGGCCAACAGCTTCAAGACGAGCGGCGGCCGCGCGGTGGCCGTGAGCGGCCATACCGACACGACCGGTACGCCGCAGTTCAACCTCAAGCTTTCGCAGCAGCGCGCCATGACGGTCCAGGCCGAGCTGCAGCGCAACGGCGTGCCCGGTCCGGCGATCGCCGCGCTCGGCTACGGCGAGCAGAACCTGCCGGTCAAGACCGGCAACAACGTCCCCGACCAGCGCAACCGCAGCGTCGACATCGTGATCTCGGAGCGGGCGCCCGAGGCGCTCATGAGCGATACCGACTATTGCCGCCGGCTCAGCGCCGTCTACCGCCGCTATCGCACCAACCAGATCGACCAGGATGCGGCAGAGGCCATGAGCAAGTGCGAGACCCCGGATGCCGCCTCGGCCATTCCGGTTCTCGAGCAGGCTCTGGGCAACATGAAGATCGCCTTGCCGGCGCGCAACGTGCCGCGCTCCTGAGCGGCGTCACGACACGGCGTCACAAGAAAGATGGGGCGGGCCCGAGCCCACCCCATCGATCGCCGGCCTTGGCCGGATATCTCTTCGTCAGCCGAGGTTCTTCTCGGCGAACGACCCGTCGTTAGCCGAGGTTCTTCTCGGCAAACGACCAGTTCGCGAGCTTCTCGACCCAATCCTTGACGTGGTCCGGGCGGCGGTTCTGGTAGTCCAGATAATACGCATGCTCCCACACGTCGGCGACGAGCAGGCAGGTTTCGCCGTGCGCGAGCGGCGTGTCGGCATTGCTCGTGGTGGTGATCTTGAGCTTGCCGTCCTTGCCCTTCACGAGCCAGGCCCAGCCGCTGCCGAACTGCGCCACCGCCGCCTTGGCGAAGGCATCGTTGAATTCCGCCACGCCGCCGAAGCTCGACTTCAGGGCATCGGCGATCTTGCCGGCCGGCGCGCCGCCCTTCGGCGACATGCTCTCCCAGTAGAAGTTGTGGTTCCAGATCTGGCCGGCATTGTTGAAGATGCCCTTGTCCTTGTCGTTACCCGCCGACTTCTTGATGATCTCCTCGAGATCCATCTGCTCGTAGGGCGTGCCGACGACCATGCGATTCAGGTTGTCCACATAGGCCTTGTGATGCTTGCCGTAGTGGAACGAGATCGTCTTGGCTGAAACCACCGGCTCCAGGGCGTTGTCCTCGTAGGGAAGCTTGGGGAGCGAGAACGGGGCTTTTGGCATGACTAGACTCCTGTGCTTCCCCCACAGCTGATGCTCGCTCCCGCCGTGGGGAAGATATCCGGCGGTGCGACCTCACTTCGAACGTCCGCGGTCGGCAAGAAGCTCCCGCTTACGAAAGCCCGCTTCGTACCAGCAATGCGGACGGGGCGAAACGGTTTCGATTCCGCGCCGCTTCAGCCCGCTTGGAGGGAGGAGCACAGCGGCCGATGTGAGCGCAGGCCGGTGTGTTCAGTTCGCGGTCGGCGCATCGACATGGCTGCGGATATCCTTCAGGAGCGCCTGGATATCATTCATCTCGTATAGTGGAACTTCGTGACGATGGAGGATCCGTCTCACCGCCTCGCTGTGCTTCTCCGTCTTGCGGGCGAACCGACCGACGACGACGAGATTCATCGGACCAAGATCGGGGTGTTCGGCGGCCCGTAGAGCCTGCCCTTCGACAGCCCTGGCGCTCGCTGCCTTGAACCACTCATCCTCGGACGAGAAATCGACCGGTTCGATCACGTTGAACCGTCCGTTCCGATATCCGAAGTCGGCATGAAACACCGTACCGATCGATGGCAGCTCGACCTTCAACGGGCGGTGGAGCTTCTCGAAAAGATGCTCTTTCCGTAGCACGGAGGCGAAAATCGTCCTTGCGCGCGGACCACGCTTCTTCCTCGACTGCTCGGGGCCAACCAGCCTTTGGAACAGCTCTTCGAGATCCTTCTCCGGGTTGTCGACCTGCAAGGGCCGGACGATCGAGAAACGCAGCAGGCCGCTGCGCCGATCGATGAATTCCTGCAAGTCGTCGCGGCTGCGGAACTCGGCGACTTCACCGAGCCGGTCGCAAAGCGCATCGCGCTGCATCTTCAACAACGCCTCGTCGACGTCACCAAACAGCTTCCGGGCGCGGCGAAAATCCGACGCGAATCGTACACGGAGGAAGCGCTTCTCCGGGCAGAACAGCACGGCACCGACATTGACGGTCTCGAGGCGCGACGGGTCCGGACTCAATTGAACGGCTGCGTAGTAGGCCTTGTTCACGGTCATGAGGTTCTCTCCGGATGTCAGTCTAGCAAGACAGCTTCATGGAAACACCTTCTGCACCAACGTCTCGGCGACATAAGCGGCACGCTGCACCAATAGCTCCATCCACGCTTTCCGCACGTTCCCAGCGACCTCCCACTCCTGCGGTATCGTCTCTATCGCTGCGACGATCCGGTCCTTTGGCACAGCGGCCAGCCTGGCGCAGGCGGCCTGCATATCGGCCTTGCCGAGATAGGCCGCGAACTCGGGAAAGAGCCCGTACACCCGCTCGTCCTTTACGACGGCAATACCGGCCATTGCCGTCGTGAGCTGAGTGCCGTCCGCGAAGCAATGGGTGTGATCGATAGCCATCACGCGAACGCCCCGCCCTCTGACGTCCTTGCGCGACAGCCAGACATTGTCCGGATTGCGACGCGCAGGGGCGGCGCAGAACCGGTCACGGTTCCTGATCCACGTATCCAGAACAACGATGGCGCTGAGATGTTGCTTGTTGACGACGTGCGCCAACTGCCTCGCGGCGCCGCCCCAGCTCAGCCCTTCATCCAGCCTGGAGATGAACGCGGCACCCGGGCGCGCGTGACCGGCATCCTTCATCGGCAACTCGGCCGAGGAGTCGACCTGCACCAGAGTGAAGTCCAGGGTTGGGATCGAGAGAAGGTCGGCAAGTTGGGAGCCGACCCATTCCGATGCAAGAACGTGGGGGCCTTCGGGATTGCCGAGAGCCTTGAGAAAGCCTTCGCCGACGTCAGTTTCCACGCGCATCACCCGCGTCGAAGTGCCAAGCGCCTCCACGAACCGACGTATTCGGGTGGGCCGCCAGTGCTGCGGTGCGCAGGGCATGGGAAAGGCGCTACCGCCCGAACCGCTCGGTGATGCGGGCCACGATGTCGGGCTGGGCGAAGGTCGTCTCGTGCATGGCCTTCTCGCGGGCGATGGCGGCGGGCAGGTCCTGCAGCAGGCGGTGGTTCATGGCCTGCTTGAGCAGGCGCAGCGCCACGTCGGACTTGTCGGCGAGGTCGGCGGCGAGCCGCAGAGCGGTCGCCACCGTCTCGGCGCGCGGCACGACGGGAAAGCCGATCCCGCGCTCGCGCAAGGTGCCGCCGTGATAGCCGCGCGCGGAGAACAGCATCTCGTTCGCCAGCGCCGCGCCGAGCTTCATCGGCAGCACCAGCGTCGAGCCCATGCCCGGCGTGAAGCCGTACTTCATGAAGTTGGCCGAATAGAGCGCCTCCTGCGCCATCACCACCAGGTCGGCATAGAGGCCGAACACCAGCCCACCGCCCAGCGCGTGGCCCTGCATCGCGGCGATCACCGGCACGGGGCAGTCGAGCAGCGCGCGATAGAAATCGTGCGCGTCGAAGGTGACCTTGTGCTCGGCCAGGGTCAGCAGCTCCTCCTGCGTGCCGCCGGCGCAGAAGATCGATTCGTAGCCGTGGATCACCACGACCTTGACCGTCGGGTCGTCGGCGATGCGCCGCAGGGCCACGCCCAGCCCTGCGACCAGCGCGCGCGTGAAGGTGTTGCGGCCCTCGCGGTCGGCCATCTCGATCACCGCGATCGCGGTGCCGTGGCGATGGAGATGGACTACTTCCGCCATGGCGGGCTCGCCTCCTGCACGAAGCGGCGGATGCCGGCCGCCGTCTCCGGCTGCAGGATGCGCCGGGTGATCGCCTCGACGGCGAGCCGGCGGGTGTCCTCGTTGACGATCCACATGTCGCGGAACAGGCCCTTGAGGTCGGCGACGCAGCCCGGCTCCACGCGCGCGGCGCGGATCATGAACTGGCGCAGCGCATCGGCCGGCGCCTCGGCGACCTCGTCGACCAGGCCGATCTCCGCCGCGCGCGCCGCACCGATGCGCTGCGCGGTGAGGCTGAGCCGGAACGCCGCCTGCATGCCGCAGCGGCGCACGACGAACGGCGCCACCGTGGCCGGCAGCAGGCCGAAGATCACCTCCGAGAGCTGGAAGCTCGCCGCGCTGCCCGCGATCACGTAGTCCGACGCCGCGACCAGCCCGACCCCGCCCGCCGTCACGCGGCCGGTGACCAGCGAGGCGATCACCGTGCGGCAGGTCGTGAACCGCTCCATCAGCCCGTAGAACGCCTCGACCGTCGGCTTCAGCGACGCGGCATCGTCGCCGCCCGACGATGCCTCGACGAAATCCATGCCCGAGCAGAACGCCTCGCCCTCGCCCGACAGCACCATCAGCCGCACCACGGGATCGGCCTCGGCCTGGTCGAGCGCGGCATGCAGCTCGCCGATCATGCCGCGGGTCAGCGCATTGGCCCGCTCCGGCCGGTTCAGCACGACCTCCAGCATCCGGTCCCGCCGCGAAACGCGCAGGGTCTCGAAGGGCGCGGTCATGGCCGCTGGGAGCGCGGCTCTCCAGAGCCGCTTTCATGGACATCGGTCGCTTGCCTTTGCCCCTCATCCTGAGGAGCGGAGCGAAGCGGAGCGTCTCGAAGGATGGCAACGCGATGGACGAAACGACCACAATCACGAGGTGTAGCAGTGGCATACCTGTTGCCACCCTTCGAGACACTCCGCTTCGCTCCGTTCCTCAGGGTGAGGTGGGTGTGCGGCGAGCAAGGCAGACGTCCGTTCACGCCCATCGGTATTGCCGCTGGTAGCCGCTCACGCCGTCGAGCACGAGCTTGCCGCTGCCCTTGAAGTGGCTGTCGTGGATCGCGGCGAACGGGCCGGGCTCGATCGTCACGTCGCGCAGGCCGAACAGCGGCTCGCGCTCGGCCGCCAGCAGCGCGTCGTACTCGGCCATATCGAGCTCGCGCCGCGCCGCCAGCGCGCCGTCTATGTCGAGCGCCTGCGCGGCCCGGGCGGAGGCGGCGTCGGCGGTGCCGCTGTAGAACTCCGAGCAGCAGCCCGAGCCGTAGGAGAACAGGCCGATGCGCCGCCGCTCGGCGAAGTCGCCGCGCGCCAGCACGCCGGCGAGCGCGAGGAAGACCGTGCCGGAATAGATGTTGCCGACCTCCTGGCAGAAGGCGAGCGCGGGGCCGACGCGGCGCTTGAAGTCGTGCTCGACCACGGGCGGCGGGCCGGGCCGGAACTTGCGCATCATGGTGCGGTGCGCGCCCTTGACCATGCCGCCGAACGGCGTGTGGCAGGCGAGATAGGCGAAATGGTCCTGGAAATCGACCGGCCCGACCTTGCCGCGATAGGCCACGAAGCTCTTCTCGATGCAGTCGAGATAGGACAGCAGCGAGAGATCGACGTTGCCGGTCTCCATGTCGGGCGTCGGCCGGCACGAATCCATCACCTCGTAGCCGTGCACGCCCGACGCGCCGGGCTCCAGCGCCAGCATCACCGGATCGCGCCCGACCAGCAGCGCCACCGCCGCGCAGCCCTGCGCCGGCTCGGCGTAGGAATGCGGCACGCAGCGCGCCAGGTCGGTCGAGATCACCAGCGCGCGGCGCACCTCGCCCGCCGCGACCATCGCCGAGGCGAGCCGCAGCGCCGCCGTGCCGCCGTAGCAGGCCTGCTTGACCTCGAACATCCGGCAGTGCCGCGCCAGGCCGAGATAGTGGTGCGCGTAATTGCTGATCGACTTGCCCATGTCGATGCCCGACTCGGTCGACACCACCAGCAGCTCGATCGACTGGCGCTCGTCGGCGCCCAGCGCATCGACCACGGGCTTGGCGGCATTGACCGCGAACGACACCGGGTCCTCGAAGCGGAAGCTGAGGCTCTTGCGCCGCATCAAGAGGTTGGCGAAGCGCACCGGATCGAGCCCGCGCGCAGCGGCGAGCTTGGCCACGTCGACGAAGGCCGACCCGCAATACAGCCCCATCCGCTCGATCCCGACGCCCGTCATGTCCCCTCGATGCCGCGCACGGCCACGCTGGTGGCGATACTGCCGAAGCCGAACGAATTGCTCAAACCGAGCCGGATGCGATGGTCGATCGCGCGCGGGCCGACCAGCCTCAGATCGTCGGCGATCGGGTCGCGCAAGCCCGCCGTGCCGTGCACGAAGCCGCCGCGCATCTGCAGGATGAGCGCCACCAGCTCGACCACCCCCGCCGCGTGCAGCGCGTGGCCGACCAGCGACTTGGTGGCGTTGACCGGCACGTCCCTCGCGCGCGCGCCGAGCAGGCGGCGCAGCGCGGCACACTCGGCGACATCGCCGGCCGGCGTCGAGGTCGCGTGCGCGCTGATATGGTCGAGCTCGGCCACGTCCGCGCCGGCATCGTCGAGCGCTCCCGCCATCGCGCGCAGCTCGCTATCCACGTCGGGCGCCGGCAGATGGCTGCCGCCGAGGCCCGACCACGCCCCGGCGATCTCCGCCAGCGCCGCCGCGCCGCGCGCTGCCGCGCTCTTCTCGCTCTCCAGCAGCACCGCCGCGCACGCCTCACCGGGCACGAAGCCCGCCGCCGCGCGATCGAACGGCCGGCAGGCACTGCCCTCCGGCGCCAGCGCGCCCATTGTCCCGAGCGCCTGCCGCTCGACCGGCGACAGCTCGGGCAGTGGGCCGACCACGAGGCAGGCGCCGGCGCGACCGTGCCGCACCAGGTCGAGGCCGGCCAGGATCGCGACGTTGCCGCTGGCCGACGCGCCGCCGACCGTGAAGCCCGGCCCGCGCAGCTCCAGCAGCTCGGCGAGCAGCGCCATCACGTGGGTGTCGTAGAATTCATAGCCGTGGCGCGGCGAGAGATAGGCCGGCTCCGTGCGATATTTCTCGTAGGCCTGCCACGCACGCCCGAGCTGCAGGTTGCTGCCCGCCACGACGATGCCGACCTCCTCCGCCGGCAGCTTCGCCTGCCCCATCGCCTCCCGCGCCACCGCGAAGGTCGCCCGCATCGGCAGGCTCGCCCGCCGCAGCGCGCTCTCTTCCACCGCCGGCGCCGTCAACGCCACCCCGACCTGCGACGCCCCCTCGCGCAGCATCGCCTCGAAACTCGAGACCGGCGCACGCACCTCGGCCGCCTGCAGCACACAGGCCGCCCGCGATCCGAACGACCACGACGTCGCCACGCCCCCCGCCATCGCCGCCATCCCCGTGACGACGACCTTCATGCGCTGGGACCGCGCCACTCCGTGGCGCTCATGATCATGAGATGAGCGCCACGGAGTGGCGCGGCCCCAGCCTCACGCCCGCGCGGCATGGCGGTGCAGGACGGCGATCAGGTCGCCGATCGAGGCGACGGCGGCCAGCTCGGCGTTGGGGATGCGGAGGCCGAGCGTTTCCATGGCGAGGGTGGCGACCTCGACCCGGTCGATCGAGGTCGCACCGAGCTCGGACATGCTGCGCTCGGGCACGACCAGCTCGGGCGGCGCGTCGGGCAGGATCTCACGGACCAGCCCGAGCACGACCTCGGTGACCCGCGCGCGGCCGTCATCGGAGAGGCGTGCGCCGACCAGGCGGCCCGCCTCACCCTTCAGCAGCGCGAAGTGATCGCACGGCACGGCGATGCGCGTGAGGGGCCGCGCGAACAGCGCGTCCCAGCCGTCGCGATAGCGCTCGGCGCCGGCATCGGCCGGCAGGCCGAGCGGATTGTCGCCGCCCGCCATGCCGTCGCGGCATACGAACAGCAGCACCTCGATCGGCGTGGCGATGGGCTCGGCCCGATAGGCACGCAGCGCGGCGCCGACGCTCCAGCCGACGCGGTCGAGCGCCTCGATCTGGCGGCGCACTTCCTCGCGCGACATCGTCGGCGCGGCGTGCGCGAACAGCCGGTCGAGGACGCGCTCCAGCATCGCAGGCTTGTCGAGCCCGGCGAGGTCGGCGAGCACCAGCGGCCGCGCCAGTCCCCAGCGCGCACCGAACCAGTTGCCGACCACGAGATAGACATAGCCCGGCCCGTACGCCGCCTGCATGTCGGCGACGGCCGCGTTGCCCGGCGCGTTGCAATCGAGCAGCACCAGCCGCTCGACCGCGTGATCGGCCGCGATCATCCGGCGCGCCATCTCGAAGGCGATCACGCCGCCGGCGGAATAGCCGCCCAGCCGGTACGGCCCCTCGGGCTGCATGCGCAGCACCGCCTCGACATAGTGCGCGGCCATCGCCTCGACGGTCGGCAGCGGCGCCTCGCTGCCGTCGAGGCCGGCGGCTTGGAGGCCGTAGACCGGCGCCCCCGGCGGCAGGTTGCGCGCCAGCTCGACCACCCAGTTCACGTCGCCCGGCCCGCCATGGACCCAGAACGAGCCCGGCCCCTCGCCGCCGCGGATCGTCACGACGGGATCCTGCGGCTTGCCGGCCGTCGCGGGCGGCTGGAGGTCGATGAACCCGGCCAGCGCGCGGATCGTCGGATGATCCCACAGCGCGATCACCGGCAGATCGACGCCGAATGCGGCTTCGGCCGTCTTCATGATCTCGACCGCCGACGCCGAATCGAGTCCCAGCGTATCGAACGGCGCGTCCGCTGCTGCCTCGACCCGCAGCACCTGAGCGAAGATCGCCGCGAGCCGGCCGACCGTCCCCTCGCCCGCCACGCCCTCGGCCACCGCCGCCACGGCTTGCGGCGCGGTGCCCGGCCAGTAGCGGTCGGCCGCAAAGCGATAGCCCGGCAGGTCGCAGACGCGGCCTTGCGGCGTGAGCGCCGTCCAGTCGACCTCGCCGCCGGCCAGATACGTGTCCGCCGCCGAGCGCAGCGCGGCCGGCGCATCGCCCGGCAGCGCGCCCGGTCCGCGCGCGAGCTGCGCGGCCAGGTCGGCGAGGTCGCGCACCACGAAGGCGGCGCGCGCGGCGAAATGGTTGCGCCGCGCGCCCAGCGTGTAGGCGATGTCGCCGAGCGGCGGCGCGTCCTGCGTGAGCGCCACGCGCAGCGCGTCGAGCTGGCGCTTCAGCCCATCGGCGTCGCGCGCCGAGACGACCACGAGATGGCGGTCGCGCGACGCGGCCGCGACCGTCGCTTCCGGCGCCTCGGCCAGCACGACATGCGCGTTGGTGCCGCTCAGCCCGTAGGACGTGGCGGCCGCCAACCGCTGCCCACCGGCCGGCGCGGGCCACGGCTCCAGCGCCGTGCCGATGCGGAACGGCGAGCCGTCCAGCCGCATGTGCTGGTTGAGCCGGCGCGGCGCGCGGGTCGGCGGAATGCGGCGATGGCGCAGCGCCAGCAGCAGCTTGACCACGCTGGCCAGCCCCGATGCCGCGAAGGCATGGCCGATCACCGGCTTGGCCGACGACAGCACGGTCGCGCCCGCTGCCGCGCCGGCCGCGCCGAACACCTGGCGCAGCGCGTCGAACTCCAGCGCGTCGCCGATTTTCGTGCCGGTGCCGTGGACCTCGACCAGGCCGATCTCATTCACCGGCACCTTCGTGTCGTCGTAGAGCCGCCCGAGCAGCCGCGCCTGCGCGCGCGCGCTGGGCGCGGCGATGCCGGCGGTGGTGCCGTTCTGGTTGACCGCCACGCCGCGCAGCACGGCCTGGATCGGATCGCCGTCGGCCAGCGCGCGGTCGAGCCGCTTGAGAACGAGCGCCACGATGCCCTCGGCCGGCACGAAACCGTCGGCGGAGTCGTCGAAGGTCTGGCACTGGCCGACGGCGGAGAGCATGCCGCCCGCGCCGGTCAGCACATGCATCTGCGGCGTCAGCAGCAGGCTGACACCGCCGACGATCGCCGAATCGCACTCGCCGTCGAGGATGGCGCGCCACGCCGCATGCAGCGCGACGAGACCCGACGAGCAGGCGGTGTCCATCGCCACGCAAGGGCCGCGCAGGTTGAGGAAATACGCGATGCGCGCGGCCATGATCGACGAGATGTTGCCGAGCAGCGTCTGGCCGTCGACCGCCGCGCCCTCCGCTTCCAGCACGCGCCCGTAGTCGCTCGGCCCACCCCCGACGAACACGCCGCATTCCGCGCCGTCGAGCATGGCGCGCGTCTGGCCCGCCATCTCCAGCGCGTGCCAGGCGACCTGCAGGAAGAGCCGCTGCTGCGGATCCATCGCCCGCGCCTGGTCGGCCGGGATGTTGAAGAAGGCCGGGTCGAAACGATCGACCGCGTCGAGATAGCCGCCCCACGGCGTGGCCTCGCTGCCGACCGTGCGCAGCGCCGCCTCGTATTCCGCGCGCCGCCACGGCTCCGACGGATACGGCGTGACCGCGACCGCGCCGCTGCATAGCCGCTCCCAGAACGCCGCGGCATCCGCCGCGCCCGGCAGGCGGCAGGCATAGCCGACGATGGCGACCTCGGTCGTTCTTGCCGGAGCGCGGGCGTCTCGCCCGCTCACGCTCATGAGGCGGGCCGGAGGTCCGCGGTCCGGCAAGAAAGTGCGCGCCTCGATCAGCGCCGCCAGCCGGCCGAGGTCGGGGCACTTGCCGACATCGGCTTCGGTGAGGGCGCAGCCGAAGCGCTCGTTGAGGCCGCCGAGAATCGCCTTGGCCTGCGCGGGCTGCAGGCCGATCGCGTCGAGCGGCGTGCGGGCGC
>CAMFJT010000173.1 GCA_945957125.1 uncultured Rhodospirillales bacterium | reverse complement strand
CGCACCATCAAGAAGGTGCTCGACGAGGAGACGACATCGCTGGAGAACGGCCTGACGATGCTGGCGACGATCGGCGCGACGGCGCCGTTCGTCGGACTGTTCGGCACGGTATGGGGCGTCTATCACGCGCTTGTAGCGATCGGCATGTCGGGGTCCGGCATGCTCGACAAGGTCGCGGGTCCGGTCGGCGAGGCGCTGATCATGACCGGCATCGGCCTCGCGGTCGCCCTGCCGGCGGTCATGGGCTACAACTGGCTGACCCGGTCGAACCGCGTGCTGACGGCCAAGCTCGACGCCTTCGCTTTCGAGCTGCTGACCTTCCTCTCGATGGGACGAGCGCTTCAGGCCCGTTCGCTCAAGACCGGCGGCGTGCCGCTGGCCGCCGTGAAGTAAGACCGCAGCGCAGGAGTCCCGCATGGCTTTCGCAAGCTTCGACCGCAAGTCCTCCTCGGCGCCAATGGCCGAGATCAACATGGTGCCGCTGATCGACGTGGTGCTGGTGCTGCTGGTTATCTTCATCGTCACCGCGCCGTTGCTGACCAACACCGTGAAGCTCGACCTGCCCAAGGCGAGCTCCAGCGCCGATATCCAGAAGCCGGAGAAGATCGAGTTCGCCATCGACGCCAGCGGCTCGCTGTTCTGGGGCGGCGAACGGATCAGTCGGGAGGACGCGCAGGTGAAGTTCAAGGAAGCGGGGCAGAAGCGCCCGCAGCCCGAAGTTTATCTGCGTGCCGACGCGGGCGTGGCCTATCGCTATGTCGCGGAGACCCTGGCCGACGCCTCCAAGGCAGGCCTCAGCAAGGTCGCCTTCGTCAGCGAGCCGGTGAAGTAGGCGCGTGAGCCTGGACGCGCGTCCGACGGTCGCCGCGCCGGACGACGACCCCTGGCTCTGGCTCGAGGAGGTCGAGGGCGAACGCGCCTCGGCCTGGGTCGAGCAGCAGAATGCCCGCACGCTGGCGGCCTTCGGCGGAGCGCAGGTCGAGGTCGACGCCGCGGTGCTGGCCGCGATCTTCGACCGGCCGGACAAAATCCCATTTCCGGGCCGCCGCGCCGGATGGCTCTACAATTTCTGGACCGATGCAGCCCATCCGCGCGGCCTGTGGCGGCGCACCACGGCCGGGAGCTTCCGCAACGATTCGCCCGAGTGGGAGGTGCTGATCGACCTCGATGCGCTTGCGGCAGCCGAGGGCGAGGACTGGATCTGGGGCGGCGCCGGCACGCGGCCGGTCAAGCATGACCGGGCAATCGTGCGCTTGTCGCGCGGCGGCAGCGATGCCGTCGTGCTGCGCGAGTTCGATCTCGGCACCCGATCGTTCGTGACCGACGGCTTCGTCCTGCCGGAAGCCAAGGGCGGCGCGAGCTGGATCGACGACGACACGCTGCTGCTCGCCAGCGCTTTCGGCGGCGACGTCACGACCTCCGGCTACGCCCGTACCGTCCGGCTGTGGCGGCGGGGCGCGCAGCCTGAAACGGCGCCCATCCTGTTCGAAGTGCCGGCAACGAGCATGTCGGCGTCCGGCGGAATGGACCGCACCGATCCCGAGCGGGCGCTCTGGTTCTACGACGCGATTGGCTTCTTCGATTTCAGGATCTGGCGGGGGAGAGTGCAGCTCGACCTGCCGACCGGCGTGCAGACCGACATCGACCACGGCTGGCTCCTGGTCCAGCCGCGCCTGGGCTGGACGGTCGGCGGCAAGGCGTGGCCGGGCGACTGCCTGCTGGGCATCCGGCTCGAGGCCTTCCTGGGCGGCAACCGCGACTTCACGCTGCTGTTCGAGCCGGGCAAGCGTCGCATCCTGAACGGCTACACGTGGAATGCAGGGCGGCTGGTCCTGTCCATCCTCGACAACCTCGATCCCGTGTTCGAGGTGCTGACGCCGTCGGCCGGCGGCTGGACACGCACGAGCCTGGCCGGACTGCCGTCGATCGGCGTGGTCGATGTCTGGTCGCTCGACGTCGAGCCGTCGGAGGCCAACGGCGAACTGCTGGCCAGCGCTCAGGATCCGCTGACGCCGTCGTCGCTCATGCTGCTCGAGCCGGGCAGGGCGCCGACGGTGCTCAAGCGCTCGCCGCCGGCCTTCTCCTCCGAAGGGCTGGTGGTGACGCGCCACGAAGCCGTGTCGATCGACGGCGAGCGCATTCCCTACGTCCAGACCGGGCCGGCCGGCGAGACCGGCGACGCGCCGGTCCACATGACCGGCTATGGCGGCTTCGGCGTGACGACGCGGCCTTACTACAATTCCTCGATCGGCAAGCTCTGGCTGGAGCGCGGCGGGACCAGCGTCACGACCAACATCCGCGGCGGCGGCGAGTTCGGCGTGCCGTGGCACGACGCCGGGCGCGGCGCCGGCAAGCGCCTGACCCACGATGACTTCGCCGCAGTCGCTGCCGACCTGGTGCGCCGCGGCGTGACCCGCCCGGACCGCATCGCCGCGGAGGGCGGCTCGAACGGCGGCATCCTGATCGCCAACATGATGACGCGCTATCCTGAACGGTTCGGCGCGCTGCTCTGCACCATCCCGCTGATAGACATGCGGCGCTACTCGAAGCTGCTAGCCGGCGCGAGCTGGATGGCGGAGTACGGCGACCCCGACAAGCCGGAGGAGTGGGCGTGGCTGCAGACCTACTCGGCCTATCACCAGGCCGTGCCGGGACGCGCCTACCCGCCGATCCTGTTCGCCACGACGCGGCGCGACGATCGCGTCCATCCCGGCCACGCGCGCAAGATGGCGGCCAAGCTGCAGGCCATGGGCTATCGCGACGCGTGGTTCTACGAGCCGCCGGCCGGCGGCCACGGCTATGGCAAGGACAACCGCGAGCGTGCGCACTTCATCGCGCTGGGCTACGCCTTCCTGCGCGACCGGATCGGCTGGAAGACGCCGCCCTCATAGGCGCCGGCTTGTGTGCGCCGCCGTCTCGCCGGATGGTCGCTACGCCGCGGCCGATTGCTTCTTGCCGGCCTGCCAGTCGTTCAGCATCTCCCGCGCGCGGCTCTTCTTCGGATCCATCGCCGATTCATGGCCGGGCACCCTGGCGGCGAGCTCGATCACGTAGCCGTTGGGGTCGCGGAAGTAAATCGAGCGGATGAACCGGTGATCGGACACGCCGCGGACCTCGCGGCCTTCCCGCTTGCCGCGCTCGAACATCGCCTCCAGCACGTCAGGCTCGACCTCCAGCGCGATGTGCAGGTCGAAATCGTGCTGCTCCTTGAACTCGAACGGCATGTCGGGTGCCTCGAAGAAGGCGAGCGACGAGCCGTCGTCGAGCTGGAAGAAGGAATGGAGCACGCCCGGCCCGCCCGTCTTGCGGCCGGTCATGGTCTGCTCGATCTTCAGGACGTGAACCAGCGGCAGGCCGAGGAAATCCTCGTAGAACTTCCGCGTCTCCTCGGAATCGCGGCAGCGATAGGCATTGTGATGCAGTCCCTTGATCATGATGGCGCTCCTGCTTCCTCACCTCACGTCGAGATGTGCGCGAGGTGCGATCCCGACAAGTTCCCCGATGGTAACCGCACTATCGATCGAGCCAGACGTCCTCGAAGCGCCAGTGGTTGTAGATCGAGTTGACTGCCAGCGCGACGCCCTTGACCTCGGGCCGCCAGCAGGTTGCCGCCTGATCGTGCTGGATGACCGGCCGGGCGCCGTCCTCCTGGAGCTTCTTGTCGATCTCCCAGACCAGCTTCCTGCGCGCTTCGATGTCGGTCGTTTGCGACTGTTCGTCGAACAGCTTCTGGACCTCGGGGCTGCAATAGTTCGTGTAGTTGCGCTCCGAACCGCAGGAATAGGTTTCGTAGAACACCACGTCCGGATCGTCGATTCCGATGCCCTGGACATTCATGCCGACCGAGTAGTCCTTCTTGAGCAGGCGATTGTACCACACCGAGGTGTCGAGCGGCTCGAGCTCGCCCTGAATGTAGACCTGCTTCAGATGGTCGATCAGGATGACCGCCTGGTCGCGGTAGCTCCCGATGTTGCGCGTCGAGACCTTGATCCGCAGCGGCTTGTCGGCGCTGTAGCCCAGCCCCGCCATGATCTTGCGGCCTTCCTCGCGCTGCTTCTCGTGATCGGCGCCGTAGCCGGCGACCGTCGCGAGGAAGTCGGCCGGCATGCCCCACAGCCCCTCCGGCGGCGGCAGCATGGCGCCGCCCTGGCGGTTGCTTCCCTGGCCGATGATGTCGATGAAGGCGGAGCGGTCGATCGCCAGCACCATCGCCTTGCGCACCTGCGGATTGTCGAACGGCGGCTTGTCGCGATTGACCAGCAGGTTGGCCTGGGTGTTGGTCGGGAGCATCTCGCACTGCGCCCAGGGTGCCTGGCCCTTGAGGTCCTTGAGCGCCGGGGCGGCGATCTCGGCCGTGAAGGTGAGGTCGAACTGGTTGGCCACGAAGGCGAGCAGGGCGGTCGCGCGGTTCGGGATGATCCTGAACTCGATGGCGTCGAGATAGGGCCGTCCCTTCTTCCAGTAGTCGGGGTTCTTCACCAGCTTGATCGACTCATTCTGCTTGAGCTCGACGAACTTGAACGGACCCGTGCCGACCGGCTTGGTGCGCATCTGCGCCGCGCCGACATGGCAGGGATAGACCGGCGAAAACGCGCCCGCGAGCATGGTCAGCACCGAGGGCTGGGGCCGGCCGAGATGGAAGGTGACCTCGCGGTCGCCGTTGACCGTCACCTCCTTGAGGTTGAACCACCACGACTTGCGCGGGTTCTTGCGCAGCTTGGCCTCGCCGCCGATCAGCATGTCCCAGGTGCATTTCACGTCGGCGCTCGTGAAGGGCTTGCCGTCGTGCCACCTCACTCCGTCGCGCAGCTTGAAAGTCAGGTCCTTGCCGTCGTTGCTCCACGCCCATTCGGTGGCGAGGTCGGGCACGATCCTGTCCGGCCGGTCCTGCTTGCCGGCCGGGTCGAACATCACGAGGTTGTTGTAGACCGACATGAAGGGCATGACGGTCGAGATCGTCGCTTCCTCATGGATGGACGCGCTGGGCGGGTTGTCGCGATGGTTGACCCTCAGCGTGCCGCCGGCCTTCTGCGCCAGGGCGGGCGTCGCCACCGCCAGCAGTGCCGCGATGGCCGGCAGGATGAGCATGCGCCGCATGGTGTTCCTCCGTTTTTGGTTGCGACCACGCTAGCACGTCGTAGGGTTCGGCATCATGCGAATGCTCATCTGCCTTCTGGGACTGCTGACCGGAATTCTACAGGCCGCGCCGCTCGCCGCGCAGGACTTCCCGAACCGGCCGATCCACATCATCGCTCCTTTCGGACCGGGCACGGCGACCGACACCGTCGCGCGGGTCGTGGCGGCGGAGATGTCGCGCCGTACCGGACAGTCCGTCGTGGTCGACAACCGGCCCGGTGCCGAGGGCCAGATCGGCGCGCAGGCGGCGGCCACGGCGGCGCCGGACGGCTACACGATCTTCGTCACCACCCAGACGACGCAGGCGATCAACCAGCACGTCTACAAGACGCTGCCCTATGATCCGGTGAAGAGCTTCGCGCCGATCAGCGGCCTGTCGAGCGGGGCGCAGATCGTGATGGTGCGCAACGACCTGCCGGTGAAGTCGATTCCCGAGCTGATTGCGCTCGCCCGCGCGCAGCCCGGCAAGCTCACCTTCGGCAGCGGCAACGGTTCGGCCCGCGGGGCGGCGGAGCTGTTCCGGATCATGGCGAAAGTCGATGTGCTCGGCGTGCCCTACAAGACGCAGCCGCAGGTCCTCGCCGACCTGCTCGGCGGCCGGATCGACATGACCTTCAGCGATTTCACCGTCGGCCTGCCGCCGGTGCGCGACGGCCGTGCACGCGGCCTGGCCGTGACCAGCCTCGAGCGATATCCCGGGCTGGAGCAGTTCCCCACGGTCGCCGAGAGTGGCCTGCCCGGCTACGAATCGCGTCCCTGGAACGCAGCCTACGCGCCCGCCGGCACGCCGCGGCCCATCATCGACAAGCTCAACCAGCTCATCCGCGAGGCGGTAGCTTCCGAGGCCTACCAGACCCTCCTGCGCACGACGCTGGGCGTGCCGTTCCCGGGATCGCCGGAAGAGCTGGCAGCGTGGCAGGAGAAGGAGATCGTGAAGTGGGGCGAGATCGTCCGCATCGCCGGCATGAAGGAACCCTGAGCGCTTCCGCTGCCGCCGCAGGACTCAGAGGTCCGAACAGGGCCGCCGCGCTTCATTCTCCTCCTTCGTCATACGGGGGAGGCTGAGTGGGGGAAAGCCTCGGTAGCGTTGTCGGCGCGTTGCAGATCATGATCCGACATGAGGAACATTCGCCGGGTCGCGTGCCCCCACCCGGCCTCTCCCGTCTTCGGGGGAGGGAAATCGGGACGACATGAAAAGGTCATCTGTGTGTGATTGATCGGGCGCACGATGACTGACGCCCTGCAAGATCACCCTCGAACGATCGTCGTACGCCCGTCGGCGGAGGCCGATGTCCCGGCAATGCTGGCGATCTACACCCACCACATTCAGCGCGGTGTCGGCGAGGGCCTCGACCCCGAGCCGTTTCATGACGACGACATCAAGCGGCGGCGCAAGAACATGCTGCGCCGAAAGCTGCCGCACCTGGTGGCCGACCGCGGCGGCACGGTGGTGGGCTACGCTTACGCGGTGCCGTTCCGCAAGCGGCCGGCCTACCGCTTTGCCGTCAAGCACTCGATCTACGTGCATGCCGACCACCTTCATTCGGGCGTCGGGCGGCTCCTGCTGCCGGCCCTGATCGAGGCCTGCGCCGCTGCGGGTTTCCGTCAGATGTTCGGCTATATCGATGCCGCCAACACACCGTCGCAGCGGCTGCACGAGGCCTTCGGCTTCGTGCAGGCCGGGCTGCTGAAGGATGTCGGCTTCAAGTTCGGCCGCTGGACGGACAGCCTGTTGATGCAGCGCGCGCTGGGGCCGGGCGCGAGCGAGCCGCCGGCCGACGACCGCTATTCGCGGACGACGTAGGTGTAGAACCGCACCGTGCCGTCCTTCTCGACCTCGCGGTAGATGCCCTGGACCTCGACATCGAAGCCGGGGAACAGGTTGGCGCTACGCTCGAACATCGCGAGATAGTCGAGCATCGGGCGAGCTCTTTCGTCGAGGCGCTCGCCCGGCACGATGCTGGCGATGCCGGGCGGGTAGACCACGAACATGGTGGTCGCGATCCGGCCGAACGCCTCGCTGACCGGCAGGTAGTCGACATTGTTGCGCACCAGCTGCCGTACCGCCTCGTTCGGCGGCATGACCAGCGTGGGCAGGTGCTCGGGCGCGAACTGGGCGCGCTGCAGGCCGCTGGCGCCGCTGTCGCGGAAGAAGGCATGCATGTCGCGGCACAGATCGCGCAGGCGCACACCCGAGTAGCGCGCCGGCCGCCGCGCGACGAACTCGCCGATGACGTCGTCGAGCCGGGCATTGTCGTCGTGCAGCCGCTTGAAGGCGACCAGCGTGCTGAGCAGCGTTCCCGCCTTGCTCGATTCCACGCCGGGCGTGAGCAGGAAGAGCAGCGAGTTGAGGTCGTTCTTCTCCGATACGACGCGGTTCTCGCGCAGGTATTGCGCGACCACGGGCGCGGGCACGCCGAAGTCGGAATAGGCCCCGGTGGCGCGATCGAAACCGGGAGTCAGCACGGTGAGCTTGCTGGGGTCGGTGATCGCGAAGCCGGGCGCCACATGGGTGAAGCCGTGCCAGCCGGCGCCGGGCGCAAGCTCCCAGCAACGGGGATCCGAGGCCAGGTCGTCGGTCGCCACGTCCTCCCACGCGATGTCGCGCACCGGCACGCCGTCCGGGCCGGGCACCGGGAGGCGATCGGGCACGAACACGTCGAAGAACCAGCGCCGCGCCGGATCCTGCTCCTTGTTCTCGAACTCGCGCCGGATTGCACGCACCTTCTTGCGCAGCTCGATGCCGAGCCGGATCGTGTCGTCCCACAGCACGATGCCCGACCGCCCCTTCATCATCTGCGCGCCGACGTCGAGCGAGGCGAACAGCGGATAGAACGGCGAGGTAGAGGCGTGCAGCATGAAGAACTCGTTGAAGCGGCGATGCTCGATGCGCCGCCGCTGACCCTCGATATGGCTGTCCTTGACGTGGATCTGGGAGGCCTGGGAGAAGCTCGCGAGCTGCTTGTGGGTCGACTGCGTCGCCATGATGCCGGGGCGCTGCGGGCCGAGATCGCCGAGGCCCATGGCATAACGGCCGGCGTAGATCGGATGGAACTTCATGAAGCCGGCCCAGGCCTCGTCGAACAGGATGTAGTCGCAGAGATGACCGATCTTCTCGACGATCAGGCGCGCGTCGTAGATCGTGCCGTCGTAGGTGCATTGCTCGATCACGGCGACGCGGAACGGTCGCTCACGGCGCCACGCTTCCTTGTCGGCGACCAGGGGGTGATTGCGGATCTTCTCGCGGATGCGGGTCTCGTCGAGCGCCTCATGGAAGATCGGACCGATCAGCCCGTGCGCGTTGCGGTCGGTCTCGAGGAAGATCGGGATGCCGCCGCCCAGGAACAGCGCGCCGTGATGCGCGGCCTTGTGGTTGTTGCGGTCGAACAGCACGAGGTCGCCCTCGGCGACCAGCGCCGAGAGCGCCATCTTGTTGGACGTCGAGGTGCCGTTCAGCACGAAATAGGTCCGCTCGGCACCGAAGATCTCGGCGGCCTCCTGCTGCGCTTTCAGGGCGGGGCCTTCGTGGACCAGCAGGTCGCCGAGCTCGAGCACGGAATTGTCGAGATCGTCGCGGAAGACTGCTTCACCGAGATGCTCGACGAAGATCCGGCCGATCGGGCTGCGATTGTAGAACACGCCGCCATTGTGGCCGGGGCAGGTCCAGAGCTGGTTGCCGCGCTCGGCATAGTCGACTAGCGCGCCGAAGAACGGCGTCTTCAGCGTCTCGGCATATTGCTTGAGCCGGCTGACGAGGTTCTTCGCGATGAAGGCCGGCGTCTCTTCCGCCAGGAAGATGTAGCCGTCGATGAAGTCGAGCACCTCGACCGGGATGTCCTCCAGGCGCTTGCGGCGCACCAGCATGACGATCGGCATCTCCAGCCCGCGCCGCCGCATGAGGTTGATCAGCGACGCCGTCTTGCCTTCGAGGCCCTTCTTGCCCCAGTCGACGACCATGCAGCCGATGGCCGCGTCGGTCTGGACGGCGATCTCGGCGTCCTCGATCCGCCGCGCCTGGACGACCTGAAAGCCGAGCTTCTCGATCTCGACGATGATCTCGCGCAGGCGATGGCCCTCGAGGTCATCGGCATCGAATGCCGGAGCGGAGAAGAGGAAGGTGAAGCGCCTGAAGAAATCCATCGCGTGACACCCTATGGCGCGCGTGTTGCAGAAATGTGGTCGTCACTCCGCCACGCGGGACACGCGTGAACGAGCCGTCGCCAGCTGCCAGACGGCGGCTGCCAGAACGCAGGCTGCAACGGAGAAGAAGGCCATTCGATAGCTGAGCGTCGCGGCGATCAGCGCGAAGAGCGGTGGCCCGAAGACGGCACCGGAGAAGGCGAGGGAGGTTTGCACCGCCGCGACGGCCGCCGCCTCGCCGGGTGGCGAGAGGTGGGCGAACTCGGCCTGGGACGTGCCGTTCCAGCTGATCACCACCGAACCGTAGCCCATCACCACGAGCGTGATCAGCCAGAATGGCGTATCGGGCTGTAAAAGTCCGGTGGCGATGCAGCCGACGGTCATGCCGATTCCGGTCCAGCCGAGGAGCTTCATGCGCGGAATGCGGTCGCCCGCGCCGCCGCTCAGCAGGCGGACGCCGGTCCCGACGACCTGCGATGCCGACAGCAACGCGCCGGCCTGGGCAATGGTGAGGCCGCAATGCTCGTAGAGGTAGGTCACGAGATAGAAAGTGAAGGTGTGCTGGGCGACCACGTAGATGAACGCGGACCAGCCCAGCACCCGTAGCTGCGGATGGCCGAGCACGAAGCGCACCGAACGCCAGATGCTGGAGGCGGGCCGACCGGCAGCGGCGATGACGTCGAGACGCGGGCGCAGGGGCTCTATGGCCAGGGCAGAAAGGGCGAGGGCGGCGGCGGCGACCAGGCTCGCGCCGCGCCAGCCGACCCAGGCGAGCAGGGCGGGGAAGACGACGCCGGCCAGCGCGAAGCCGATCGGCACGCCAGTCTGCTTGACCGAAAACACCATGCCGAAATATTCCCGCGGCACCCGCTGCGACAGGACGTGCGCGGAGGCAGGGTTGATCGGCCCCTGGGCCACGCCGATGAACAGCACGGCGGCGACCGTCGCGGCGACCAGCGCGATCGAGTTGAGGGCGAGGCCTATGGCCGCCATGAGGAGCGCGACCTGGCACACCCGCACCGCGCCCAGCCGGACGATCGGTCCGGCCGCGGCGAGCGCCACCGAGGCGGCGACGCCGTAGATCAGCGCGGTGAAGATACCGACCAGCTTGGCGTCGATCGCCAGGTCGCGCGCCACCGCCGGCATCATCACGCTGAGCGACAGCACGCTGAGCGAGACCATCACCTGGATGGCCAGCATGCTCGCCACCGGAACGAAGGCGCGTTTCATGTCACTCCCCTCCGCCGTCTCCGGGGGAGGTGTCGCGACAGTCCGCGACGGAGGGGGTCATGACCTCAAGCGTCGCGCATGACCCCCTCCGTCGGCGTAAGACGCCGCCACCTCCCCCGAAGACGGGGGAGGGGAACCATATGCGATAGAAAAGGGGCTTCACATCCCGAACAGGTCGGCCTTGTTCAGGATCGTGTTGCGCAGGATGCGGATCGAGGCGACGTCGACCATGATGCCATCGACGTTGATCGCGCCCATCCCCTTGGCCTCGGCCTCGGCATAGGCTTTCTCCAGCTTGCGGGCGCGGGCGATGTCCTCGGGCTTGGGCGAGTAGATCTCCAGCGCATGCTCGATCTGCGAGGGATGGATCGCCCACTTGCCGACGCAGCCCAGGGTCATCGAGCGGCGGCATTCCTCGCGGTAGGCCTCGGGGTTCTTGAAGTCGGCGAACGGACCGTCGACCGGGTCGATGCCGGCGGCGCGACAGGCCATGATCAGCCGGAAGCGGGCATAGTGCCAGATGTCGCCGGGATAGCCGTCGGTCTCGCCGACGTTCTTGTTCGTCACGCCCATCGAGGCCGAGAAGTCGCCCATGCCGAACACCAGGCATTCCAGCCGCGGCGTGGACTTCGCGATCGCGTCGACGTTCTGCATGCCCTCGACTTCCTCGATCAGCGCCTCGAGGCCGATGCGGTTCTTGAGCTTCAGCTTCTTTTCCATCTGATGGAGCAGCTTGTCCGCGAACAGGATGTCGGCGGGCGTCTGGACCTTGGTCATCATGAAGGTGTCGAGATGCTCGCCGGCACCCTCGACGATCTCGATGATGTCCTCGTAGGCGTACTCCGTGGTCAGGTCGTTGATGCGCACGCAGCGCGTCTTGCCCTTCCAGTTCAGCGTCTTGAGCGCTTCCACGATCTTCTTCCGGGCGTCGCGCTTCTGGCTCGGCGCGACGGCATCCTCGAGATCGAGGAAGACGTGGTCGGCCTTCGACTCCGAGGCCTTCTGCATCATCTTCTCGCTGGAGCCCGGCGTCGAAAGCTGGACGCGGCGCGCGCGGCGGGGACGGTCTGTCATGGTTCTCTCCTGTCGTTCAGACTCTGATCTGCTTTGCCCGTCGCTCACGCTCCCCCTCATCCTGAGGAGCGTAGCGCAGCGAAGCGTCTCGAAGGATGGCAACCCGAAGGATCAAGCCGCCGCGATCATGAAGGGCGGTGGCAGCGTGCCAGTTGCCACCCTTCGAGACACTCCGCTGCGCTCCGTTCCTCAGGGTGAGGTGGGGGTGTGGCGATCGGAAGTGTCGAGGACCGCGCATCCTGCTCACGCCACGATCCTGTCGGCGCGCAGACGGGCGATGTCCTCGGGGCTGCAGCCGATGGATTGCAAATACTGGTCGGTATGCTCGCCGAGCAGCGGCGCGCGATGGCGCACCTTGCCGGGCGTCTCGCTCATCTTCACCGGGACGCCCGCGATCTGGACCTCGTGGTCGAGACCGGGATGCGGCACCCAGGGCAGCATCTCGCGCGCCGCGAAGTGCGGGTCGGCCACGATGTCGCGCACGTTGTAGACCGGTGAGAACGGCACCTTGCCGCCGAAATGCTTCAGCAGCTCCTGCTTTGTGCGCTGGCGGGTGAAGGCGGAGACCGCGGCGATGATCGCGTCCTGGTTGGCCCGGCGGTCCTGCACGGTGATGAAGCGCGGATCGGTCGCCATCTCCGGCCGGTCGATCAGGCGGCACAGGATCGGATAGTGCGTGTCGGCGTGCGCGGCGATGGTGACGAAGCCGTCCTTGGCCGGGAACATGCCGAACGGGCAGAGCAGGGGATGGTGGTTGCCCTCGGGGACCGGCAGCGTGTGGGCGTAGGAATGCTGGTGCATGATGCGCTCGCATACCGCGAGGATGGCGTCGACCATGCCGACATCGACGAACTGGCCCTGGCCGGTCTTGTGCGCGCGCAGGATGGCGGAAACGATGCCGAAGGCGCAGGTGATCGCCGGCACGATGTCGCCGACGCCGGGGCCGACCTTGAGCGGCGTGTCCTTGTCGGGGCCGGTGATCGCCATGATTCCGCCCATCGCCTGGCTGATCACGTCGTAGGCGGGGAAGTCGGCGTAGGGGCTGCGGCCGGAGCGCGGATCGCCGAAGCCGCGGATCGTGGCATAGACCAGCTTCGGATTGCGCGCGTGCAGCGTTTCGTAGCTGAGGCCGAGGCGGTCCATCACGCCGCCGCGATAATTCTCGACCACCGCGTCGGCGCCGTCGCACAGCCGCAGGACGAGGTCGCGCCCCTCGGGTGTCTTGAGGTCGACGGCGATCGATTTCTTGTTACGGTTCACCGAGGCGAAATAGCCGCCGAACGCCTTCAGCGCGTCATCGGGATGATAGGGCCCGATGATCCGCGTATGGTCGCCGTCGAGCGGCTCGACCTTGACGACCTCCGCGCCCTGGTCGGCCAGCAGCATGGTGCAATACGGCCCGGCCAGCATCTGCGTGAGATCGACGATCTTCACGCCGTCGAGCGCGCCGAGCACGTCGGTCATGGCTGGGACCGCGCCACTCCGTGGCGCTTCATGATCCTGAGCGCCACATCGGCGAATTCACATTCGCCTTTAGTGGCGCGGTCCCAGCGATGAATCACTTCTCGCCCCAGTGGCTGCGGCGTTTGATCAGCACCCAGCGCTCGCCCTCGAAGATGTGCTTGTCGTCCTGGTTCACGCCGTAATGCTTGAAGCGCACGATCCCGGCGTCGGCCTGCTCGGCGTCGCTGACGCCCAGCACCTCGCTGTAGCAGTAGAGCGTGTCGCCGTGATAGAGCGGCCCCTTGAGCCGGATCTTGTCCATGCCGAGTTCAGCCAGGGCATTCTCGGCGGTATCCTGCGCAGCCAACCCGATGCACATCGAGATGG
>CAMFJT010000172.1 GCA_945957125.1 uncultured Rhodospirillales bacterium | reverse complement strand
ATCCCCGCGCTCAAAAAATATTGAAGCGCCCTCCAACTGCGCAAGTTGGGCTAAGGGTGAGGTTTCTCTGTATTTCCGGCAAAGTCGGCACCCATGCGAGCCGCGCTTCCAGGGAACGATCAGCCGGCCGTCTTCATCAGCACCAGTCCGCTCACGATCAGCCCGGCCGCGACCAGGCGGGCGGTGGCGACGCTCTCGCCGAACAAGACAATACCGACGATGAACGCACCGACGGCGCCGATCCCGGTCCACACGACATAGGCCGTGCCCAGCGGCAGGATCTTCATCGCCCATGCCAGCAGCCCGAAGCTGGCCAGCATGGCCGCGATCGTCAGGACGGAAGGCCAGAGGCGCGTGAAGCCCTCCGACGATTTCATGGCCGAGGCCCAGACGACCTCGAACGCGCCGGCAACGATGAGAATGATCCAAGCCACGACGGCCCTCCTTCGGTAACCGCCGGGCCGTCCCGGACCTGAACCCATGGAAGGGGGAGGACGTGGCCTCGCGACCGCGACATGGGATGGCTTGCGGGGGAGTTCAAGGCTCCACGAAGGATCAGGCGTAGCTCACGACCTCGTATTCGATGCCGTCGGGATCGAGGAAGTAGAAGCGGCGGCCCGGATCGTAGCTGTCGTGGCCGAACGGCCGCAGGCCGGCTGCCACCACCTTGGCCTCGGTCGCGGCGAGATCGTCGACCTCTACGCCGACATGGTTGAGCGGTCGGCCCTTGGCAAAGGCGTCGGCATCGTAGGTCTCGCCGCGCCCGGTGTAGAGCGCGATGTAGTGGTCGTCCGATCCGACATGGACGGTGCGGCCGCCGTCGCGCGCCGGGCCTTGCCAGCGCACGTGCCAGCCGAACAGCGCGGCCATGAGGCGGGCGGTGCGATCGGGGTCGCGGACGGTGACGTTGACGTGCTCGATCCGGGGGCCGGTCATCGGGAATCTCCTCTGCAAAGGGAATGATTGTCCTTGCGCAACGCAGGCTAGGACCTCAACCTCACTTGAGGTCAAGCAGGGATGAAGGCTCATGGCGATCCAGGCGCTGCTGTCGATCGGCGAGCTTTCGAGGCGTACCGGTCTGTCGGTCTCCGCGATCCGCTTCTACGAGGCTCAGGGCCTGGTCAAGGCGATCCGCACCACCGGCAACCAGCGCCGCTTCGCCCGCGCCGATCTGCGCCGGTTGTCCTTCGCCCTGATCGCCCAGAAGCTCGGCCTCTCGCTCGCCGAGATCGCGGAAGAGCTGGCGACCCTGCCGCTGAAGCGCGCGCCGACCCGCAACGACTGGCAGGCGATCAGCCGGCGCATCCGCGGCGCCCTGCAGCAGCGCATCGCAATGCTCGAGCGCACGCGCGACCTGCTCGACGGCTGCATCGGCTGCGGCTGCCTCTCGCTCGCCCGCTGCCGGCTCTACAATCCCGACGACGAGGCCGCCCGTGCCGGCGCCGGCCCGCGGTTCCTGCTCGGCGACCGGCCACGACGAAAGGCGAAATAGCGATGCAGGGTGGATCGGGGGAGAGATGGCGGCATGCGGCCTTCTGGGGGGCGGTGCTCGTCACCGGCCTCGGGACCGGGCTGGCAACTGCGGCGCTGATGGAGCTGCTGTACGCGGTGCAGCACACGCTGTGGCCCGGCGCCGGACTCGATCTTCTCGACGCCGCGACGCGCGGCGACTGGCGCAGGCACGTCCTCGTGCTGCTCGGGGCGGGCCTGCTGACGGGCGCCGGGCAGTATCTGCTGGGGCACCTGCCGAACGGCAACGGCATCGACGTCGTCACCGCGATCTCGTTGTACGCCGGTCGGCTACCCGCACTGCGCACGTTGGGAAGCGCCGTCCTCTCCGTCGTGGCGGTCGGTATGGGTGCCTCGCTCGGACGGGAAGGGGCGCCGAAGCAGGCAGGCGCCGTCATCGCCAACGCCGCCTCCGACCGGGCGGGACTGTCGGAGGACGAACGGCGGTTGCTCGTTGCCTGCGGTGCCGGCGCGGGTCTGGCCGCTGCCTATGGCGTTCCGCTCGGTGGGGCAATCTTCGCCCTCGAAGTGCTGCGCGGACAACTGGCGTTGCGCTTCGTGCTGCCTGCCCTGGTGATGTCGGCGACCGCAGCGGGGGTAGCCTGGATGGTCCTGCCGGACGTGCCGACTTACGACATCCCAGCCTATACCGGCTCGTTGTCGGTCGTCGTGTGGGCGTTGGCGGCCGGCGCGATCGCCGGCCTCGTGTCGGCGCTGTTCGTACGCGCGGTGGCCTGGGCCAGCCATCACCGCCCGCGAGGCTGGCAGCGGATCGTGGCGCCCGTTCTTGCGCTTTCGGCTCTGGGTGCGGTTTCGATCCCTTTTCCGCAGTTGCTCGGTAACGGTCGCGACATCGCGGCGCTGGCGTTCGCCGGCCAGGTGACGCCGCTGATGTTGCTCGTCCTGTTGCCGCTCCGGCCCGCGGCAACCCTGCTCTGCCTGACCGGGGGCGTGCCGGGCGGCCTGTTCACGCCGTCGCTGGCGCTGGGCGCCTTGCTCGGAGGCGTGCTGGGTTATCCGTGGTCGTTCCTGTGGCCCGGCGTGCCGCCGGGCTTGTTCGCACTGCTGGGTGCTGCCGCCGTGCTGGCCGCGACCACGCAAGGCCCGCTCTCGACCGTCGTACTGATGATCGAGCTCACCGGACAGGCGCGTTCGTTCATCGTCCCGCTCCTGGTCGTCGTGGCCGTCGCGACCCTGGTGGCGCGCCGCGTCGAATCGCGCTCGATCTACGATGCCCGGCTGAGCGATGCCGAAGCAGCGGAGAGGCGCCGGCGACGGGAGCTCGAGGTGGGCGGCTGAATAATTCCCTCGCGCTGCACGCTTGCATGGATCGCCGTATCAGGCCGCCAGCGCCAAGATCTCCTTGACCTGCTCCGGTCCCGGGATCGGGCGCGGGTTGCGCGGGACCCACGGCGTGCCCATCGCCTGCCGGGCGATGCGGTCGAAATGCTCGGGGCCGACCTTCACCTCGGCGAGGCTGCGCGGCATGCCGAGGCCGCGGATGAAGGCGTCGAGCACGTCACCGGCGTCCTCGCCGGGATGGCCCATCGCGGCGGCGACGAGCGCCTGGCGCGCGGCGTTGGCCGGCCGGTTCCAGCGCATCACCGAAGGCAGCATGATGCAGGAGGTGTGGCCGTGCGGGATGTCGAACACCGCGCCCAGCACGTAGCCGATGCCGTGGCTGGCGCCCATCGGCACGCCGGCGGCCAGCGGCGCCATCGACAGCCATGAGCCGAGCTGGCAGTCGAGCCGCGCATCGAGGTCGTCCGGATCGGCCTTCACGCGGGGCAGGCCGCGCGTCAGCAGCGACAGGCCATGCAGCGCCTGGGCGTCGCCGTAGGGGCTCGCCTCGCCCGAACAGATGCCCTCGACGCAATGGTCGACCGCGCGGATGCCGGTCGAGAGCCACAGCCACATCGGCGTGTGCCGGGTCACTGCCGGATCGAGCACCGCGGCGCGCGGCACGATGTCGGGATGGCGGAACAGCTCCTTCACCTTCGTGCGTTCGTCGGTGACCCCGGAGATGTGCGAGAATTCGCCGGCCGACAGCGTCGTCGGCACCGAAACCTGCGCGACGGCAGGCGGCTTCACGGGCGAGGGCGCGCGGATCGCGTCCATCGCGTCGGGCGTGCGGATGTCGTTGGCGAGGCAGAGCTGCACGGCCTTGGCGCCGTCGGTGATCGAGCCGCCGCCCAGCGTGACGATCAGGTCGGCCTGCGCCGCGCGCGCCTGCTCGGCGGCGGCGATCACGGCGGCGCGTGGCGTGTGCGCCGGCATGGCGTCGAATGTTCCCACGCAATGGTTGCCGAGCGCGCGCCGCAGCCTGTCGATCTCGTCGGTCGTGCGGTTGAGCGTGCCGCTCACCATCAGGAACACCCGCTCCGCGCCGCGACGGCGGGCGAGGGCGGCCACGGTCTCGGCGGCCGGCTTGCCGTAGACGACCTCTTCCATCCGGCTGAACGTCACCTGTCCCGGCTGCGTCATGTCGGTCTCCTCCGATTGGCTCTTTGGCCGCTGCCTTGTTACCTTAGAGCCCATGAGCGGAACCCGAAACGGCGCCATCGCGCGCGCGGAGAACTATTTCGACGATGGCGGCTTCCTGGCCGATCTGCAGCGTCGCGTCGCCATTCCCACCACCAGCCAGGAGCAGGGCTCGATGCCTGCCCTGCAACAGTACGTGTCGGAGGAGATGACCGGCTCGCTCGAGAAGCTGGGTTACGACTGCACCGTGCTGCCCAACCCGCGTGCCGAGTACGGGCCGTTCCTGATCGCCCGCCGGGTCGAGGATGCCGACAAGCCGACGGTGCTGACCTACGGCCACGGCGACGTGATCCGCGGCCAGGACGATCAGTGGCGGGCCGGCCTGTCGCCGTGGAAGATCGTCGTCGAGGGCGACCGGATGTACGGCCGCGGCACGGCCGACAACAAGGGCCAGCACACGATCAACATCGCCGCACTGGCCTCGGTCATGCAGGAGCGTGGGTCGCTGGGCTTCAACTCGACGATTCTGATCGAAACCGGCGAGGAGACCGGCTCCCCCGGTCTCGCGGACTTCTGCAAGGCCAACAAGGAGGCTCTCAAGGCCGACGCCCTGATCGCATCGGATGGGCCGCGGCTCGATCATCGTCGCCCGACCATCTTCGGCGGCACGCGCGGCACGCTGAACTTCAACCTCTCGCTCACCATGCGGGAGGGCGGCCACCATTCCGGCAACTGGGGCGGCCTGCTGGCCAACCCGGGCATCATCATGGCCCATGCCCTGGCCACCATCACCGACGAGCGCGGGCAGATAAAGGTGCCGGAGTGGCGGCCGAAGACGCTGACCAACTCGATCCGGGCGGCGCTGGCCGATGCCCATGTCGATGCCGGCGAGGGCGCCCCGGAGATCAACGAGGATTGGGGCGAGAAGTCGCTGACGCCGGTCGAGCGCGTGTTCGGCTGGAACAGCTTCGAGGTCCTTGCCTTCAAGACTGGCAACCCCGACCGCCCGGTCAATGCGATCCCTCCCAGCGCCGTCGCCTATTGCCAACTGCGCTTCGTCGTCGGCACCGATCCGCATGACATCATCCCGGCGCTGCGCCGGCATCTCGACAAGCATGGTTTCGGCATGATCGAGATCGAGCAGGCGCGCGATGTGATCATGAACGCGACCCGTCTCGATCCGGAGAATCCCTGGGCGAAGTTCGCGTCGAGCTCAATCGAGAGGACAGCAGGGCAGAAGCCCAACATGCTGCCCAACCTGGGCGGCTCGCTGCCCAACGAGGTGTTCACGGACGTTCTCGGCCTGCCTACGGTCTGGGTACCGCATTCCTATGCCGCCTGCTCGCAGCATGCGCCGGACGAGCACCTGCTGGCGCCGGTGGCGCGCGAGGGGCTGCGTCTGATGACCGGCATGTTCTGGGACCTCGGCGCGCAGGGACGGCCGGCCTGACCGCCGACGAAGCCGCCGATCTGATTCAGGCTATCGCGGCCCGTCAGGACCGGGTGGCGTTCGCGGCCCTGTTCCGGCACTACGCGCCGCGGATCAAAGCCTTCATCATGCGCGGCGGGGCGGACGCGGACGTCGCGCAGGAAGTGGCACAGGAAGCGCTGGTGATGGTCTGGCGCAAGGCCGCCAGCTTCGACCGCAACCGCGCGTCCGCCGCGACCTGGATCTATGCGATTGCACGCAACAAGCGGATCGACCTGTTGCGCCGCGGCGTGCGGCCGCCGATCGACGGCGAGGATTGGCTGGCGGTCTTTTCGCCGCAGGAAGGCGGTGCGGACACATCCATCTCTGCCGCGCAGACGTATACGCGGATGAAGGAGTTGATGGGTGGCCTCTCCGCCGAGCAGCTTGTCGTCATCCGCAAGGCATTCTTCGAGGACAAGACCCATACGGCCATCGCCGAGGAACTGGCGCTGCCGTTGGGAACGGTGAAGTCGCGCATCCGCCTTGCGCTCGGCAAGCTGCGCGAGGCGCTGGCACGGGAAGAAGGGGAACGATGAGCCGTCATCCGGCGCCCGACGAGCTGTTGCTCGACTACGCGGCCGGCGTCCTGGCCGAGGGCCCGGCGCTGGCGGTGGCGCTGCATGTCGCGCTCGATCCGTCGTCGCGGCGCGTGGTCCAGCACCTGCGTGAGGTCGGCGCGGCACTGATCGAAGGCGAAACTGGAATGAGCGCCCCCGACGAGGCCGCTCTGGAGCAGGCGCTGGCCCGGCTCGACCGCGTGCCGGTCGAACCGCCGCAGGCGTTCGCCGCGCCATCGCCGGGTTTCGAATGGGCACCCGCGGTGCTGAGGCCCTACCTTGCCGGCAAGGACTGGACGCGGGCGTTCGGTGGCTTCGACGAGATCAGGCTCAGCCCACCCGGCGGCCCGCACCGCGTTTCGCTGCTGCGCCTGGCGCCGGGCAGGGGTCTGCCGGTGCACCGCCACGTCGCCGACGAATTCACCGTCGTGTTGCAGGGCGGCTACACCGACCGCACCGGCAACTACGGCGTCGGCGACTTTGCCGTCGGACCCGGGGCGCAGGAACACGAGCCGATCGCCGATCCTGGCGAGCCGTGCATCGCGCTGATCGTGCTGGAGAAGCCGATCGTGCTGACCGGCCGCTGGGGCCGCCTGCTCAATCCGTTCCTGCGCTGAAGCAGTGCGCCGTTGACCCGATGAATGCTTGCCTTCAGGCTCGCGCGCCTGGAGGAACATCATGTCGTCGCGCATTCCGTACTACGAAGTCGATCAGGCCACCGGCAAGCATGCCGAGTTCCTCGACAAGCTGAAGCCGCACCTCAACATCTACCGCATGCTGGCCAATTCCGAGGCCGGGCTGAAGGGTTTCGTGCGGATGGGCAATGCGCTGCTGTTCCGCTGCGAGCTCGACCCGGTGCTGCGCGAGCTGGCGATCATTCGTGTGGGCCGGCTGAGCCGCGCCGCCTACGAAGTCTTCCAGCATGAGCGCATCGGCCGCGAGGCGGGCGTCGGCGAGGACAAGATCGCCGCCCTGCGAGATGCCACGATCGAATCGCCGGTCTTCAGCGACAACGAGAAGGCGGTGCTGCGCTTCGCCGACGACGTGGTGCGCAACGTCAAGGCGTCCGACAAGAACCTGAAGGCGGTTCAGGCCTTCCTGACGCCCGGCGCGATCGTCGAGCTCACCCTGACCGTCGGCTACTACATGATGGTCTGCCGCTTCCTCGAGACCACCGGCGTCGAAGGCGAGGACGGCCAGGCCGAGTGGCTCAAGACGGCGAAGCTTTGAAGCGCCTGGCGCTGGTCGGCGCGCTCGCCGTGCTCCTTGCAATGCCCGCGGCGGCACGGAGCTACGAGGAGGCGCGCAACCTGTGCCTCGGGGCCGGAGCCAAGCCTGCCGAGTTGCTCGCAGCGTGCAGTGTCGTGATCGACAGCGCGCGAGAAAATCGCGTGGACCTTGCCAAGGCCTACCGCAAACGCGCCTATGCTCGTGGCGAGCAAGGGCAGCTTGATCGGGCGTTAGAGGACTTCGATCGGGCAATTGAACTCGATCCGACCAGTGCCGACGGGTTCGCCAGTCGTGGCCTTGCCTTGCTCGAAGGGGGCAATGCGAGTCGCGCACTTGCCGACTTCGAGCGGCTCGTCGTTCTCCGGCCGAACAACTATCGCTCATACTATCATCGTTGCGAAGCCAACGCTGCTCTCGACCGGCTGGAGGCGGCATTGGCAGATTGCAATACGGCGCTCAAGCTCCGGCCGGACTATTTCCTGATCCTCGAGAGCAGAGCGCTCGTCCATTTGAAGGCGAAGGCGTACGCCGCCGCGATCGCCGACTATAATTCCGTGCTCGAGGAAGATCCGGATTTCGAGCTGCCGTTGTTCGGGCGCGGCGTTGCGCGCCTTCGTTCGGGCGACAGGGCGGGCGGCGAGGCAGATATCGCCAGGGCGCTGAAAGGCGATCCGGAGGTCGCCGAGATCATGGCAAAGCGTGGCATCCGACCGTAGGGGAGAGCAGAGCGAATGGCGTACCGCGTCCTGATCGCGCAGTTCATGCACGAGACCAACACCTTCTCGAAGTTGCCGACCACGCTCGACGATTATCGCCGTCGCTTCCTCGTCGAGGGCGAGGCGATGGTGCCCAAGTTCAAGGGCACGAAGAACGAGATCGGCGGGTATATTGACGCCGCGGCGAAATACGGGTGGGAGCCGGTCTATGCGGTGGCGGCCAACGCCACGCCGTCGGGCAAGCTCACCCGCGAGACCTGGGAGACGATCCGGGACAGGATCGCCGGCGCGGCGCGCGACGCCGGCCGGCTCGACGGCATCTGCCTGTCGCTGCACGGCGCGATGGTGAGCGAGACGGAGGACGATGCCGAGGGCGCGCTGCTCGAGCTGTTGCGTGGCATCGTCGGCCCCGACGTGCCGATCGCCGCGACGCTCGATCTGCATGCCAACGCCACGGTGCGCATGGCGCGCCATGCCAACGTGCTGCTGAGCTACCGTACCTATCCGCACATCGACGGCTACGAGCGCGCGGTGCAGGCCGCCGCGCTGGTGCAGGCGGCGATGGACGGCACGAAGCAGCCGCGCTGCCTGCTGGTCCAGCCGGCGATGCTGGAAGGCGCCGATCACGGCCGCACCACGCAGCCCGGCCTGATGCGCGACCTGCTGGCGCGCGCCGACGACTACGAGAAGGAACCCGGGATCGATGCGGTCAGCATCCAGGCCGGATTCACCTGGGCCGACATCCCCTATACCGGCCCCTCCGTGGCGGTAAGCCACGAGCCGGCCGCCGAGGCCCGTGCGCGGGCGATCGCCGCCGCGCTGGTCGACGAGATCTGGCGGCGGCGCGACGAAAGCTCGTCGGACTATCGCACCGTGGCCGAGGGCATCGCGGCGGCGCGCGCGAAGAGCGACGGCAAAGGGCCGCTCGTGCTGGCCGACGGTACCGACAATCCCGGCGGTGGCGGCTACAACGATACCACGCCGGTGCTGCAGGCCCTGCTCGATGCCGGGATCGCAAACGTGGCGTTCGGCACGATCTACGATCCGGCAACGGTGCGGCAGGCGATGGCGGCCGGCGTCGGCGCGGAGATCGAGGTCGCGCTGGGCGGCCATACCGACGAATCGATGGGCAAGCCGGTCAGGGCGCGGGCCGTCGTGAAGATGCTGTCGGACGGATTGTTCCGCAACGACGGGCCGATGAATGCCGGCGTCGAGACCAACATGGGACCGACGGCGGTGCTGCGGATCGGCGGTGTCGACGTGGTGACCATCTCCAACCGCATCCAGACGATCGACCTGCAGGTCTTCCTGAGCCAGGGTATCGACCCGCGCGCGAAGGACGTGGTGGTGGTCAAGAGCGTGCAGCACTTCCGCGCCGCCTACGCGCCGATCGCACGCGAGATCGTGCTGGTCGATTCCGGCGGCATCTGCTCGCCCGACATCTCGCGCCTGACGTTCGCGAAGCTGAGGCGCCCGATCTGGCCGCTCGACGGCGTGAACGATCCCTATGCCGGCATGAAGGCGCGTTGACAGGCATGCTCGGCCCAATCTACGCTTAACCAATAGGTTAAGTATAGGATGTGCCATGGGTTGCCTCGTCGTGACGACCGAACCCCAGCTTACCGCCGTCATCAAAGCGACGGTGCCGTTCGCCGCCATGCCGGAGGCCCAGCGCGCGGCGCGCGCCAGCCTCGCCGCGACCTTGCCCTCGCTGGACGCCGGCGACGTGGGGCGCGGCATCACGCGTTTCCGCACGCCGGCGAACGGCGCGCTCGATATGGAGATGGGCTGCATCGTGACGCGCCGCTTCGCGGGCCGGGGCGAGGTCGTCCTGTCCGATCTGCCGGCGGGCCGGGCCGCGCATTTGGCGCTGGAAGGCTCGTTCGATGGCCTGCCCGAGGCGTGGCGGACGCTGTTCGATTGGTGCCGTCGCGAGGGCCTCACGCCGAGCGGCATCAACTGGGAGATCTACGGCGCCGAGCAGGGCGCCGACCTCTACGCGCTGCTTGCGTAGCCGCGGTGCGGCGGGGGAGCCTAGGAGCTCGGCTTGCCGCCGACGCAGTTGTAGAGGCTGAGACCGATCGCGTCCTTGTTCTCGACAGCGAACGGCACGTTCGGCGTATAGCCGACCGGACAGGCCGTGAAGATGAAGCCACCCGGCTGTCCCCATTCGACCCGCGACACGAAGCGCCCGCCCGGTGCCAGCTCGGCGGTGACGATCTCCGGATCGTCGAGGACCATGAACAGCAGCGTGATCGGCCGGCTGCACTCGTTGCGCGCGCCGACGGCGCCCTGGCCGCTCCAGATCAGGCAGCCTTCCATGTGCGCGCTGGTCCCTTCCTGCGCCGATGCGCCGCCCGCGGCGAGCAGCAGCGCCAGCCCGGCCACGGCGGCAAGGCCGCGGATCACTTCTTGGTCCGGAAGAACGTCGTCAGCACGAAGCGCCGGCCGCGCGTCACGGGCAGTGCCTCGTGGAGGACCGAGCAGGAGAACACGGCGGCGGCGCCGGCGGGCGGGCGGACCTTGACGCCGGAATATTCCGGGAAGACGAGCTCGCCGCCCTCGAAGTCGTCGTTGAGGTTGAGCGACACGGCGAACGAGCGGTCGGCGGTGGTCGGTGCGCCGTTGTCGCGATGCGCGGCGAAGAAGTGGCCGCCATCGACGCTGTAGGACAGCACGACGTGGGCGTCGAAGCCGAACTCGCGATCATAGGCGAAGACCTTCACCAGCTCGGGGCCGACGCGATAGGCGATGCGGTCGGAAATCGCCTTCTGCATCATCGGCTCGACCACCATGTAGTCCTCGGTGCGCTTGAGCTCGAGCATGCCGACATTGCCGTAGCGGCTCGACACGCCGCTGTCCTTGTGGTCGCCCTTCTCCCACAAGCGCATCACTTGCGCACAGAATTCGCGTTCGAATACGCGCGGCAGCACCAGAACGGGCGCGGTCGCGGTGTGGATCACCTGATCGCCGCCCTCGTCGCTGCGCACGGCGAGGGCGAGTGCCGCGATCTGCTCGGCGGCGGCGAGGAGAGGTCGGCTGTCGAACGTCGCGGCGACCCGCTGGTTGGCGTCGAGCACGATCACGCGCTGGCGCAGCGCCATGCCGGACTGGCCGAACGAGATGCCGCCGCCCTGGGCAAGCAGGAAAGGTACGAACTTGCGCTCGCCGTCGCACAGCAGCAGGCGGCCGTCACCGTCGCCGCCGAGCTTCGCCCACGCAGCGGATGCCGCCGCGAGCGGCATGCCGGTGGCGACCACGACCTCGACCCGCGCTTCCTTGCAGCGTGCGGCAAAGGCGGCGAACTGCTCGATGTCGAGCATGCCGAGATCGTCCACGGCGAGCAGCGCCACCGCATGGCCGGTGAACGACCAGATGAACTTGCGCAGCTTGCCGTCGAGGCCGGGCAGGATGAAGTCGGGAACGCGATCGCCAGGTCGCAGGGAGAACGCGGTCATCGTCACCACGGTAGCAACACGGGCCGGGGGTAATGGTGGGCGATGTAGGGATTGAACCTACGACCCCACCCGTGTGAAGGGTGTGCTCTCCCGCTGAGCTAATCGCCCGGAAGGCGCGCGTATAGGACAGCCCGGCGCGGGCGTCAACGGGCCGCGAGCATCTCCAGTGCACGAGGCAGCGCGTCGAATCGCTCGATCACCGCCTCGGCGCCCAGCTCGCGTGCGGGCGTGGCCGTATAGCCCCAGCTCACCAGGACGGCCGGCAGGCCTGCGGCGTGGGCGGCTTCGACGTCGTGGATTGAATCGCCGATCATCACGGCGCGCTCGGCTGTGCTGCCCATGCGCGCGACCAGCATGAGGATGTGACGTGGATCGGGCTTGCGCACGGGAAACGTGTCGGCGCCGGCGAGGTCGGAGATCGGCGGCATCAACTTCAGGTGCTCGAGGATCATCCGTGACGGGCGCTCGAACTTGTTGGTGCAGACGCCCTGCTTCAATCCCAGGCGGCCGAACCGGCCGACGACCTCGGCGACGCCGGGAAAGGCGGTGGTGTTGCTGATCGGGTCGGCCTCGTAGTAGCGCACGAATTCACGGGTCACCGCGCTCAGCGCGTCCTCGTCGAGCGTCTTGCCGTACTTGGCGAATGCCTTGCCCATGGTGACCTTGCTGCCCTGGCCCATGAAGATCCGGACGTCGTCCTCGCTCACCGCCGGCAGCCCGTGATCGGCGAGCACGTTGCTCACCGCGACCTGCATGTCCTTGGCGCTGTCGATCAGGGTGCCGTCGAGATCGTAGATCACGGTGTCGAAGCGGCTGGCGATAGGATTGTCGGCATTCGGATGCATGCGATGTCCCTTAGCACATCTTGCACGACGGCCGACCCCATGGCATCGGATTGGCCATGAAACCACCCATTGCTGCGGTCGTGCTGGCGGCGGGCGCCGGCACGCGCATGAAGTCGTCGCTTCCCAAGGTCCTGCACCAGATTGCCGGCAAGCCGATGGTGCGACACGTCCTGGACAGCGTCGGCCGGCTGGAGCCGGCGCGGGTCGTGGGCATCGTCGCCCCCGGCGCCGATCGCGTGGCGGCAGCGTTCGCTCCGCATCCGACGGCGGTGCAGCACCAGGCGCGGGGCACCGGTGATGCGGCCAAGGCGGCGCTGCCGGCGCTCGAGGGCCATGCCGGGCCGGTTCTGGTGGTCTACGCCGATTCACCGCTGCTGACGGCGGAGAGCCTCGAGAAGCTGGTGACGGCCTGCCGGGAGGCAAATGCTGCCGTCGGCGTGCTCGGCTTCCGGGCGCGCGATCCGTCGCCCTACGGCCGGTTGATCGTGACCGGCGGCGAGCTCGAGAAGATCGTCGAGAGCAAGGATGCCAGCGCGGCCGAGCAGGCGATCGATTTCGTCAATTCGGGCGTGATGTGCCTCGACGGCGCGCTGATCGCCGCACTCCTGCAGGAAATTCGCAACGACAACGTCAAGGGCGAATTCTATCTTACCGACGCCGTCGCAATCGCGCGGGCCAGGGGCCATCGCGCCATCGCCGTCGAAGGGGTGGAAGAGGAGTTCCAGGGCGTGAACTCGCGTGGCGAGCTGGCCGTGGCCGAGCGCACCTTCCAGAACCGGCTGCGCACCGCGGCGATGGCCGCCGGCGTCACCATGGCCGACCCCGATACGGTCTGGCTTTCGGCGGATACGCAGTTCTCGCCCGATGTCACGCTCGGCCCCAACGTGCGATTCGGTCCCGGCGTGACCGTGGCGTCGAACGTCCGCATCAACGCGTTCTGCGACATCGAGGGAGCGCGGATCGCCGAAGGCGCTGTCATCGGCCCGTTCGCGCGCATCCGCCCGGGCTCGGAAGTGGGCGAGGACGCCCACATCGGCAATTTCGTGGAACTGAAGGCCACGACGATGCGGCGCGGCGCCAAGGCCAACCACCTCGCCTATCTGGGGGATTCGGAGATCGGCGCCGGCAGCAATTTCGGCGCCGGTACGATCTTCGTGAACTTCGACGGCTACGGCAAGCACCGCAC
>CAMFJT010000171.1 GCA_945957125.1 uncultured Rhodospirillales bacterium | reverse complement strand
TCGCGCTGTGCTCGATCAGCAGGTCGCGCATCTCCATCGAGAGCGCGTTCAGCGAGTCGGGGCGGTTGAGCGTGAGCCAGCCGATCCCGTCCTCGACCTCGGCCAATACATGCGGTTCGGACATCGTTTCCTCCTGTCGGAGGAAACTAGCGCGCTCGAGCGGTCGACGGCATCGTCATTCTGCTCTCCGCCGTCAGGCGGTGTACGACGTGAAGGTCTGGACGGCGATCTTGCCATCGCGGACCACCAGCGTGTCCGTCGCCAGCGTCACAGCCGGCTTCGACCACCAGGTGATGTAGGCCACGTCGCCTTCGACCTTCTGGGCGCCGAGCGCGAACGCATCCCAGAATTCCTTCGTGGCCGAATCCATGAAACTCTTGAAGAATCCCCTGATCTCGCCGGTTCCACGGTAGGTGTTGTCCGGCGTGACCAGCACCGAGCTGTCGCTGTAGTCGACAAGGATTTCATCCAGGCCCTTGGCGAAGGCGCCGAGATGGTGATGAAGAACGGCGGTTGCGTCCGGCGCGGACGACGATGACTGCGATTGCGTTGCGGCCACGGCGGCCTCCTCTCGGTTTCGATCTTTCCGGATGGGTCGCGCCGCCGGCAGGCACGCTACGCCGCCCGCCGGTCGTGCGCGCGACGGTCGCTCAGCCGTTCAGGTGCGCCTGCCAGGCGCCCTGGGCTTCGCCCCAGCCGACATTGACGATGACCGACCCGTCCGGATTGATGAAGGCGAGCGGGCCGGAGAAGGTCATGTAGAAGGCGCTGTCGACCGGGAAGTAGGTCTTGTCGTGGCGCGCGCCGGAGGATTCGAAGCCGTAGCCCGGGGCCACGGCGGTATCGCCGCCGGCATCCTTGCCGCCCCGAACGTCCATTCGGCCCTTGTAGAGAAAATATTCGCCGGGGCCGGTATGGAAATGCGCATTGAACGAGGAACCCGCCGGGCACTCGAAGATGGCGGTCCACTGACCGGACTCGGGCGAGACGTGGAGGAGCTTCCACGTAATGCCACCTACGGAGAGAGCATCCGGGAACGGCGCCCAGGAACCGTTGTCGATCTGCACATATTCTTCAGGCGTCTGCGGTTTCATCGATGGTCCTCCCATTTCTTCGCGATTGCCGTGGGAGGATGCTAGTCGGCGGCCGGCCCGGACGCCTTTCCCGCAATGCAGATCGATGCGACCGTCCGTGCATGCTGTAGCGCATCGAAACCGGTTCGACGACACGGGCGATTGCACCGGCAGTCGGTCCGGTGTGCGCTATCGCACGCGCCGACGGCCTCTCGATGGTATTTGATCGGGGTGAAACCGAACGTGATCGGAGATGCGTGGCCATGAACGAACCGAAGGCGGAAACCGACGAATTCATCTTCAACCAGACGATGCTCCGGATTCGCGATCCGGAACGATCGATCGCTTTCTACCGCGACGTCCTCGGCATGACGCTGCTCGAGAAGTTCGATTTTCCGGACATGAGCTTCACGCTCTACTTCATGGCGTATGTGCGACCGGGCGACGAGCCGATCCCGGCCGATCCCGCGGCGCGCGCGGAATACGTCTTCCGGCAAAAAGCGACCCTCGAGCTGACCCACAACTGGGGGACCGAGAAAAGCGGCGACTTCGCCGGTTATCACAACGGCAACAGCGAGCCACGCGGCTTCGGCCACATCGGCATCACCGTGCCGGACGTCCATGCCGCCTGCGAACGCTTCGAGACGCTGGGCGTGGAGTTCGTGAAGCGGCCGGACGACGGCAAGATGAAAGGCCTGGCCTTCGTCAAGGATCCCGACGGCTACTGGATCGAGATCTTGTCGTCGGCCTCGCTGGCTTCGATGATCAGGGCCTGGCCGGGGCGCTGAGCCGGCGCTCCCGCGGGACGACCGGCGGCCGCGGCGGCCTGGGATCGGCAATCCTGCGGCGACAGGCCGAACTCGGCCTTGAAGCGCCGGCTGAAGTGGGTCGAGTTCTGGAAACCCCACGCAAAGGCGATCTCGGTGATCGTCCGGCCCGCCATCTTCGGATTCTCGAGCTCGCGCCTGCAGCGCAGGAGGCGCTGCCGGATGACGTATTGCTGCACCGTCGTGTTGTCGTTCTCGAACAGCGCGTGGAGATAGCGGACGGACATGCGCTTGCCGCTGGCGATGACGCCGGGCGACAGATCGGGATTGGCGAGATTCGCCTGGATGTGGTCCTTGACGACGAGGAGCTGGGCGGCCCGCAGCGTCGCCGGTTGCTCGCCGCCGGCGATGCCGAGCACGTTCACCAGCAGGCCCATCATCGTTTCGGTGAGCGCTTCTCCGTTGCGCAGATTGCCTGCCAGGAATTCGGGCGAGATCGAGCCGATGACGTTGGACAGCAGCCCTGCCCCGGGCGACACGTTCGCCAGGCTGCTTTCGATCGAGTGCCAGCTTCCGGGCAGCCAGCTCCTGAGGCGCGACAGCGGCATCGTGACGGAGACCTTGCGCAGCCGCTCGGTCACCTCGAAGGTCATCGGGCGGATGGAGTTCCAGATCAGGACGTCGCCGGGACCGAGATCGATCCTCCTGTCGTCGATCGTGAAAGTCTCGGTGCCCGAGAGCACGAGCTGGATGGTCAGCGTCTCGTTGCCGTCGCGCGCCATCTCGCTGCGGGTACGCCTGGCGCCGCACGGGTCGCAACTGCAGTCGACGATCTGGAACCCGCCCACCGCGCGATAGAGCATCTCGGCATTGAAGTCCGGCGTCGCGGGCAGCGTGACGTCCCAGGCGCCGTAGACGTCCTGCAGCATGCCTTGCCAGGCATCGAACCGCTGCCGGCTCGGGATCGCGCCGGTATCCCAGCGGCCGCCACCCTCGGCTTTCATCGGGCCTCCTCCGCGCGACAGCATTGTCCCTGCTGCTCGACACCCATGGTAGGCGCTTCGCCGCCCGGCAGCAACGCAGCCGCCTCACTCCGAGGGCTATGCCGCCCCTGATCGTGCTGCTTCCGGTCGGGTTACGGCTTCCTGTAGCGGTCGAGCATGGCATGCGTGAGAGCCGGCGAGGACGGCCACACGCCGGACGGCGCATCGGCGTTTCGCCGATAGCGGTCCAGGGCGCTCGGGTCGGGTTGCACCGGCTTGTCGCCATCCATGAACACCACGCCCACGGCATCGCTCGGCGGCACCCGGCGGTCGGCCGCGGCGGCCGCCTTGTTCGTCGCAAGGTCGACCGGGTGAAGCACGAAGCCGAACGGCTCGTCACGCTGCGCCGGGGAAAACCGAAAAGCGGAATCGGTCACCCATTCGAGCTGCATTTGCTCGCCGTCCTTCTGGACGATCGCTTCATGCTTGCCTGAGCGCGAGCCATCCCGGTTGATCGCGATGCCGCCGGCAATGTAGCTGTCCGGACCTCGTTGCGCCGCCAGCAACCGCAATACTTCCGACTGGAAGCTACTGATGGGCACGGCAAAGCTCTTCGATGCGCTCGGCCAGACGCCGCCCCTCCATGCGCCCATGCGTGCGCAATGCCCTGGTGATCACCAGGGCATCGGCAGGCGTAGGATTGTCGACCGGCCGCATGTTCCAAAGCGCACGCACGCCGTGGTCCGCGAAAGCGCGGCGATAGAGGGCCGCGAGTTCCTCGGGCTCTGCCGACACAGCGGCCTTCTCGTACGGGGCCATGGCTTCGCCTTTCCGCAGCGATCGTACCACGGCGCTCGGGCAACGCCTGGTCGCCCGGAGGACGCTAGAAGGCCTCCGCAGGCATCGCCATCAGGGTCGCGGCGCCGGCCTTGATCTGGTGGTTGAGCGTGGTGGTCTGCGGCAGGACGCGGGCGACGAAGAAGCGCGCGGTCATCAGCTTGGCCTCGTAGAAGGCGTTGTCGGTGCCGGCGGCGAGACCCTTGCGGGCGGCGATGGCGATGCGCGCCCACATATAAGCCATCGCGGTGAGCGCCATGAGGCGCAGCAGGTCGGTCGCGGCCGCGCCCGCCTCGTCGGGGTTCTTCATCGCGCGCTGCATCAGGAACAGCGCGGAGTCCTGCACCCGGCCGAGCGCCTTCTCGAGCGGCTCGACGAACTCCTTCATCGCCTCGTCGGCCTTGTTCGCCGCCACGAAGCCGTTCATCAGCCCGAGCAGGCGCTGCGCCGCCGCGCCGCCCTTCATCGGCAGCTTGCGGCCGACGAGGTCGAGCGCCTGGATGCCGTTGGTGCCCTCGTAGAGCTGGGTGATGCGCGCGTCGCGGACGAGCTGCTCGACTCCGTTCTCGCGGATGAAGCCGTGGCCGCCATAGGTCTGCACCGCCAGGTTGGCGCACTCGCTGCCCATGTCGGTGAAGTAGGCCTTGATGATCGGCGTCAGCATCTGGATCAGGTCGTCGGCCGCCTCGCGCTTGTCCTTGTCGGGATGGCGATGGGCCTCGTCGATCAGCATGCCGACCCACAGCGCCAGCGCGCGGGCCGCCTCGGTGAACGACTTCTGGGTCAGCAGCATGCGCCGCACGTCGGGATGGACGATGATCGGATCGGCCAGTCCGGCCGCATTCTTCGGCCCGGTGAGCGAGCGACCCTGCAGGCGGTCCTGCGCGTAGGCGACGGCGCTCTGGCGCGCGACCTCGGCGATGCCGAGGCCCTGCATGCCGACGCCGAGGCGGGCGGCGTTCATCATCACGAACATGGCGTTCATGCCCTTGTTCAGATCGCCGACCAGCCAGCCTTTGGCACCGTCGAGATTCATGACGCAGGTCGCGTTGGCCTTGATGCCCATCTTGTGCTCGATCGCGCCGCAGCGGATGGCGTTGCGCTCGCCGACCGACCCGTCTTCCCGGGGCAGGAACTTCGGCACGATGAACAGCGAGATGCCCTTGGTGCCGCCCGGCGCATCCGGCAGGCGCGCCAGCACGAGATGCAGGATGTTCTCGGTGAGGTCGTGCTCGCCGGCCGAGATGAAGATCTTGGTGCCGGTGATGGCGTAGCTGCCGTCGGCCTGCGGCTCGGCCCTGGTCCGCAGCATGCCGAGATCGGTGCCGCAATGGGGCTCGGTGAGGCACATCGTGCCCGACCACGTGCCGTCTGTGAGCTTCGGCAGGTAGCGCTTCTTCAGCTCGTCCGAGCCGTGCCGCGCCAGCGCCTCGTAGGCGCCGTGGCTCAGCCCGGGATACATCGAGAAGGCCTGGTTGGAGGCCGTGAACATCTCCTGCAGCGCGAAGCCGACCGTCGCCGGCAGGCCCTGGCCGCCATACGCCGGATCGCAGGTCACCGCCGTCCAGCCGCCCTCGCGGAACTGATCGTAGGCTTCCTTGAAGCCCTTCGGCGTGCGCACCACGCCGTTCTCATAGTGGCAGCCTTCCTCGTCGCCGCTGCGATTGAGCGGGAACAGCACGTTCTCGCACAGCTTGCCGGCCTCCTCGACGATCGCCTGGATCGTGTCGGGCGTGGCGTCCTCGTAGCCCGGCAGCGTCGCGAGGCTCGAGACGTCGAGAACCTCGTTCAGGACGAACTGGATATCCTTCACCGGTGCCTTGTAGACGGCCATTGCTTCCTCCCTCTTCTTCAATGCTTTCGATCGAAACCGCTCGAGTCCCACGATCGGGACGACGCGCCACCCTCAGTCGTCGCCCTCGGGATCGACGCCGCGGGCCTTCAGCTCAGCGGCGACCTGTATTTCCACTTCCCGGAACTCGCCGATATGGGCGTCCAGATCGCGCTTCCTGCGCTCGAGATCGGCGATGTGCTGGCGGCTGCGGCGCAGCAGCTCGCGCAGCTGCTGATTGCCGGTGCGGTCGACCTGGTAGAGGTCGAGGAGTTCCTTGATCTCGGCGAGCGAGAAACCGAGCCGCTTGCCGCGCAGGATCCAGCCCAGCCGCGTGCGGTCGCCAACGCTGTACAGCCGGGTGAGGCCCTGCCGGCGCGGCTTGATCAGCCCTTCGTCCTCGTAGAACCGTATGGTCCGCGCGGTGATCGCGAACTCGCGCGCAAGCTCGGCGATGCTGAAGATTCGCGCCGTGTCGCGCGGCGCGGGACTTTGGGCCGGGACGGCCGAGGGGGCGGCGGCAGACATGGCGTCGTCATAGTTGACGTTTACGTAAACGTCAATCGACACCGAAACGAAAGCGCCCGCCATCTCCAGGAGATGACGGGCGCCAGACAGAATGCCGGACCGGGATGTGCTAGTCGCGCTTCGGCAGGGTCACCTTACCGTCGGTCAGCGCCTTCTCGATGATCGGAATCGCCTCACCCGGCGCCGTCGCGCACTTGGACATCGCCGTCGGAACGGTGGCGTCCGGCGTCGAGTTCAACTGGGCGGTCGCACGATAGGTCTGGCTCAGCTTGTTGCAATAGGCGACGTCGGAAGCGGATTGCGCATGGGCGAAGAGCGGCATGGCAATCGACGCACACACCACCATTGCAGTCAAAGTCTTCATATTTCTCTCCTGATGTTCTGGCGATCGGCTGAAAGCCAGTCCGCCTGCATGCTCGCAGACTGGCGTTTCTCCTGCAACCTCGCTGCAGGGCGAACACTTGATTTTCCAAGCCAATTGCAATGCCGCCCCCGAAATGGCAAGCCCGGTTCGACACCCCGCTCGAGGGCACGGAAGGGAACGAGATGCCGATCTACGCACTGGACGACAAGAAGCCGGTCATCCCGGACTCCTGCTACATCTCGCCGGAAGCGGTGATCATCGGCGAGGTCATCCTCGGGGAGCGGGTCAGCATCCTGCCGTTTGCCGTGCTGCGGGCAGACAACGAGCCGATCACCATCGGCGACGACAGCAACGTGCAGGAGAACTCCGTCCTGCATACCGATCCCGGCATGCCGCTCACCCTCGGCAAGAACGTCACCATCGGCCATTGCGTCATGCTGCACGGCTGCACCGTGGGCGACGGCTCGCTGATCGGCGTCGGCGCGGTGGTGCTGAACAAGGCTGTGATCGGCACCAGCTCGCTGGTCGGCGCCGGCGCGGTGGTGACCGAGGGCAAGACCTTCGCCGACCGCGCGGTGATCTTCGGCTCCCCCGCCAAGGCGGTACGCGAGGTCAGCGAGGACAATGTCGAGCGCCTCCGGATGAGCGCCGCCAGCTACGTCAAGCGCGGCGCCTACTTCAAGGAGCACCTCAAGCGGATTGGGTAGGCGCCCGAAAGGCAGTAGACTGCCGCCATGAACATCACCCTTCCCCGCGAGCAGCAGGAATGGCTCGAGGCGCAGGTAGAGGCCGGCGTCTACGACAGCATCGACGATGCCCTGTCACAATTCGTGTCAGAACACATGGATGTCGACGATATGGCTTGGGCCAGAGCATTGGTGGATGAGGGGCGCGCCTCCCTCGAGCAAGGCAAAGGACTCTCGCTGGCTGAGCATCTCGCCCACATCGACGACACGCTGAAAAAACTCAAGCATCGACGACGCGGCTCGTCATCAGCCCCGTGCTGGTACCGACGTCAGGGCAATATTGGAGCAGTTGGGTGAATTGGCGGGATTCGTCGTCGCCGAACGCTATGCGCTGGGGTTGAAATCGATCTATGCACGACTTGAGATGTTTCCGGCCAGCGGATCACCACGAAGGAGCTTGGGACGTCACGCCCGTATTGCGGTGCTGGCGCCATATGTCGTTGTCTACGACCATATCGGAGACGAAGTCGTGATCGTCCGTGTTGTCGACGGCCGCCGCAACATCACACGCCGGCTGATCCGCCAATGATCGACGCGCTCGACCATCTCACGGTGCGCGCCTCGTTCCGCGACGGGGCGGTCGGGGCGTACGAGACGCTGCTCGGGCGGCGGGCCGAAGGCGGGCGGCTGCGGGTCGGCAATGTCGGCGTGACGATCGAGGACCATGCCTCGACGGCGCAGCTCTCGGCACTGGTGTTCGCCACGGCTTCGCTCGACGCGGCAGCGCGGCGGCTGGGGCGGCGGGCGATCGCGACGGAGCGCGTCGGCGACCTTCTGAGGCTGTCGGCCGAGGCCACGCATGGAGTGCCGATCGCGCTGGTCGAGCGCACGGCAGCGCCCGAGCCCTCTCCGCTGCTGCGGAGCAGCGAGGCCGCCTCGATCACCACGCTCGACCACGTCGTCATCCGCACGCCCGATCCGGAGCGTGCGGTCGCGCTCTATGGCGGCCGGCTGGGGCTCGACCTGCGGCTCGATCGCAGCAATCCGCAATGGGGCTCGCGGCTGCTGTTCTTCCGCTGCGGCGACCTCGTGGTCGAGATCGCGCACGAGCTGAAGAAGGGCGTCTCCGACGGCCCCGACCAGCTCTGGGGCGTGTCGTGGCGCACGCCCGATATCGCGCGCTGCAACGAACGGCTGAGCAAGGCCGGCGTCGAGGTCACCGAGCCGCGCGACGGCCGCCGCCCCGGCTCGCAGGTCTTCACCGTGAAGAGCCACACCGCCAACGTGCCCACCATCGTGATCGGCGGCGTCGGCCGCTGGTGATTGCCCGGTCGGCGGCCCGCGTGCCATGTTGTCACAAAAGAGTAACATCGGAGGACGCATGAGACTCGCGGCGGCCGTCATCGGCACCCTTTTCCTCGCTTCGGCGGCGCCGGCCTCGGCGCAGGGCGTGGTCAACGTCTACTGCTCGGTGCAGGTCGAATGGTGCACGCTTGCGGCCAACGAGTTCCAGAAGGCGACCGGCATCAAGGTCTCGATGACGCAGAAGGGCTCGGGCGAGACCATCGCGCAGCTCAAGGCCGAGGCACAGAACCCGAAGGGCGACGTGTGGTTCGGCGGCACCGGCGATCCGCACCTGCAGGCCGCCGAGGAGAACCTCACCGAGGCCTACAAGTCACCGCACCTCGCGGAGCTGCATCCCTGGGCGATCAAGCAGAACACCGACTCGGGCGGCAAGACCGTCGGCATCTATGCCGGCGCGCTGGGCTTCGGCTTCAACACCGAGCTGCTGGCCAAGAAGAACGCCAAGCCGCCGGCCTGCTGGGCCGACCTGCTGAAGCCCGAGTTCAAGGGCGAGATCCAGATGGCCAACCCCAACTCGTCGGGCACCGCCTATGTCGCGATCGCCACGCTGGTGCAACTCATGGGCGAGGAGAAGGCGTTCGACTACCTCAAGAAGATGCATGCCAACGTCAACGCCTACACCCGCTCGGGCACCGCGCCGATGAAGGCGGTGGCGCGCGGCGAGACCGGCGTCAGCATCTCCTTCGTGCATGACGGCGTGACCGAGGCGCTGGCCGGCTTCCCGGTGAAGACCGCCACGCCGTGCGAGGGCACCGGCTACGAGATCGGCTCGATGAGCATCGTGAAGGGTGCGCGCAATCTGGCCAACGCGAAGAAGTTCTACGACTGGGCGCTGACGCCCGAGGCGCAGAAGCTCGAGGCGCAGGCCAAGCAGTTCCAGGTGCCGTCGAACAAGGCAACGCCGGTGCCGCCCGAGGCGCCGAAGTTCGCCGACATGAAGCTGATCGACTACGACCAGGCCAAGTACGGCAAGTCCGCCGAACGCAAGCGCCTGATCGCCCGCTGGGACTCCGAGGTCGGCGCCCTGCCCAAGCCGTGACGGGAGACATCGCCGTGCCCCCGTCGTCCCGAGCGAAGCGAAGCGTAGTCGAGGGACCTGTTCATGCTAGCAGGCGTTGCATGAAAAGGTCCCTCCACTACGCCTCACTGCGTTCGGCTCCGGTCGGGACGACGGGTCATCGCCCGCTGCTGCTCGCCGCCGCGGTGGCGGTCGGGCTCCTCGCACACGCGCCGGCGGGACATGCCGCCGACGGATTCGACATCGTGGCGCTGGGCGCGCTGGGCGGGATCCAGGACGGCAATCTCAGCGCCTGGATGGTCCATCCGCACGACGACGACCGGGCGGTGACGTTCGATGCCGGCACGCTGGTCAACGGCCTTCGGGTCGCCGACGAGAAGGGTGCGCTCGACGGCGTGACGGTCCCGGCGGACTCGGGCCTGGGGCGCGTCGGCCATGTGCTGACCGATCGCATCAAGGGCTATCTCATAAGCCACGCCCATCTCGACCACATGGCGGGACTGGTGATCGCCTCGCCCGACGATTCGAAGAAGCCGATCTACGCCCTGCCCTCGGTCAACGCAGCGCTCGTGGACACGTACTTCAACTGGCAGGCGTGGCCCAACTTCAGCGACCGCGGCAAGGCTCCGCAGCTCAAGAAGTACGCGATGCAGGACCTGACGCCGGCCACGCCCGTGCCGCTGCAAGGCACGAAGATGAGCGTGACCGCCTTCCCGCTGAGCCACGGCGGCATCGAATCGGCGGCGTTCGTCGTCGAGAGCGACGGCGACATCTTGGTCTATTTCGGCGACACCGGCCCCGACCCCGTCGAGAAGGGCACGCGGATGCGCGACGTCTGGACGGCCATCGCCGACAAGGCGAAGCAGCGCAAGCTGAAGGCGATCCTGATCGAATCGTCCTACACCAGCGACCGGCCCGACGCGCAGCTCTTCGGCCATCTTACGCCGAAATGGATCATGGCCTCGCTGCACGAGCTCGACGCGATGGCCGGCGGCAATGCGCTGAAGGACCTGCCGGTCGTGATCACGCACATCAAGTATTCGCTGACGCGCGAGCAGCCGCAGGCGCGGATGGAGCAGGAGCTTTCCGCCGCGAACGATCTCGGCGTGCGCTTCGTCATCCCGCAGCAGGGGAGCCGCTGGCACTTCAAATGAACCGCGCGGCGCTCGCCTGGTCGGCCGCCGGCCTGCTCGCGGCGCTGCTTCTGCCCTGGTACTCGCTGCAGGAGGGCCTCGACTCGACCGTCTGGCTCGGCGGCCTGTGGTCGTCGGAGGATTATGCATCCGGCATTGCGCAGGTGGTGGTCCACGGCCGCTGGTGGCTCGCGCCGGTCCTGCTGGCGCTCGCCGCCAGCCTCGTGCTCGACGTCGTCCCGATGCCCCGCGAGCGGCGCGGCACACTGCTCGTCGGCGTCGCGACCCTTGGCCTCGTGCTGTTCGCCGCGCAGGCCTTCGGCATCGGCCTGCGCGGCTGGACCGCCGCCTGGCTCAACGCGCTGTTCGGCGAGATGGAGAGCCGGCAGGTCGGCATCGGCGCCGGCGCGACGGTCGTGCTGGTGACGCTGCTGTCGCTGCTCTCGATCGGCCTCGCCCTGCGCGGTGCGTTCGGCGGCGACGCCTTCGTGGCCGGCGCGATGACGACGGTGGCTGCCTCGATCCTGCTCTTCACCGCCTGGCCGATCCTGCGCATCCTGTCGCAAGCCTTCCAGGACGGCGACGGCGCCGTCATGCCCGCGCTGCTGGTCGAACGGCTGGCGGCGGCCAAGATCTGGAGCCTGCGCTGCCTGGCGGGCGGCGGCCGCTGCGGCGTGGCGTGGAACACGCTATTCCTCGCACTGTGCTGCGGTGCAGGCACGACGATATTGGGCCTCGCCTTCGCGCTGATCGCCACGCGCACCGGCTTCCGCTTCAAGAAGACGCTGCGCGTTCTCACGGTGCTGCCGATCGTCACCCCGCCCTTCGTGATCGGGCTGGCCCTGATCCTGATCTTCGGCCGCTCGGGGCTCGTCAACCAGCTCCTCGACTGGGCGTTCGCCGTGCCGCAGACGCGCTGGATCTACGGCTTCCAGGGCGTGCTGCTGGCGCAGCTCTTCGCCTTCACGCCGGTGGCGTTCCTGGTGCTGATCGGCGTCGTCGAGGGCGTCAGCCCGACACTCGAGGAAGCCTCGCGCACCCTGCGCGCCGACCGCTGGGCGACGCTGGCCACCGTCTCGCTGCCGCTGATGCGGCCGGGACTCGCGAATGCCTTCCTCGTCGGCTTCATCGAGAGCATCGCCGATTTCGGCAACCCGATCGTGCTCGGCGGCGACTACGGCGTGCTGTCGACCGAGATCTACTTCGCCGTGGTCGGCGCGCAGCTCGATTACGGCCGCGCCGCCGCGCTCGCGCTGCTGCTGCTCGCCTTCGCGCTCGGCGCCTTCTTCCTGCAGCGCCGCGTGGTCGGCACGCGATCCTACGCGACCATCTCGGGCAAGGGCGATTCCGGCCTGCCGACGCCGCTGCCCGACGGCGCGCGCCGCCTGGCGCAATGCATCGCCCTGCCGTGGGCGGCCTTCACCTTCGTGCTCTACGGCTTCGCCTTCGTCGGCGGGCTGGTCAAGGTGTGGGGCCGCGACTACACGCCGACCTTCGACCACTACGTCAAGGCGTTCGCGATCGAGCGCACGGCCGAGGGGCTGATCTGGTCCGGCGCGGCATGGAATTCCTTCTGGACGACGGTCAAGCTCGCCGCCATCGCCGCACCGCTCACCGCCGCGCTCGGCCTGATCGCCGCCTGGCTGCTGGTGCGCCAGCGCTTCGCCGGGCGCGCCGCCCTCGAGTTCGCGACCATGCTGTCCTTCGCCGTGCCGGGCACGGTGATCGGCGTGGCCTATGTCTTCGCCTTCAATGTCCCGCCGCTGGAGATCACCGGAACGGCGCTGATCATCGTGCTGTGCTTCGTGTTCAGGAACATGCCGGTCGGCGTGCGCGCGGGCATGGCGGCGATGAGCCAGATCGACCGTAGCCTCGACGAGGCGTCGGCCACCTTGCGCGGGCGGGGCCCGCAGACGCTGGCCTATGTCGTGCTGCCGCTGCTGCGGCCGGCGATCGTCGGCGCGCTGGTCTACGGCTTCGTGCGCGCGGTGACGACGGTGAGCGCGGTCGTCTTCCTCGTCACCGCCGAGTACGAGCTGGCGACGACCTACATCATCCTGCGCGTCATCAACGGCGATTACGGCCTGGCCATCGCCTATAGCTGCGCGCTGATCGTCCTGATGCTGGCGGCGATCCTGCTGATCCAGCTCGCGGTCGGCAGCCGCCGCCTCGGCCGCCGCGCGGTCCAGCTCCAGGGAGGCCGCGCGTGAGCGTCGAATTCCGCAACGTCGTGAAGCGCTATGGCGAGGCCACCGCCGTCGCCGGCGTCAGCTTCACCGTCGAGCAGGGCACGCTGGTCACGCTGCTCGGCCCCTCGGGCTGCGGCAAGACCACGACGCTGCGCATGATCGCCGGCCTCGAGCTGCCGAGCGAGGGCCGCATCCTGATCGCCGGCCGCGACGTCACCGCCCTGGGCGCCACCGAGCGCGACGTGAGCATGGTGTTCCAGTCCTACGCCCTCTTCCCGCACATGAGCGTGCTGGAGAACGTCGCCTACGGCCTGCGCCGTTCGGGCGTCGCCAAGGCCGCCGCCAATCGGCAGGCGCTCGACGGGCTGGCCCAGGTCGGGCTCGAAGGCTACGGCGCGCGCCAGCCGTCGGAGCTGTCGGGCGGCCAGCAGCAGCGGGTCGCCGTCGCCCGCGCGCTCGTGCTGCAGCCCTCGGTCCTGCTGTTCGACGAGCCGCTCAGCAACCTCGATGCCCGCCTGCGCCGCCAGATGCGCGAGGAGATCCGCGAGCTGCAGCAGCGGCTCGGCCTCACCGTGGTCTACGTCACGCACGACCAGCAGGAGGCGATGGCGGTGTCCGACCGCATCATCGTCATGAATGCCGGCCGCATCGAGCAACAGGGCAGCCCGCGCGACCTCTACGAGCGGCCGGCGACGCCGTTCCTCGCCCGCTTCATGGGCGAATCGAACCCGGCGCGCGGCCAGGTCCGCCGCCTCGACGCGGCGCGCGTGCGCGTGACGCTGGGCCCCGCCTCGCTCGACATCGACGACACCCGCGCGCGCGACGGCGCGGCGACCGTCGCGGTCCGCCCCGAGGCGATCACCGTCGAGACCGCGCCCGGCCCCGCCGGCGCCCTTCCCGGCACGCTCGCCAAGGCGAGCTATCTCGGCACCCACATGGAATATTCGATCGACACCGAGGCGGGTGTGCTCTTCGCCACCTGCCCCCGCGTCGACCGTCCGCTCGCCGCCGGCGACAAAGTCGCCCTCGTCCTCGCCCCACGTGGCGTGATCGTCGTGGAGGATCGATAGTCTTCGATCGCCGGCGAGTTCATGCTC